>NZ_JAFLWU010000024.1:0-98150 GCF_017316265.1 Pseudomonas sp. Marseille-Q1929
ACCGATATGTGGCGCGATACAACAGCGTAAGGCGCCACAGCTACAACGGTTATCACTCACCGATAGCGGCGGAAAAGCTAGCAGCGTGAGAACCGAAAAGAATGTCCGAAATTACTGGACCAGTTCAGCTTGCCTGCGATAGCGGTCTGCCAGCCAACACTTCTGCTGACTGATACACCGCTATCGCAGGCAAGCCAGCTCCCACAGGGATTGGGTTGCAGATTGAGCGCTGTATCACTGTGAATTTTGTCGAGGCTATTTATGTTTGATTACTCTGCACGTCCAGAACTGCTCAAAGGCCGGGTGATCCTGGTGACCGGAGCCGGCCGCGGGATTGGCGCGGCGGCGGCGAAAACCTACGCCGCCCACGGCGCCACCGTGCTGTTGCTGGGCAAGACCGAAGCCAACCTGGCCCAGGTGTATGACGAAATCGAAGCAGCCGGCCAACCTCAGCCGGTGGTGATCCCCTTCAACCTGGAGACCGCCCTGCCCCATCAATACGATGAGCTGGCAGCGATGATCGAAAAGGAATTCGGCCACCTCGACGGCCTGCTGCACAACGCCTCGATCATCGGCCCACGTACGCCGATCGAGCAGTTGTCCGGTGAGAACTTCATGCGCGTGATGCACGTGAACGTCAACGCGATGTTCATGCTGACCAGCACCTTGCTGCCGCTGCTCAAGCTGTCCCAGGATGCGTCGGTGGTGTTTACCTCCAGCAGCGTCGGGCGCAAGGGGCGGGCGTATTGGGGGGCTTATGGGGTGTCGAAGTTTGCCACTGAGGGGCTGATGCAAACCTTGGCCGATGAGCTTGAGGATGTGGCAGCGGTACGCTCCAACAGCATCAACCCAGGCGGCACACGCACCAGCATGCGCGCCCAGGCGTATCCGGGGGAGAACCCGATGGAGCGGCCGGCGCCGGAAGAGATCATGCCGGTGTACCTGTACCTGATGGGGCCGGACAGTGCGGGTATCAATGGCCAGGCGTTTGACGCGCAATAATCCCTGAAACAACACAGAACCAAATGTGACCACAAAAAAATGTGGGAGCGGGCTTGCCCGCGATGGCGGAGTGTCAGGCGAGGTATTCGTCACTGGCAGACCGCTATCGCGGGCAAGCCCGCTCCCACATTTTTAATTGCGGTGTTCTTTAGTTTTTCACGACTTCTTCAAGGGTGAAACGCCCCAGCGGGTTTTGCAGGAAGTTACTCACATTCTTGCGTGAGATGTTGATATACGGGCTGTAGTACAAGTCAATCCAGTTAACATCCTGCTTCGCCAGCTTCTGCAACTCCACATACATCTGCTCACGCTTGACCGGGTCGGCCTCGATCCGCGCGGCTGCCACCAGGTCCTTGACCTTGTCGTTCTTGTAACGGGTCATGTAGTTCTGGTTGGTGTCGTGGCCCAGAACGAAAGTGGTCTTCTGGTCCGGGTCGAGGATGTCGTTGGTCCAGTACATCACCGAAATATCGTACTCACCGTCCACCAGCATCTGCCAGCTTTGGGTCGGGTCGACCTTTTGCAGGTTGGCGGTCACGCCGACCTTGGCCAACTGGTCCTTGATGATCACGGCGATCTGCTCGTCGGCTTCGTTGCCGGCGTTGACCACGTAGTTGAGCTTCAAGTCCTTGGCGCCGGCATCGGCCAGCAGCTTCTTGGCGGCCGTCGGGTCATACGGGCGTTGCAGGTTGTTGGCGTAATGGAACAGCGAACCTTTAGGGATGTAGGAATACGCCACAGTGCCTTGACCGTAAGTGGCGGTCTTGACCAGCGATTGTTTATCGATGGCCATGTCCAGCGCCTCACGCACTTCCTTCTTGGCCAGCAGACCGTGGGCGTGGTTGATCAGCAGGTGATCTTCGCGGGTGGACGGGTCGGAGTGGATCACCACGTTCTTGTCTTTCTTCAGTTCTTCAACGCGGGAGAACGGCACGAAGATCGCCGTGTCCAGTTCATTGTTCTGCACCATGCGCATGCGCGTGTTGTCGTCGGTCACGGAGACCCATTCCACGCCGTCCAGGCTGACGTTCTTGGCCTGCCAGAAGTTCGGGTTCTTCTTCAGGATTACGCGGTCGCCCTTGCGCCACTCGTCCACGGTGAACGCGCCGGAGGTCACCGGGTTTTCCGAGTAGGCGTCTTCGCCCATCTTGGTCATGGCTTTTTCCGACAGGATCGACACCGTCGGCGACGCCAGTTGCGAGAGGAAGGCTACGGCCGGAGTCTTGAGGGTGACCACCAGGGTCTTCGGATCAGTCGCCTTGGCGGTGTCGATCAGGCTGAACGGATCGCTCCACAGCGAAGCCTTGTTGTCACGGATGCGCAACAGGCTGAACGCCGCGTCGTCGGCGCTGATCGCCGAGCCATCGGAGAACTTCGCATCACGCAGCTTGAAGGTGTAGGTCAGGCAGTCCTTGGAAATGTCCCAGCTTTCTGCCAGCCCCGGCTCCATCTTGGTGCCCAGGTTGTCCACGCGGACCAGGGTGTCGTACACGTTGGCGAATACCCAGGTGTCACGGTTTTGCGCGCTTTTGATCGGGTCGAACGTGGTGCTGTCCTCACGGCAGCCGATGGTCAGTACACCGGCGGCTTGCGCCAACCCGGCGGTCAGGGACCAGGCGGTCAATGTAGCGGCGGCGAGCAACTTCAAATGACGCGATTGCATATCACAACTCCTTGTTAATGAATGGCAGAGGGTTAAAGCAATGGTTCTTCAAGCACGCAACTGTACCGATGCTCGTGCAGGAAATGGGTAGGCGGCAACACCACGGAACACATGGTTTGCGCATGCCGGCAACGCGGGTGAAAGGCGCAACCGGCAGGCAGGTTCAGCGGGCTCGGTGGCTCACCGGGCAAAGGTTCTGTAGGCAACGGCCGATGGGGATCGATCTCGGGAATCGCCTCGATCAACGCCGCCGTATAGGGATGACGCGGCGCGGTGAAGACCGCTTCCACCGGCCCTTCCTCGACGATCTTGCCCAGGTACATCACCGCCACGCGGTCGCACAGGCGGCGCACAATGGCCAGGTCATGGGCGATAAACAGAATCGCCAGGTTCATGCGCTGTTGCAGTTCCAGCAACAGGTTGATGATCTGCCCCTGGATCGACACGTCCAGCGCCGCCACGCACTCATCGGCGATGATCAGGCGCGGCTCCACCGCCAATGCGCGAGCGATACCCACGCGCTGGCACTGGCCGCCACTGAGGGAGCCGGGCTTGCGGCTGGCGAGTTCGGGGCGCAAGCCGACCAGGTCGAGCAGTTCATCGACGCGGCGCGGGATCTGGTCCGGCGTGACCTTGCGCTGCACCCGCAGCACTTCGGCAATGGTTTCGCCAATGGTGTGGCGCGGGTTCAGCGCTGCGTACGGGTCCTGGAAGATCATCGCGGTTTCGTGGCGCAGGCGGGCGATGTCGATAGGGCTGCCATGGGCCATGTCGATGCCATCGAACAACACCTGCCCGGCGCTGATCGGATTGAGGTGCAGAATCGCCCGGCCCAACGTGCTCTTGCCACTGCCGGACTCACCGACCAAACCCAGGGTTTCCCCCCCCGCGAGGTTCAGTGAAACACCGTTGACCGCCCTCACCCACTGCTTGTTCAACCCCAGGAAGCCGGAGCCGGACGCGGCAAACTTCACCTCCAGGTCCTTGATCTGCAACAGGCTCATGAGTGCGCTCCCAACGGGTAGTGACAAGCCACGCGTACGCCTTGCGGTACTTGCTCCGTACACAAGGCGCCCACCTGCGGGCAGCGCGGGTTGAAGCGGCAACCGGCGGGCAACGCATCGAGTAACGGCGGCTGGCCGGCAATGGTGCGCAGCAAGGCGTGGCCGCTGCTATGGGCCGGCTGGCAAGCGATCAGGCCGGCGGTGTACGGGTGCTGCGGACGCGCCAGCAAGTCGTACTTGCTGCCCTGCTCACACAGGCGCCCGGCGTACATCACCGCGATGGAATCACAGGTCTGCGCCACCACGCCAAGGTCGTGGGTGATCATGATGATCGACAGGCCGCGCCGGTCGCGCAGGTCCAGCAGCAAGCGCAGGATTTGTGCTTGCACAGTCACATCCAGGGCGGTGGTCGGCTCGTCGGCGATCAGCACTTTAGGGTTGCAGCCCAAGGCGACGGCGATCATCGCGCGCTGGCGCATGCCACCGGAAAACTCGTGGGGATAATTGTCCACCCGCGCCTGGGGATCGGGAATGCCGACTTGGCGCAGCACCTCGATGGCTTGCCGGCGCGCGTCTTTTTTCGACGCGCCCTGGTGCAGGCGAATGCCCTCGGCAATCTGCTCGCCGATGCGCATCAGCGGGTCGAGGTGGCTGCTGGGGTTCTGGAAGATCATGCCCAACTGCCCGCCGCGTATGGCGCGCATGCCGGCTTCGTCCAGCGCCAACAAGTCCTGGCCGGCCAGCCGCACGGCAGCGCCCTGCACCCGCAGGTTCGGCGACGGCAACAAGCGCATAAGCCCGCGACAGGCCATGGTCTTGCCCGAGCCGCTTTCGCCCACCAGCCCGAGGATTTCGCCTTCGGCCAAGTCGAAGGACACGCGGTCCACCAGCGTCACATCGCGCCCGGCGTTGTTGGCGATCACGCTCAGGTCTTGCACCTGCAACAGGCTCATGAGCGGTCCCCCAACACTTGCGCGACACCGTCAGCCAGCAGGCTGAAACCCATGGCCAGGGTAACGATGGCCAGGCCCGGGAACGTACAGATCCACCACGCCGTGGTGATAAACGCCTGCCCTTCGGCCACCATCGTGCCCCACTCGGCGGTCGGCGGTTGCACGCCCAGGCCCAAGTAACTCACGGCGGCTCCATTGAGCAGCACCAGCACCGCGTCCGACATGGAAAACACAATCGAGCCAAACATCGCATTCGGCAGCAAATGCCGGAACAGAATGCGCCCATGGCCAAAGCCCAGGCTCTTGGCGGCCAGGGCAAAATCGCTTTCCTTGAGCACCAGGATCTGCGAGCGGATCAGCCGCGCGTACGACACCCAGCCCACCAGCGCCATGGCGATATAAAAGCTCTTCAAGCCCGGCCCGAGGATGGCCATGATCGCCAGCATCAACACCAGGAACGGGAACGCCAGGATCACGTCGATCACGCGCATGCAAACGCTGTCGAAACGCCCGCCGATGTAGCCGGAGACCGCGCCGACAAAAGTGCCGATCATGAACGGGAAAATCACCCCGACGATGGCCAGTTGCAGGTCGATGCGCGCGCCCCAGATCACTCGGGAGAGGATGTCGCGGCCATAGTTATCGGTGCCGAAAGGATGGGCCAGGCTGGGGGCCAGCAAACTGAACTCGGTGTTCTGCGCAATCGGGTCGTAGGGGGCGATCCACGGCGCAAACAGCGCCAGGGCAAACCACAGCAACAGGATCAACAGGCCCCACGCGGCGGTCAGCCGACCGTTGCGAAAACCAAAGCGCAGACGCAAGCGCCACGGAGCAATCAACGGGCGGCTGCTCATTGCATCTTCACCCGTGGGTCGAGGGCCACCGTGACCACGTCGGCGGCAAAGTTGACCATTACCGTCGCACACGCCAGCACCATGGCCACGCCCTGCACCACCATGTAGTCGCGGGTAAAGATGCCGCGCACCAGCAATTGGCCGATGCCGGGAATGGCGAACAGGCTTTCGATCACCACCGTGCCGCTGATCAGCCAGCCGATATTCACCGCCAGCAGATTGACCGCCGGCACCAGGGAATTGGGCAACACATGACGGCGAAACACCGCCGCTTCCGACAACCCGCGCGCCCGCGCAGCGGTGACATGATCGGCCTGCAATTCCATCAACATGCTCGCCCGCAGGTTGCGCACCAGCACCGCCGATAACGCCAGGGCAATGGTCAGGCACGGCAAGACCATGTGATGCGCCTTGTCGAGAAAGGTGCGGCCGTAGCCAGACACCGGAAACAACCCCCACTTCACACTCAGCAGCAGGATCAGCATCAACCCCAGCCAGAACGCCGGCATCCCCAGGCCGACCGTGGTGAATACACGGATCAGGTTGTCCACCCAGCCGCCCTTGTTGCGCGCCGCCAGGGTGGCCAGCGGCACCGCGATCAACAGCGCCAGCAGCACGCTGCCGAGCACCAGCACCAGGGTCGGCTCGATGCGGGTGACGATCAGCTTCAGGGCATCGACCTTGTACAACAGCGATTGGCCGAGATCACCCTTGAGCAGGTTCTTCAAAAAGTAGAAATACTGCAGCCACAACGGCTGGTCGAGGCCGTACTGGGCGCGGATTTTCAGCAGCGCGTCCGGGGTGCTGCGCGAGCCCAGCAAGGCCCGCGCCGGATCGCCGGGGATCGAGCGCACCAGGATAAAAGTGATCAGGCTGATGCCAAACAACACCGGCAGCAATTGCAGCGGCCGGGACAGCACAAAACGGTAGCGCGCCAGATTCATCCGTCAGCCTCGGTGACGCGCGAGGAAGCCCAGCAACACCGGGAAATAAGCCTGGGGCTCTTCGTAAAACGGCATATGGCTGCTGTTGGGAAACACGTGCAGCTCGGCATGCTTGACTGCCATCTTCATGCGCATCGCACAGGCTGGGGTGAGTTCGTCGTGTTGTCCGGTGGTGATCAGCGTGGGCATCTTGAAGTCGGCCATCTCGGGGATGCGGTTCCAGTCCTTGAGGTTGCCGACATAGAGGAACTCATTGGGCCCCTGCATGGTTTCGTAAGGGCCCATGTTCCAGTCGCCGAGGGAGCGCTTGACCGGCTCGGGCCATTCGTCCAGGCGGCACACGTGGCGATAGTTGAGCAAAGTGATGGCAGCCTGGTACTGCGGATGGTCGAGGGTACCCATGGCTTCGTGGCGCTGCATCATTGCCACGGTTTCACTGCCGAGGGCGCCGCGCAGGCGTTCAAGCTCCTGGGACAGGTGCGGAATGTCGCCGACGGTGTTTTCGAGGATCAGGCTTTTCAGCGCGTCGGGGTAATGAATGGCGTATTCGATGCCGAGCCAGCCGCCCCAGGAATGCCCGAGCAAATGCACACGGCCCAGGCCCAGGGTTTGGCGCACGGTTTCGACTTCTTCGACATAACGGCGGATTTCCCACAGGGAAACATCGGTCGGTCTGGCTGATGCGCCCGTGCCAAGCTGGTCGAATGCAACCACTCGCAGGTTATGGTCCTTGAGCCAGCCATGGGCGTCGCGCAAGTAGTCACACGGCAGGCCCGGGCCGCCGTTGAGGCACAAGAGCACCTCATCGCCTTCGCCGAAGCTGTAGACCACGAGGTTATGGCCGTCGACTTGCACGTTGTACTGCTGGTCGGGGGCAATTTCACGCCACATGCATACATTCCTTGTGTGGTATCGGCCTGGCTGGCAGCGGCCGTTGATCAGGCCAACACTACCGAGGATGCCGTGCGTCCATAACCTAGTATTTCTTATAGGTTTGGCCTGGCAGTCCTTCGCCGGGGCGTGGCATTCTACTTGCCGCAAGTCGAGATTCAAATGAATTCGGGAGCAGAACGGATGCTGGCCAAGCTTACTGCCTTCAATAACCGTCTGATGCCGGGCAGGAGCCTGGACGAACAGATGGACAACACCTTTATCCTTGCCCAACAGTTGGGCTTCGATGCACTGGTGTACGACTACACCCCGGTGCCCATCGACCATGATGGCGCCTTGATCACCCCTTCGGTACTGGAACTGCGCAACACGCCGCCCGACTGGCATGCGTTGTGGTGTGGCGAAGGTTTCTACCAGATCGACCCGGTGCAGCACCTGGCCTTGAGCACGGTATCGCCATTTGTCTGGTCCTACGAGGCCAAAGCCCAGACGGCGCTGCAAAAGATCATCGACCCCTGCCACGCCCCCGTTTCTTCATACCTGCACGAACGCCAACTGACCTGCGGCGTCAGCGTGCCCATCCACTTGCCACGCGGCGGCTTCGCCTCGTTGACCGGCTTGCGCATCGGCAAGGCCCGCAGTGTGTTGCAGGATGCACAGCAGACCCTGGCAGATTTCAGCCTGATCACCCACGCCTTGCAGGAAGCGGCCTACCCGCTATTCAGCAAAGAGCTACGCACGTACCCGCATATCCACCTGACCAAACGCGAGCGCGAATGCCTGAAATGGGCCGCCGACGGCCTCACCGCCGCTGAAATCGCCACGCAATTGAGCCGCTCACTGGCAGTGGTCACCCTGCACCTGGCCTCGGCGATGCACAAGCTGGGGGCCAAGAACCGCGTCCAGGCGGTGGTGCGCGCCACCCATTACCGCCTGCTGGAAGATTGACCGATGGGTAAAACCTAGCTGTTTTGCTAGTTACCTAAATGTGGCGTGCCGACTATTGTGTCCCTGATCCTTTTTTCACGAGCAGGGTACGAAATGGAATTCATCGAAAAAATCCGCGAAGGGTATGCGGCCTTTGGCGCCTACCAGACCTGGTACCGTGTCACCGGCGACCTGTCCACCGGCCGCACGCCGCTGGTGATCATCCACGGTGGCCCCGGTTGCACCCATGACTATGTCGATGCCTTCAAGGACGTCGCCGCCAGCGGCCATGCCGTGATCCACTACGATCAACTGGGCAACGGCCGCTCCACCCATCTGCCGGACAAAGACCCTTCGTTCTGGACCGTCGACCTGTTCCTCGCCGAACTCGACAACCTGCTCGACCACCTGAACATTCGCGATAACTACGCGATTCTCGGCCAGTCCTGGGGCGGCATGCTCGGCAGCGAACACGCCATCCGCCAGCCCAAGGGCCTGCGCGCGTTTATCCCGGCCAACTCGCCGACGTGCATGCGCACCTGGGTCAGCGAAGCCAACCGCCTGCGCAAGCTATTGCCCGAAGGTGTGCATGAAACCCTGCTCAAGCATGAAGCCGCCGGCACCTATCAAGACCCGGAATACCTCGCCGCCTCGCGGATTTTCTATGACCAGCACGTCTGCCGCGTCAATCCGTGGCCGGAAGAGGTCGCACGCACCTTTGCCCAAGTCGACTCAGACCCCACGGTGTACCACGCCATGAGCGGCCCGACCGAGTTCCATGTGATCGGCAGCTTGAAGGATTGGAAGTCGATTGGCCGGTTGTCGGCGATCAATGTGCCGACCCTGGTGATCTCCGGGCGGCATGACGAGGCCACGCCATTGGTGGTCAAGCCGTTCCTGGATGAAATCGCGGATGTGCGCTGGGCGCTGTTTGAAGACTCCAGCCACATGCCCCATGTGGAAGAACGCCAGGCATGCATGGGGACCGTGGTGAAGTTTTTGGATGAGGCGTGTTCAGTCCCGTACCCAAAGCTTAAGGCTGGCTAAATCAAAATGTGGGAGCTGGCTTGCCTGCGATGACGAGGGTGAATTCACCGCCGCTATCGCAGGCAAGCCAGCTCCCACATGGATTCCTCAACCGGCTTTAGACTTCAGTCGTTTCAGGTTTCGCGGCCTTTCTTGATACATCGGCTACGAGTGGAATCTCCTTGCCCTCAGCATCAAACAGCTTGCCGCCGCGAAAGTAATCCCCATCGCGCAACGCGGCCACATCGTGGAAGCACAAGCTGCGCTCCGTCCCTGCCACAAACACCGATTGCTGGTCCGAGTTACCGGCAGTGAAGTGATTGAACGCCAGGTTCAGCAGGATCGCCATGATCGCCGACGAACTGATCCCCGAGTGGAAAATGGTCGCGAACCAGGTCGGGAAATGATCATAGAAGCTTGGAGCGGCAATCGGGATCATGCCAAAACCGATGGAAGTGGCGACGATGATCAGGTTCATGTTATTGCGATAGTCCACCTTCGACAGCGTACGGATGCCGCTGGCCGCCACGGTGCCAAACAGCACAATACCCGCCCCGCCCAGCACTGAAGTCGGCACCGCTGCGATCACTCGGCCCATAAATGGCAGCAGACCGAGGATCACCAGGAACAACCCGCCCGTTGCCACCACAAAGCGGCTCTTCACCCCGGTAACCGCCACCAGCCCTACGTTCTGGGCGAAGGCACTCTGGGTGAACGAGCCAAAGATCGGCGCGAACATGCTCGACAGCATGTCGGCGCGCAAACCATTGCCCAAGCGCTTGGAATCGACCTTGGTGTCAATAATCTCTCCAACGGCGAGGATATCCGCCGAGGTTTCCACCAGCGTCACCATCACCACGATGCACATGGAGATGATCGCGGCCACATGGAAGGTTGGCATGCCGAAATGGAAGGGTGTGGGGAAACCGAACATTGGCCCCTGGGTCACCCCGGAGAAGTCCGCCATGCCCAGGAACACGGCAATCACGGTGCCGATCACCATCGCCAGCAGGATCGACAGACGGGAGATGGTCGCGCTGCCGATCTTGCTCAACAGCAACACCAGCATCAGCGTCAACGCGGCCAGGCCGATATTGGACATGCTGCCAAAATCCGCCGCGCGGCTGTTGCCGCCCATCGCCCAACGCGCCGCAACGGGCATCAGGGTCAGGCCGATGGTGGTGATGACAATACCGGTCACCAGGGGCGGGAAGAATTTGGTTATTCGCGAGAACACCGGGGTAATCAACAGCCCGATAAACGACGCGGCCATCACCGCCCCGAGGATCGCCGGCACCCCGCCAGCGCCATCACTGCCGACAATTGCCACCATGGTGGCCACACCGGCAAACGACACGCCCTGCACCAGCGGCAACTGACAGCCAAAGAACGGTAAACCCAAGGTTTGCAGCAGCGTGGCCAGGCCACCGGCAAACAGCGATGCGGCGATCAACAAGCCAATGTCTGCCGGCGACAACCCGGCCGCCTGGCCGACGATCAGCGGCACGGCGACAATGCCACCGTACATGGTGAGGACATGCTGCAGGCCGTAAGCCATGT
The DNA here is from genome assembly GCF_017316265.1 of Pseudomonas sp. Marseille-Q1929. Classification (NCBI taxonomy): domain Bacteria; kingdom Pseudomonadati; phylum Pseudomonadota; class Gammaproteobacteria; order Pseudomonadales; family Pseudomonadaceae; genus Pseudomonas; species Pseudomonas sp. Marseille-Q1929. The sequence goes on from NZ_JAFLWU010000024.1 coordinate 10,825, forward strand.
TGGCGGCGACGCCCAGATTTTCATCTTCGGGCCGCTGCGGTGACGCCTTCGGGATAGTCATGGTGAGGGGATCTCTGTTTTTGTTGTGCAATCACTGTATGCAAAGGAAACACGGGATGTCCATAGAGTTGTATACAATCAATTCCACAACAGCCTTGTAATCCTCGTTACAAAAATCCATTCAGCCGCCCTGTCCCGTGGCCTGAAGACCTGCGCAAAAGGACCCGAAAAAAAATGCTCAACCGCAAATTGCGCATCCACGCCCCGGCGATCTATTACTTCGACATGGTGCGGCGCTGCCATTCGATCCGCGAAGCCGCACGGCGCCTCAATGTGGCGTCGTCGGCGGTGAACCGGCAGATCCTCAAGCTGGAAGATGAGATGGGGGCGACGCTGTTTGATCGCTTGCCGGGCGGCCTGCGTGTGACGGCGGCCGGCGAAATCCTCACGCGCCACATCACGCTGCTGTTGCAGGACGTGGAACGTGTGCGCGGTGAACTGGATGGGTTGCATGGCGTGCAGACCGGCCATGTGGAAATCGCCACGGTGGAAGGCGCTGCCGTCGAGTTGCTGCCCGCCGCCCTCAAGCGCATGCGCGAGCGCTATCCGAAAGTGACGATTGGCGTCACGGTGCAAGGCTCGCAGTCGATTCCCAGCGCAGTGGTCAATGGCCAGGCGGATTTGGGACTGGCTTTTGCCCTGCCTCGCGGTGGCGAAATCACCCAACTGTGTGTCGGCCATTTCCGCCTTGGCGCGCTGATGACACCCAGTCATGTATTGGCCGGTGAAAGTCATGTCAGCTACGCACAGTGCTGCGAACACGGAGTGATCCAGGCCAAGAGCGAGCTGTCGGTGCATCACCTGATCGCCCCGCTGCACAAGCGTGCTGCGCCGAACAAGGCGCTGCTGCACAGCAACTCCATGGAGTTGGCCCGGCAGTTGGCACGCCAGCAATTGGGCATTGCCTTCCAGACCCGCATCGGCATCGAGGCCGACCTGGCACGCGGCGAATTGCTGCATATCCCCTTGAGTGACCAGGGCGGAATCTTCAGCGACCTGGGCGTGTATGCGCGCAAAGACCGCGACTTGCCGGTGGCGGTGCAAGCGTTGGCGCATTTGCTGGGCGAGGAAATTGCCTTGCGCGAGCGCGATGAAATGGGCGCGGCCCCGCGTATTTCCTGACTTTCAGGGCAGCCCAGCTGCTGCCGTTTCGGCATCGGCCCAGGCGAGATTCTGTTCTTTGGCGTGCGCCATCCTTGTGTCGATACTGCGCCCGGCGACCCCTGCAAGGTCGCCATGAGCCAAACGCCAAAGGAATTAAAACAATGAAAAAGGCACTGCACGGCGCAACCGTATTGCTCACCCTCCTCGGCGGCGGGGAGGCTGTCGCGGTGGAATGGATGAACAACAGCGTAGGGTTTCGCTACGGCCAACAGTTCACTAATCCGAACAACCCCGACGAATTCAGCAAGCGTATCTACAGCTTCACCCACGCCAGCGGCTACACGTATGGCAGCAACTTTCTCAACTTGGACGTATTCCTGTCCGACAGCAGTGACCCGCGCAAGGGCACCGATCACGGCGGCAGCGAAGTGTACGCGGTGTATCGACACCAGTTGTACGCGTCACGGGTGTTCGATGTGCCGTTGGGCACCGGACTGGTCAAGGATTACGCGCTGACCCTGGGCTTCGATGCCAACCGCAACAACAACTTCGCCTCGGCGAAAAAACGTGCAGTGGTGGTCGGCCCGACCTTGAAGTTCAACACCGTCGGTGTGTTGGACCTGAGCCTGCTGTACTACAAGGAAAAGAACCACACCGGCATTCCCGGCGCGCAAGAGTCGAACCACACCTTCGACGACACCTACATGCTCAACCTGACCTGGATGCGCCCTTTCGAAATCGCCAGCCACGCGGCGAAATTCCAGGGGTTCATCAACTACGTCGGTGAAAAAGGCAAGGACTACCACGGCCGCGACACCGCGCCCGAAGCACTGATGCGCAGCGCGCTGATGGTGGCGGTGCGGCCGGGTAAAAGCGTGAAGCCGAACCTGTATCTCGGTGTGGGTTACGAGTATTGGCACAATAAGTTTGGGGTGGACGGTGGCCGGGGTAGTCGCACGTCGACGCCAACCGTGAATATGGAAATCACCTTCTAGGTCTCTACTGGCGAAACCGGATCAAGTGTGGGAGCTGGCTTGCCTGCGATGCAGACACCTCGGTCTGTCAGAGATACCGAGCTGATGCAATCGCAGGCAAGCCAGCTCCCACACTTGATCGCATTACACTTCAGGCTTGTGCCAGCTTCGAACCGTCAGCCTTCGGCCGCGCCAACCAGTAACCCAACACCGCCAACGGCGCAGTCGCCAGCATCACGATCACGGTAATCAGCAACGGTTGGTCAATCATCGACGACACCAACAGGCTGCTGAGAAAACACAGTCCCAGTTGCAGGGTGTTTTGCAACGCCGCCGCCTTGCCGGAATTTTCGGCAAACGGCATCAGTGCATTCGCCACCACAATCGGGTAACTGGCACCGTTGACCAGCGCCATCAGGCAGAACGGAATCAGCAAGGTGGTGAGGGTCGGCACGGTCAGCGTCGCGACCAGGTACAGCGCCACCATGCTGATGCAATACGCCACCAGCAGCCATGGCAACAGAGTCTTGCCCTGAAAGCGCTGCAAGGCGCTGCGGCAACTGTAGCCACCCACCAGAAACGCCAAAGTCGGCAGCACATAGCTCAGGCCAATATCATTCGGGCTGTAGCCCATATCGCCAAGAATGAAGGGCGAAGCCGTCAGCCAGGCGAAGAAACTGGCCGAGCAGGCGGCAAAGATCATCACGTTGCCGGTGAACACCCGCGAGCCGAGCAACTGGCCATAGCCGAGACGCGAAGGTGCGCCCTCTTCTGCCGGACGTTTCGGCATACGGCGCAGGAGCAATGTCGGCAGCAGCAACAGCAGCGACACCCCCAGCAACACGCCGAAGATCGCCTGCCAGCCAAAGTGATTCAACACGATCGCCCCCAACAACGGCGCCAACGCGGGCGACAGGGACATCAGCGGCATGATGCTGGCGAACACGCGGTGCGCCTTGTCAGCCGGATAGCGGTCGATCACCAGTGCCTGCCAGCTCACGGCGGCGGAACATACGCCAATCGCCTGGATAAAACGCAGCGCCAGCAATTGCGGCGCGGTCTCGACCCAGAACATGCCCGCGCAACCGAGCACGAACAAACTCAAGCCGGCGAGCAGAATCGGTTTGCGCCCGAGACGGTCGGACAACGGCCCCCACAGCAACTGCCCGACCGCAAAGCCGGCGAGAAAAATACTCAAGCTGGCGCCCACCGCGCCCGCGCCAATCTGCAGTTGCTCGCCCATGGCGCCGAACGCCGGCAAGTACATGTCCATGGCGAGGTAGCCGAGCATGCTCAGCCCCGCCAGATACCAAGTGAAACCAAAAGAGTTTTTCATCGAAGCCTTGTTAATCCTGCCATCAAACTATTTGCTGACTGGCGCCCATTATGAAGCTGACAGTTTCTGTGTGAAGCGATAATAATTGAACACTCTTATCAATAAATTTGAAGGCAACGACCATGTGGTCCGAATACTCCCTGGATGTCGTCGATGCGGTGGCACGCCACGGCAGCTTCAGCGCCGCAGCGCAGGAATTGAACCGCGTGCCGTCGGCCATCAGCTATACGGTGCGTCAGATTGAAGAGTGGCTGGCGGTGCCGTTGTTCGTACGCCGACACCGCGATGTCGAACTGACCGCCGCCGGGCGCCTGTTTGTCGATGAGACACGGGGCGTGATGAAAAAAATGCTCGGCACCCGGCGCCTGTGCCAGCAGGTGGCCAATGGCTGGAGCGGCCAGCTGAAAGTGGCCGTGGACTCCATCGTCAAACCCCAGCGTTGCCGGCAGCTGGTGCTGGATTTCTATCGGCAGTTTCCCGAGGTGGAATTGCTGCTGGAGTACGAGGTGTACAACGGCGTGTGGGATGCCCTGGCCGACGAGCGCACCGACATCGTGATCGGCGCCACCAGCGCAGTGCCGGTGGCCAGTCACTTCACCTTTCGCGACATGGGCCTGTTGAACTGGCTGTGCGTGGTCAGCGCGCGGCATCCGCTGGCGGCCATGGAAGGCTTGCTCAGTGACGACCAACTACGGCCCTTCGCCTCGCTGTGCATGACCGACACCTCGCGCAACCTGCCCAAGCGCGATACCTGGACCCTGGATAACCAACGCCGGCTGGTGGTGCCGAATTGGGCCTCGGCCATCGATTGCCTGCGCGACGGCCTGTGCGTGGGCATGGCGCCCGCGCATCAGGTGCTGCCGTGGATCGAACGCGGTGAGTTGGTGGCGCTGCAGTTGAGCCGGCCGTTTCCAGCCAGCCCATCGTGTGTGGCCTGGGCGCAGAGCAAGTTGTCGCCGGCGATGGCTTGGTTGTTGGAGTACCTGGGGGACAAGGAGACGATGAATCAGGAATGGCTCAATGGCCCCCCGTTGGATCTGCAGTTAATTCAGTAGGCGGGTGATGGCCCGCACGATCATCTCGACCTCTTTGGCATCCAGGGTCAGCGGCGGCAACAGGCGAATGATCTTGCCCCGTGTCACGTTGATCAACAGTCCGTGCTCCTGCGCCGCACGCTGGGCCAGGTCACGATAGGGGCTGGCCAGCTCGATGCCGATCATCAAGCCTTGACCGCGAATCGCCAGCACCTGAGGATGCTCGCTCAACTCCACCCGCAGCCGCGCCAGCAAACGCTCGCCCTGTTGCGCGGCGTTCTGGAGCAAGCCTTGCTCTTCAATAATATCCAGCACGGTGCAACCTACGCGGCAGGCCAGCGGGTTGCCGCCAAACGTGCTGCCGTGACTGCCAGGGGTGAACAGCTGCGCCACCGCCGACCGCGCCAGGCAGGCGCCGATGGGCACACCGTTGCCAAGGCCTTTGGCTAGGGTCATCACATCCGGGAGGATGCCTTCATGCTGGAACGCAAACCAGGTGCCAGTGCGGCCGATGCCGGTCTGGATTTCGTCGAGCATCAGCAGCCAGCCGTGGCGTGTACAGTGATCACGCAGGGCTTGCAGATAGCCGGGCGGCGCGGGCAGTACGCCACTTTCGCCCTGGATGGGCTCCAGCAGGATGGCGGCGATACGCGCGCCGAATGCCTTAGTGATCGCCTCAATCGCAGCGATATCACCAAAACCCACCTTGATAAAATCCCCCGGCAAGCGCTGGAAACCCAGGCGCACCGATGGCCCGTCGCTAGCCGCCATGGTGCCCAGGGTGCGACCGTGAAAGGCGTTTTCCATCACCACCACCAGCGGCTCTTCGATGCCCTTTTTCCAGCCATGCAAGCGCGCCAGTTTCAGCGCCGTCTCGTTGGCCTCGGCGCCGGAGTTGTTGAAGAACGCGCGGTCGAGGCCGGACAACCGCGCCAGACGCTGGGCCAAGCGTTGTTGCCAGTCGATGCTGTAGAGGTTGGAGGTGTGCAGCAGCAATCCTGCCTGCTCACTGATGGCACTCACCAGTTTCGGGTGGGAATGCCCCACATTGGTCACCGCCACCCCCGCCACCGCGTCCAGGTATTCGCGGCCTTGCTGGTCCCACAGGCGCGTGCCCAGGCCACGGGTGAAACTCAGAGCCAGGGGTTGATAAGTGGTCATCAGGCAGGTGGCGGTCATGGTTGCAGCTCCCGTACATCGTTGTGGTGCCTGCAGTATCGTTAGCCACCTGAGCTGGATAAACTGCGCTTTCGTGCAATGACTTTGAATCAGGACTTTATAATGGATTTATTCCAGGCGATGTCGGTGTACGTAAAAGTGGTGGAAACCGGCAGCATGACCGCCGCCGCCCAGGCCTGCGGGATGTCTACCACCATGGTCGGCAATCACCTGCGCGCCCTCGAACAGCGCCTGGGTGTCAGCCTGCTCAAGCGCACCACGCGCAAACAAAGCCTCACGGAATTCGGCGGGCAGTATTACCAGCGATGCCTGGAAGTGCTGGGGCTGGTGGCCGACTCCGAGCAACTGGCCGAGCAGGCCCACAGCGACGTGCCCAAAGGCACCCTGCGCATCACCGCGCCACCGGCCTTTGGCACCGAGCGCCTGGCCCCGGCCTTGAGCGAATTTTCCCAACGCTACCCGCTGATCAAGCTCTATGTCGTGCTCAGCAACCAGCGCATGGACATGGTCGACAGCGGCTTCGACGTCGCCATCCGCCTGGGCGACCTGGAACCTTCCAGCCTGATCGCCCGACCGATGCAGGATTACACCATCACCCTGTGTGCCTCACCGAGCTACCTGGCGCGACGTGGCACGCCGCAAACCCCCGAAGACCTGCAACAGCACGACTGCCTGGCCTTCGCCTACCCTTCCACCGACGATTGGCGCAACGCCGACAAGCTCTGGCGCATGAGCGGCGAAGAAGGCGAAGTGGAAATCCCGGTATCCGGCTCGCTGACCATCAACAGCTCGCAAGCGCTGCGCCAGGCGGCCGTGCAAGGCATGGGCATCGTCATGCTGCCCGATGCCCTGGTGCAACCCGACTTGCAGGACGGCAAACTGATGGCCTTGCTGACCGCCTATCAACTGCCCAGTCGCCCCATGCACTTGCTGTACGGCCAGGATCGTTATCGCCTGCCAAAACTAAGGGCCTTCGTCGATTTCGCCATGGAGAAATGGGCGCGCTAGAAGCCCACCCCCAACTCCCGCAGGCAGGCGGCAGTGTGCTCGGCGGATACGTGGTGAATGCCCTGCCAACCCAGGGCCACCGCCGCGTCGATATTGCCGGCCACATCATCGATGAACACCACCTCCGCCGGCTGGATATCCGGCAGGCCGGCGCGTATTTGGTCGAGGCTCGCGTGGTAGATCGCCGCGTCGGGCTTGATCAACTGCAGTTCGCCGGACACCACGATGTCGCGAAAACACTGCAGGAACGGGTAATTGGCCCGCGCGTAGGGAAAGGTTTCGGCCGACCAGTTGGTGAGCCCGAACAACGGCATATTGGCCCGGTGCAGTGCCTTGAGGATCGCCACGCCTTCCGGCAGCGGGCCGCGTAGCATCTAGTGCCAGCGCGCGTAATAGGCGCGGATCAACGCTTCATGATGAGGGTGCTGCTCGACCAGGAAGCGGGTGCCTTCGGCCAGTGAGCGGCCGGCGTCCTGCTCGGTGTTCCAGGCCTGGGTGCAGATGGTGTCGAGGAACCATTGCCGTTCGCGGTCGTCGGCAATCAGCTTGCGGTACAGATGGTGCGGGTTCCAATCGAACAGGACACCGCCGAAATCAAAAACTACTGCACGAATCGTCATCAGATCCTCCGTTAGCGTGAGTGATAGCTGGCGGAGTCTGGCAGATCGGATAGACCAAGCGCGCTCAAAAAAGCGTAAGAAAGTTCTGAGAACACACAAAACAAATGTGGGAGCGGGCTTGCCCGCGAAAGCGGTGCATCAGTCGCCTTATTCAGCGCCTGACACTCCGTATTCGCGGGCAAGCCCGCCCCCACATTTTTTGCTCTACCGGATTTTAGGCCTGGATCAGGCCCTTGATCTTCACATCAGGGTTCACGTCAGCGTCGTAGTCCACGCCGTCGATTTCAAAGCCGAACAAGCGCAGGAACTCCGCCTTGTAGCCGGCAAAATCGCTGATCTCGTTGACGTTGTCGTCAGTCACCTGGTTCCACAGCGCAGCCACGGCGTCCTGGACTTTAGGTTCCAGCTCGGCCAGGTCGGCACGCAGGCGACCGTCGGCATCGAGTTTCGGCTCGTTGCCGTACAGGCTGTCCTTGAACAGGCCGTAGACCTGCTCGATGCAACCTTCGTGGGTGCCCTGCTCTTTCATCACCTTGAACAGCAGCGACAGGTACAGCGGCATGATCGGGATCGCCGAGCTTGCCTGGGTGACCACGGCCTTGAGCACCGACACACGGGCGTCGCCCTTCAGCGCCGCGAGGTTGTCGCGCAGGGTCAGGACTTTTTTGTCGAGGTCTTTCTTGGCTTCGCCAATGGAGCCGTTCCAGTAGATGTCCTGGGTCAGCTTTTCACCGAGGTAGGTGAACGCAGTGGTCTTGGCACCTTCGGCCAACACGTCGGCGTCACGCAGGGCGTCAATCCACAGCTGCCAGTCTTCGCCACCCATGACTTTCACGGTGCCGTCGATTTCTTCCTGGGTCGCCGGCTCAAGGGTGGTGTCGACCACGACGCCTTTGTCGGTGTTGATACCGCGCAGGGTCACGGCCTTGCCGATCGGCTTGAGGGTGGAGGTATGCACCACGCCTTGCGGGTCGGTACGGCGTGGCGCGGCCAGGCTGTAGACCACCAGGTCGATCTTGCCCAGGTCTTTCTTGATGGTTTCGATGGTCAGGCGCTTGATCTCGTCGGAGAACGCGTCGCCGTTGATGCTCTTGGCGTACAGGCCTTTCTCGACAGCGAACTTCTCGAATGCGGCGCTGTTGTACCAGCCGGCCGAACCGAGCTTGCCGTCTTCACTTGGCTTCTCAAAAAACACGCCCAGGGTGTCGGCACCGCAGCCAAACGCAGCACTGATGCGCGCGGCCAGGCCGTAGCCGGTGGAAGCGCCGAGGACCAGCACCTTCTTGGCGCCGCCTTCGATGACGCCGTGTTGGGTCACGTAGTCGATCTGTTGCTTGACGTTCGCTTCACAGCCAACAGGGTGAGCGGTCACACAGATAAAGCCACGAACCCGCGGTTTGATGATCATAAAATTTCTGCCTCTTCCAAGGGGTCGATGGCCAGTGGTGGCCATTCAACTTCAATCGTACCGGTCTATGACGCCCGAAAAACCGAAGCGTCACGATAGTCGCAAATCTTCTGTTTACAAAATCCAATCGGTAAACGCGTATGCCGTTAAAAACTGTGTAAAGCGTTCACAATTTCGCAATATTTGTAACGCCTGTCCGGCGCTGGACGCCTTATCATGACGTAGTTGTTTCATTATGTTTCAAAACCCACCACTCGCGGCCACGGATCCGGACCTGTCGATTGGCGTCCAGCCGGAGCTGAGTTTCATGAACAAGTCTGCCCTACGCAAAAAAGCAGTGTCCATCGCCTGGATACTTGGCGTGCTCCTGATTATCGGCCTGTTTCCCCTGACCACCGTGGTGTTCCTCGGCCTGGTGCTGGTGTGTGGGGTCTATGACTTCCTGCGTAACGGCCTGTATGACGCGCCCACCCTCAAGAAATACTTTATCGGCAGCGGCCGCAACACCTGGTTGCTGGCGCCGTTCAACACCTTGTTCGACCTGTTGAGCGCACCCAACCGCCACATCTACACGATGAACGACCTGCCACCGGCCTGGCGTGAAGACCTGCAACAGGTGCTCAACGAAGCCATGGCCCACAAGGATGAAATCATCGGTTACCTGGATGAACGCATGGCCGAGAAGAAGCGCGGCATGTTGTTTTTCCAGTGGTACGGGCGCCCGATCGAAACCACCCTGGACATTCCGAAACTGCGCGAGAAACTGCCGTTCGTGAAGACCATCGGCGTGTCGGTGTTCAACGAAAACCGTTCGACCTCTTTTCACTTCGGCCCGCTGCGCATGATGTTCCGGGTGCTCTACAACATGGCGCCCGCGCCCCATCATGACGGTGTCTACATCCAGGTTGGCGAGCACAAACATTACTGGCACGACGACCCGTTGTTCATCTTCGATGACACGCTGATGCACGCCTCCTTCAACAAGAACGATGCAAAGCGTTACTGCCTGTTTATCGATATCGTGCGGCCGACCCCGCTGCCGCGTGTGCTCAATGCCGTGATCGCGGGGTTTGCCGCCATGGTCTTTACCCTGCGTCGGGTTTTCTACAAAAACTGGAAGCTGATCCAGTAAGTTCTGCGGCATGATGATGTGCGACGGTGTTTGCACTCGGCCTTGCGCCTGAGGTAAACAATGGTCACGTGCGACCGAGTTCGGCGCCCATCATTCTCCAGCCATCGCAGCCCCTTGCGGGTGTGGTGGCTGCGCTTTCAAGGAATCAGAATGCCCCAACGTCAAGTCATCAATGCCTCCGTCAGCCCCAAGGGCAGCCTCGAAACCCTGTCCCAGCGTGAAGTGCAGCAACTGAGCGAAGCCGGCACCGGCAGCACCTACACCCTGTTCCGCCAGTGCGCCCTGGCGATCCTCAATACCGGCGCGCATATCGACAACGCCAAGACCATCCTCGACGCCTACAAGGATTTTGAAGTGCGCATCCACCAGCAAGACCGTGGCGTGCGCCTGGAGCTGCTGAACGCGCCGGCCGATGCCTTCGTTGACGGCGAAATGATCGCCAGCACCCGTGAGATGTTGTTCAGCGCCCTGCGTGACATTGTCTACACCGAGAACGAACTGGACAGCCAGCGCATCGACCTGAGCAACTCCCAGGGCATCACCGACTACGTGTTCCACCTGCTGCGCAACGCCCGTACGTTGCGCGCCGGTGTCGAACCGAAAATCGTGGTGTGCTGGGGCGGCCACTCAATCAATACCGAAGAATACAAATACACCAAGAAGGTCGGCCACGAACTGGGCCTGCGCAGCCTGGACGTGTGCACCGGTTGCGGGCCCGGCGTGATGAAAGGTCCGATGAAAGGCGCGACCATTTCCCACGCCAAGCAACGCATTACCGGTGGGCGCTACCTGGGCCTGACCGAGCCAGGCATCATCGCCGCCGAAGCGCCCAACCCGATCGTCAACGAGCTGGTGATCCTTCCGGATATCGAAAAACGCCTGGAAGCGTTCGTGCGCGTCGGCCATGGCATCATCATCTTCCCGGGCGGCGCCGGCACGGCCGAGGAGTTCCTCTACCTCCTGGGCATCCTGATGCACCCGGACAACCGCGATCTACCGTTCCCGGTCATCCTCACCGGGCCGAAACACGCAGCCCCGTACCTGCAACAACTGCACGCGTTCGTCGGTGCAACCCTCGGCGAAGCGGCACAGGCGCACTACCAGATCATCATCGACGATCCGGCCGAAGTGGCCCGCCAGATGACGGCCGGGCTCAAGGGCGTGAAGCAGTTCCGCCGTGAGCGCAACGATGCGTTTCACTTCAACTGGCTGCTGAAGATCGACGAAGGCTTCCAGCGCCCGTTCGACCCGACCCACGCCAACATGGCCAGCCTGCAACTGAGCCACTCGCTTCCACCCCACGAGCTGGCAGCCAACCTGCGCCGCGCGTTTTCCGGGATCGTGGCAGGCAACGTCAAGGACAAGGGCATCCGCCTGATCGAAGAACACGGCCCGTACGAGATCCACGGCGACCCGGCCATCATGAAACCGCTGGATGAGCTGCTGCAGGCATTTGTTGCCCAGCACCGCATGAAGTTGCCCGGCGGCGCGGCCTATGTGCCGTGCTATCGCGTGGTGCAATAACGCCAGCAGTTGGTCATACGTTGTAGCGCTTTGGGCGCGTCCCAGGGCGTGCTGATGGCGTGAATCGGGCTAGTGTTTACTCAGTCCGATTCACTCACAGCAGAAGGCACAACCTATGGACCAACGGATCTTGTCCTCCATAATTCCTTACCCTAAGGTAAGGAGTATCACGATGGAGATTTTCAATATGGCGACCGCCACACTGACCTCGAAAGGGCAAATCACCATTCCTGTCCAGGTAAGGACCGCCCTGGGCCTTGAGACAGGTGATCGCGTTGAGTTTGTCGAAATGGAAGACGGCAGGTTTTCGATCATTGCCGCGAGCAAAACCGTGCATGACCTAAAGGGCCTGATCCAGAAACCCGCCAAGGCCGTATCCTTGGAAGACATGAATCGCGCTATCGCCGCACAGGGAGCAAAAGCCGGATGATCGGCCTGGATACCAATGTGCTGGTGCGCTATGTCACCCAGGATGATCCAATCCAATCGGCCAAGGCTTCAGATCTGATTGAATCGCTCACCACGCTGTCGCCCGGTTTTGTCAGCCTGGTCTCGGTGGTGGAACTGGTATGGGTGTTACAGAGCTGCTACCAATCAGCCAAGAGTGACGTGGTGATGGTTCTGGAGACGTTACTGCGCACCCGCGAGCTGACTATCGAGCATGCCGAAACCCTCTGGCAGGCACTCCGACGGTTTACCGCAAGCAAGGCCGACTTCGCCGACTGCCTGATTGAACGCTGCGCCCATGCAGCAGGATGCGAGTACACCGCCACCTTCGATCTCAATGCCGCGAAGGCAGCGGGCATGAAGCGACTGACCTAGCCGTGCAGGGCTCAACGAACCCAGCCACCACCCTGCCAGTGGTAACCGTCATTGCGTTGTACCCAGTGCGGATGTACATAACGGTAACCTTCGCGCACCGCCTCCCAGTGACCGTGTACTGCCACATAGCGCCCGCTCTCCCAGCGCCAGTAACCGCGTGACCACACATAGCCGTAACGTGGCACGGGTTCGACTTCGATCACTTGCACCGGCGGCGGCTGTGGCGCGATGACTTCGACATACTCCCGCTGCACCGGCCTGCGCTCATGCACGACACGCTCCTGCACACACCCCGACGCGGCAACCACCACTGCCGCCAATGCTGCGTAACGTAGCAACATACAAACCCCTCGGGCGTTTTCGCCCTGCGCCTACACCGGTAAAAAATTCCCCCTTGTCGCAGCCACGCTCCTGCTTGGCCTGGGTTCTTTTTAACAGGTGGTGTCTGTCGGATTGCTGAACCCATCGCCGCCGCCAAGACGCTCTCCCACACGTAATGCACACGCACAAAAAAGCCCGCTGACCGTCACCGGTTCAGCGGGCTTCTTTTGTCTCAGCGCGGCCCTAGGACCACACCAACTTCTTACAAAGCCAGGTCAGACGCTGGCTTGCTCGGCTCAGCCGCTGGCTTGGCAGCTTCGACAGCTTTCGGCGCAGCGCTCTGTGGGATCACAGGCGGTGTCGGCAGTTGCAGGACTTCGGCGGTGTAGGCCCATTCCTTGGCAACAGCCTCAGGGCTGTCGTTCAGCTTAGTGCCGTAGCTCGGTACGATCTGGTGCAGTTTTGCCTGCCACTCAGGGGTCGCAACCTTGTCCTTGAACACTTTCTGCAGCACGGTCAGCATGATCGGAGCCGCGGTGGACGCGCCTGGCGATGCACCCAACAGGCCGGCGATAGTGTTGTCGGCGGAGCTGACCACTTCGGTACCGAGTTTCAGGACGCCGCCCTGCTCTTCGTCACGCTTGATGATCTGCACGCGCTGACCGGCTTGCCACAGACGCCAGTCTTCTTTCTTGGCGTTCGGGAAGTACTCTTGCAGTGCCTTGAAGCGGTCGTCATCCGACAGCATCAGTTGGCCAGCGAGGTACTCGACCAGTGGGTATTCACGAATACCGACTTTGGTCATTGGCCAGATGTTGTGGGTGGTGGTGCTGGTCAGCAGGTCCAGGTACGAACCTTCCTTCAGGAACTTGGTGGAGAAGGTCGCGAATGGGCCAAACAGGATCACGCGCTTGCCATCCAGCACGCGGGTGTCCAGGTGCGGAACCGACATCGGTGGCGCGCCAACCGAAGCTTTGCCGTAGGCCTTGGCCAGGTGCGCCTCGGCCACGGTTGGGTTATCGGTCACCAGGAACGAACCACCTACCGGGAAGCCAGCGTATTCCTTGGCTTCAGGAATGCCCGACTTTTGCAGCAGGTGCAGTGCACCGCCGCCCGCGCCGATGAACACGAACTTGGCGTCGGTTTCGGTCTTCGTGCCGTCTTTCAGATTTTTGTAGCTCACACGCCACGAACCGTCGGCGTTCTTGGTGATGTCCTGCACTTCGCTCGACAGTTTCAGGTCGAACTTAGGCGTGGTTTGCAGGTGAGCGACGAACTGGCGGGTGATCTCGCCGAAGTTCATGTCGGTACCCAGCGGGCTCCAGGTGGCCGCGATCTTCTGGTTCGGGTCACGCCCTTCCATCATCAGCGGAACCCACTTGGCGATCTGCGCCGGGTCTTCGGAGTACTGCATGCCGGCGAACAGCGGGCTGGCTTGCAGGGCTTCGTAGCGCTTCTTCAGGAACTTGATGTTGTCATCGCCCCACACAAAGCTCATGTGCGGAGTGGTGTTGATGAACGAACGCGGGTTCTTCAGCACGCCCTGCTGGACCTGCCAGGACCAGAACTGACGGGAGATCTGGAACGCTTCGTTGATTTCGACCGCTTTCGGGATCTCAACGTTGCCGTTCTTGTCTTCCGGGGTGTAGTTCAGCTCAGCCAGGGCCGAGTGACCGGTACCGGCGTTGTTCCAGCCGTTGGAGCTTTCTTCGGCCACGCCATCGAGGCGCTCGACCATTTCCATCGACCAGCCCGGCTCCAGCTCATTGAGCCATACACCCAGGGTCGCACTCATGATGCCGCCGCCGATCAGCAGCACATCGACTTTCTTTGCCTCTTCCGCGTGAACGGACGTGATCCCCATCGACAAAGCCAGCCCCAGCAGGGCAGTGTTTACTTTCTTAAACATCAGTAGCACCTATGATAAAACGCCATCCGCCCCACTGCCCCTGATCATGGGCAACCCTCCTTCACACTGCGCCAGGCAACGCACCGCGGGGTTTGCACACTCACTTAAAGGCTGCAGGGTGGGCACACAAGACCGACGTATCGACCTCACTTTTATGTCCCTTCTGCGCTGACTTCTTATCATTATTGGCTTCAGCTACCTGGGCGACAGCCAACCGTCGGCGCGTATTCGGGTGAACGCACCTTGGAAAGCGTAGACCAAGACGGCGCGCAGAATATCACGCTCGGGGAGGATGGGGCGTCTGATATGGACTTGGCGGTCGAATGCTGCCGCCCACTGGCAGGCCTGCCAAGCATCCAGCTGCGCCGATCTGGAACTATTCACCTATTTATCCAGTCAATCAGCCCTTGGATGTAACAACTGTAACAGCAAACATTTTTAACTACTCTACACTCAGCGGAACGCATCTAAAGGGCTATTAGTGAGCAGCATGAAAACGCCAAATGATCAATGCACGGATAACGAAATTGACCTCCTGCCTCTTATTCATGCGTTCTGGGAGAGCAAGCTCAAGATAATCGCAGCTGTCGTGATTGGGATTGCAATGGCCCTTGCGGCGTTTTATGTCTTGCCACCTAAGTGGGTCGCCAGCACCTACATAACCAAAGGTTCGCTGCTCAGCGTATATAGAGAAGTTCGCAGTACCGAAACGGTGCCTGCCGCGACGACACAACCAATTGAGATCAAGCTCTACAACTCAATCCAGGACGATGTGTTTTACGTCGCCATGGGTATCATGGCGGCCAAAAAAATTGACGTCGTAGCCACGCGCCAGCCGCTGATTTACCTTGCCTCGTTCAAGGCCAGCTCAAAAGAGCTGGCCGCAGATCACAACCTAAGAGCCTTCAACACCTTGGGGGAAATCAAGGTTATCAAATCAAAAAGCTTAGTGGCGTATCTCGCAATCGGTGCTTCCCTGGGCTTTATAGTGGCCTGCTTATTAATTTTCTTCCCGCTACTTAAAGCCTATTACGAACGCGCAGTTGATAAATAACGCTGCTGAAGCCGCCCTACTTACCTGACAATTAAGAGCCTGCACCCACAACAATGAAAACTTTTTTTAAAACAAAATTTTCCTAGTACTTACCCACCTTCAAGCAGTCACACAAATTAGTTACCATACCACAAATAGTGTTTCATATACGTAACACGCTCGATTACCTTGCCCTACGTTTCATGGCACAACGCCTGCCGCCATGGAATTCTGCATGAAACGCCTGTCCTAGACGCCTCCGACGATGTTCTTTAGCATCACCGGCTTACCTTGCGCGCCGTAGAGAGCAGAACCCCTCATGTCTATCCACCAAACACCCGGGCACGTGTTGCCCGCGCGCAACGCCGCCAAAATGGAAGCGGCCATGGCCGTCGGCAGCTTCGCTATCGGTACCGGCGAGTTCGCGATCATGGGGTTGATGCCCGACATCGCCAGCAATCTGCACCTGAGCGAACCCCAGGTCGGACACGCCATCAGTGCGTACGCCCTCGGTGTGATGGTCGGCGCGCCGCTGCTGGCAATCCTCGGCGCCAGGCTGTTGCGCAAACATATGCTGTTGTTGCTGATGGGGCTTTATGCGCTAGGCAACTTGGCCACTGCCTTCACCCCGACATTCAGCTCATTGGTGGCCTTTCGCTTTATCAGCGGCCTGCCCCACGGCGCCTACTTTGGCATTGCCGCCGTAGTGGCCTCCAGCATGGTGGCATCGGACAAACGTGCCGGCGCCGTCGCCCGGGTGATGATGGGCCTGACCCTGGCCATGCTGTTGGGCAACCCGATCGCGACCTTCCTCGGGCAGCATCTGGGATGGCGCTCGGCGTTCGCACTGGTGAGCCTGATCGCCCTTTGCACCATCGCGCTGGTCTGGCGCTTCGTGCCCGAGCGCCGCGACGAGCCACGCAGCGACCCGCGCAAAGAACTGCGGGCCTTCACCAAGCCCCAGGTGTGGATGGCGCTGTCGATCGGCGCCATCGGTTTCGCCGGGATGTTCTGCGTATTCAGCTACCTCGCGCCGACCATGCTCGAAGTAACCAAGGTCACGCCTCAATGGATTCCATTCGGTTTGGCGGCGTTCGGCGTCGGCGGCATCATCGGCAACATCGCGGGCGGCAAACTCTTCGACCGCCTGCAGTTTCGCGCCGTGGGCCTGATCCTGGTGTGGTCGATGGCGGTGCTGGTGTTCTTCCCCTTCGCCGCCGGCTCACTCTGGGGCGTACTGCTGGGCATCGGCCTGGTTGGCACTATGGTGGCACTGGCCGCGCCGTTGCAGATCCGCTTGATGGACATCGCCCACGAGGCACCGAGCCTGGCAGCGGCGTCCAACCACGCCGCGTTTAACCTGGCCAATGCGCTGGGCCCATGGTTTGGCGGGATCGCGATCACCGCCGGCTTCGGCTGGACCAGCACCGGCTATATCGGCGCAGCAACCGCACTGATCGGCCTGGGGGTATACCTGGTAGCACGTCGAATGCACGGCGGTAGCTAAAGCAAGACAGCACCTGAGTCAATGGCGGCAAAATCAAAAAACCGCCATTGATGATGACTATTTATTCATCAGACAGGCTAGGTTCAGGTTGGATCCAATAGCGGCATACGTGTAACATCCCTGTAACATTTACCCAATGACAAGGATGTGTTTTGATTTTCCCCGATAGAGGTGTGCTTCAGAGTTTTCCCTCGATACTCGACCACCGTAAAGCCAGGATCTTTCTGACAGAAGACACTGATATCAATGTCGAACTGGCTATCCAAGAGCTGATCGACAGCCGGCACCAGTTGCAAGATCGCATCAGCGCCCCGCTCCAAGGCATGGAAAGCGACCTCTTCGCCAAATTCCAGCCCCTCGACAGCTTCAAGCCAAAATTGAGAGTGACCCTGGGACGTGCAAAACGCGACGGCGCCTTCGATTGGCCGGTCGAAGAAGTCATCAACACCCACGCCGCACAACAACGCGGCGCCCCCATCGCCAACCTGCTCGGATTTGGCTACCGCAAATCCGCGATTGGTTTGATCCAGGAATTCTTCATCTTCACCGAGATGCTCGATGACCACGTCAACGGCCTGCAATGGCTCGACCAAAGCCGCGACATCCGCGGCCTGATCAGCCTGTCGTTCGACCTGCTGCGCGCCCTGCATGAAAAGGGCATCGTGCACATGGACTTCTGGGCGAACAACGTAATGATCCAAACCGATGCGCCAGACTCAGCCAAAGCCATTGATCTGGAAAACTGCTTCCTGACCCCTACTGACTACTTGGCCGAAGTGTTGGCATTTCAATTCGGGTTCTATTATCGACGAGAAGTTTTCCGCTTCATGATCGAGCAGGAATACGATCAGATGGTCATGGAAGAGCTGCACAAATACGGCGAAATCGACCGCAGCCGGTTTGACGACATGTATGCCTCGTGCAAACACGAGAATATAAGCCGTCGCGCCAGGCGCGAGATTTTTCATAAGGGCACCGTTGTTGCGGGATGACGGTGATGGCACCTGTCGGAGCCGGGGCCGCAGCGCACGATTTCTGCGCCCTGATTCCTGATAAACTCGCGGCCTCTGTCCTGTCCACTCAGATTGTCCAATGTCCCTGACTACTGCTGCATCGCAATCCCTCTCCCGGCGCTTTTCGGTCGCGCCCATGATGGATTGGACCGACCGCCACTGCCGCTTCTTCCTGCGCCTGTTGTCGAAAAACGCCCTGCTCTACACCGAGATGGTCACCACTGGCGCCATACTTCATGGCGACCACGAGCGCTTCCTGCGCCACAACGACGCCGAGCACCCGCTGGCATTGCAATTGGGCGGCAGCGTTCCGACGGACCTGGCCGCGTGTGCGCGGATGGCTGAGGCCGGTGGTTACGATGAGGTGAATCTCAACGTTGGCTGCCCCAGCGACCGCGTGCAGAACAATATGATCGGCGCGTGCCTTATGGGCCACCCCGCGCTGGTGGCGGATTGCGTGAAAGCGATGCGTGATGCAGTGGCGATTCCGGTGACGGTGAAGCATCGCATCGGGATCAATGGCCGCGACAGTTACGCGCAGCTGTGTGATTTTGTCGGCCAGGTGAAGGACGCGGGGTGCACCAGTTTTACCGTGCATGCGCGCATTGCGATCCTGGAAGGGCTTTCGCCCAAGGAGAATCGGGATATTCCGCCTTTGCGCTACGACGTGGCAGCGCAGTTGAAGCAGGATTTCCCTGAGTTGGAGATCATTCTTAACGGCGGGATCAAGACACTGGAACAATGCCAGGAGCACTTGCAGGTGTTTGATGGGGTGATGTTGGGCCGCGAGGCTTATCACAACCCCTACCTGCTGGCGGAGGTGGATCAGCAGTTGTTTGGCAGTACCGAGCCTGTGATCACCCGGGCGGAGGCACTGGCGCAATTGCGGCCTTATATTGCGGCGCATTTGGCGACGGGCGGCGCGATGCATCACATTACCCGGCATGTGCTGGGGCTGGGGACGGGGTTTCCGGGAGCACGGAAGTTTCGGCAGTTGTTGTCGGTGGATATTCATAAAGCGAGCGATCCGCTGGCGTTGCTGGATCAAGCCGCGCAATTGCTGGACGGGCGCTGATCCCCTCATCACAGGTCATCGGGGTTGAACCTGCTGGCCTTTTTGCCCTCCTATCTACCAGCAAGGCCGGTCATTCAAACGGCTGTTTTCAGGTTGTTGCCCTCGCAAACGATCGAACGCATTTGCGCCCTTGAGCGCCTGTCGGCGCTCGGGTAATGTCATCAGACCCATAGGACAGAGCACGCCCATGACTTCCAAGCTGGAACAACTCAAGCAAATCACCACCGTCGTAGCCGATACCGGCGATTTCGAAGCTATCGCTCGGGTCAAACCGCAAGACGCCACCACCAACCCTTCCCTGCTGCTCAAGGCTGCGTCGATACCCGCCTACGCCAAGCTGCTGGACGAGTGTGTCAAAGACTGCAACGGTGATGTCGGCCTGGCCAGCGATCGCTTTGCGGTTGCGGTGGGTCAAGAGATCCTGAAAGTGGTTCCGGGGCGTATTTCCACCGAGGTGGATGCGCGCCTTTCGTTCGACACCGACGCTGTACTCAAGCGTGCGCACCGTCTGATCGACCTGTACGAAAAGGCCGGCATTGGCCGTGATCGCGTGCTGATCAAGATTGCCTCCACCTGGGAAGGCATCCGCGCCGCAGAAAAGCTGGAAAAAGAAGGCATCCAGACCAACCTGACCCTGCTGTTCTCCTTCGCCCAGGCTGTTGCCTGTGCCGAAGCAGGTGTGTTCCTGATCTCACCGTTCGTGGGCCGCATCTACGATTGGTACAAGAAGGCCAACGGCAGCGACTACACCGGCTCGGAAGACCCGGGCGTGCAGTCGGTGACGCGCATCTACAACTACTACAAGGCTAACGGCTACAAGACCGTGGTGATGGGCGCCAGCTTCCGTAACCTGAGCCAGATCGAAGAACTGGCCGGTTGTGATCGCCTGACCATCAGCCCGGACCTGCTGGAGAAACTGGCGGCCGACAACGGCAAGCTGGAGCGCAAGCTGGCTCCAGGCCACGCCGGTGAAGCGCGTGTGCATCTGACTGAAGCGCAGTTCCGCTGGGAGTCCAACGAGGACGCGATGGCGACTGAGAAGCTGGCGGAGGGGATTCGTCAGTTTGCTCGGGATCAGGAGAAACTGGAGGCACTGCTGAGCGCCAAGTTGTAAGGCAGGCCGTAACAAAAAGGGCGATACCTGTGAGGGTATCGCCCTTTTTTGTGCTCGCCGGGTTTGGCAGCACGTCCTGTATTGCCTGGGCTGGCGCTATCGCAGGCAAGCCAGCTCCCACAGAGACCGAGTTTTTACTGGGGAATCAGTGGCGTTCGAGGGCGTTGACGAGGTCGTGGAACGCTTCGCGGTTGGACTCGTTCAAGCCCATCAGGATCTTGTGCGCTTCCAACACCTTGACCCGCACCACCTCTTCAGACTGGTCCTGCGACGGCAGGTCGGTCAGGCATTCCGGGCACGGGATCGGACGGTCAACGATGTTGAACACCTGATCGAAACCCATGGACTGCAACAAACGGGTGATGTCTTCGTGGGTGGTGACGACCGTGGGCAACAGGCCGACCTTCTGCCGAGACAGAATGGACAACTTGGCCAACAACCCAAGGGTGGTGCTGTCGATGCTGCGGGTTTCGGTCAGATCGATCACGATCGCCGAGAAGTTCAGCGCGGTGAAAATCCGCTCAATCGTCGCATCCAGCGCCGAACACAAGGTCAGGCGCACTTCACCGACAAACTTCAGGACAAAGGTCCCGTCTTGCTCGGCGAATTGGATTCTTCCGGTACTCATCAAAGATTCCTGCTCAACACCAATAGGGCGATATCATCCGGCATCTCCCCCAGCGTGGCCAATCCAAACACTTGCCGCAGGCCATCCAGGCTGCCGCCCGCCGACTTGACCTTTTGGGGCAAGGCGGCTTCTTTCTCCTTGAGTGTAGGCTCTGGAAGCAAGTCCAGGATACCGTCGGACATCAGCGTCAGGCTGAAGGTCGGCGGCAGCTCCAGGATGTGATCTTCGTAGGTGGCTTCATTGAACAAGCCTACGGGCAGACCACGTCCTTCCAGGTAGCGCACACTGTCAGGCGTATACAAAACAGGCATCGGCAGGTGACCGCCAATACTGTAGGTCAAAAGACCGGTTTCTTCATCAATCACGCCGCCGACCATCGTCACGTGCTTGCCCAGCTTGCAGCTGATCAAACCTCGGTTGATGTGGCCCAGCACCTCGGACGGCGTGAACTCCGGCAAGGTGCCATTGCGCTTGGATTCGAACAGCAACCGCGTGGTCATGAACTTCAACAGCACGGTGACAAACGCAGACGAGGCGCCGTGGCCGGAGACGTCGGCCAGGTAGAACGCAACGCGGCGCTCATCCACACGGAAATAATCGACAAAATCACCCGACAGGTACAACGACGGGATGATCTGGTGGGCAAACTGGAATTCGTCGATGGTCCACGGGCTCACCGGCAACATGTTCATCTGCACCTGGCGACCGGCGTTCTGGTCTTCCTGGAGCAGGTTCAGGCTGGCTTCAAGTTCGCGGTTGGCGGTTTCGAGTTTTTCGCGGTAGCGCTGGTTTTCCAGGAGCAGGCGTGCACGATCCAGGGCACGGCGTACCGAATGCTCCAGCACCGCCAGGTCTTCCAGGGGCTTGATCAGGTAGTCGGCAGCGCCCAGGCGCAGGGCCTCGACCGCGTCGTTCATCACCCCGGCACCGGACACCACAATCACCGGCGTCTGCGGCGCAAGCTCGGTCACCTGGCGAATCAGCTCCAGGCCGCCCATCTGGGGCATGCGCAGGTCGCAGATCACAAGGTCGGGCTTGTCGCGCTCGAATACCTGGAGACCCTGTTGGCCATTGCTGGCCTGCAGGACGCTGAAGCCACTGTCTTCCAAATAGGCCGCGAGACTCGCGCGCACTACTTCGTCGTCATCGATTATCAGCAGCGTGGCACTGGTTTTTTGCATGTGGGCAAACGGCGCCAGAATTAGGTTGGCGTAGGCAGCTCGGCAATGGCCGGACTCACACTACTGGATTCGCTTTCTAGCCACTCTGTCCTACAAAGCACGGGCTTTTGGCCTACGCACAACAGTAAAGCAGAGGTGCCCTTCTAAGGCGCAGACGGTACTCCCATCCGTCAGGGGTTTCAAGCTCATGCCGATGGTCGCCGGGCGTCTTTACATCGCAAATCACTGGGAGTTATAAGAACAGGCAATACCACAACACAAAGTAAGGATGGAACCCGTGAGCGAACACGAGCGCGACTACGCCGAAAAACGCGATTTCATCCGCATGCGAGTGGATGCCGATGTGTCTTTGATCCACGCCGGACAAGAGATTGCAGGGGTTTGCGTGGACCTTTCCAGCTCCGGCATGCAGGTGCAGGCGCCGCGCCAATTCCAGGTAGGCGACACACTGACCGTACGCATCGATTCCGAGCACACCGCCCTCGCGGGGCTGGAAGCGGACACCGAGGTAGTCTGGACCAAGACACACGGCCCAGACCAGCACCTGGGCCTCAAGATCTTGAAAATGCGCTGAAATCCGCGCACAAAAAAAGGCGACCCTCACGGTCGCCTTTTTCCATTTCAAGACATCACGACTTAAAAGTCGTCAACAACCTTGCCGTCCTTCACCTTGAACTCGCGGTTCTGCAAGTAGGCGTTGCGGATGAAGGTGTATTTGTCGCCGGTGATCAGCTTCTCGCTGTCGAGCAAGCTGGCACGGACATCAACCACGTTCAGGCCGAAGGTGCTGTTGCGCCAGCCGATATCGTTCATGTAGCGGTACGGCTGGGTGTAGCTGTCGACGTACTTGGACGGCGCGTCACGCAAGGTGCTCGGGCCCAGCAACGGCAGCATCACGTAAGGACCGCTGCCCACGCCCCAGTAGCCGAGGGTCTGGCCGAAGTCTTCATCGCTGCGTTGCAGCCCCATTTTGGTGCCGACGTCGATAAAGCCCAGCACGCCAAACGTGGTGTTCATCAACAAGCGCGCCGTGTCCACACCCGCCGCATGCGGCTTGAGCTGCAGCACATTGTTGGCCAGGTTGCCGACATCGCCGATATTGCGGAAGAAGTTATGAACACCATCCTGCATGAATTGCGGGGTCACGAACTGATAGCCTTGGGCCAGAGGCTTGAGGGCATAGGTATCAACGGTGTCGTTGAAGGTGAAGATCGGGCGGTTCACGCTTTCCCAGGGATCATCTTCCGAGGCTGCCTGTGCGGCGAACGGGGCCAGCAGGACAGTGGCACACACCGACAGCTGAGCGAAGTAGTGGCTCCAGCGCATAGCTTTTGCTCCTTGAATGGTCTGTCATGGGCGCTATGCCCTGAATAAGGCCGTGAGTATATGACGGAAGTGTCCATTTAGGCAGCAACTGGGAAAAGTCATGCCGTAAATGCACAAAATTCCTACAATTAAAGCCGGGTGTCATCGGCTTGTCATCCCGCGCCGATAGGGTCAGAGCTATTTCAGGGATGTGCCCATGCCTCACGCCGAGATTGCCATCGCCAGCGCGCCTGCCTTGACTGCCGTTCTGTTTGGCCTGAGTGGTTGCCTGGTGGACTTCGGTTCCCAGGCACGCAGCGATTCGTCCTCGCTCGATTCCCTGGCCACCCCCGGCGCCCTGAAAATCCTGCGCAGCCTGCAAGAGCAGGGCGTGCCCTGCGCCTGGCTGGACGAACTCCCCGCCTCGATTACCACGCCATTGGCCACGGTGCTGCCCAACTGGCTGAAAGCAACATCGCCCTCCTCCATTCGCTGGCCCGCCCCTCACGCCTGCTGGCAGGCCTTGATGGAATTGAACATCGAACGCCTCGAAGGCTGTGTGCTGGTCAGCGGCGAACCGCGCTTGCTGCAATCGGGGCTCAACGCCGGCCTGTGGACGATTGGCCTGGCGTCCTGCGGCTCGCTGTGCGGCATGGCCCCGGCGCAATGGCAGGCGTTGAGCGAGCAAGAGCGCGAGCACAAGCGCGGCAAGGCCACCGTGGCCCTGTACGGGCTGGGCGTGCATTCGGTGATCGACCACCTGGGCGAGCTCGGCACCTGCCTGGCCGACATCAGCCTGCGCCAGCTCAAAGGCGAGAAGCCCTGATCGAGATCATGCACAGTCGGCGCAGGTGGATTAGTCTACAGGTCAGCCCGTAGACCTTTCTCGGCGTGCCGCGGTCTATGCCAGTGCCTATCGATAAAAGGAAGAACGCCATGCCTGCCCGCGAAAAACTGCAAGAACAGGTCAATACATTGCGCGAGCAACTGGAACAGGTTCCACCGCTGTCGCCCGAAAAACGTGAAGCGTTGGAAGCCTTGCTCGCCAAGTTTGAAGTCCAGCTTGAACTGGAGCCCGCCACCCAACCTCCGAGCATTGCCGACGATGTGAACCTGGCGGCGGTGGAATTCGAATCCGAGCACCCGCTGATTGCCGGGACGCTGCGTAACATCGTGACCACTCTGGGCAACATCGGGATCTGACTCAGGTTTCAGCCAGACACAGAAACCAATGTGGGAGCGGGCTTGCTCGCGAAGGCGGCGTGTCAGTCAACAGATTCATTGGCTGATCTACCGCATTCGCGAGCAAGCCCGCTCCCACATTTGGTTCTGCGTGAAGGCTATTGGCGGGCCAGGCGCACGTTCTGGAACGACACATCCTCAGTACTGCGATAAGGGTTGATATCCAACCCACCACGCCGCACATAACGCGCATACACCGTCAATTTCTCAGGCTTGAGCAAACGTTGCAGGTCGAGAAAGATCCGCTCCACACACTGCTCATGGAAGTCCGAGTGCTGGCGAAAGCTCACGATGTATTCCAGCAGGCTGGCGTGATCCAGCGCGGCCCCACGGTACTCCACCACCACGCTGCCCCAGTCGGGCTGGCTGGTCACCGGGCAGTTGGATTTGAGCAGGTGGCTGTGCACGCTCTCCTCGACAATGCGCGAATCATCGCAACGCAGCAGTTCCGGGCGCGGGTGCTCATAATTGCTGACGCTGATGTCCAGCTCATCGATGCACACGCCCGGCAACGCCATCACGCCTTCGGCCTCGATCTCGGCCAAGCTGCGGATGCGCACACTCACCGGCTTGCCGGCTGCGGCGCTGAGGTCGGTGCGCAGGGTCGCTTCCAGGTTCGCCGTGTCGGCGAATGCGGTCTGGTTCAGCGAGTTGAGGTACAGCTTGAAGGACTTGGACTCGATGATATTCGGCGAGTCAGCCGGGATGCTGAACTCACCGATGGCCACCACCGGCTTGCCCGACGGCAACAGCCAGGACAGTTCGAAGCAGTTCCAGAAGTCCACGCCCTTGTAAGGCAGGGTCTCGGCGCTCAGGCCCAGCTCGGCCCATTTGGCGGCGCGAGGAATCGGAAACAGCAACGACGGGGTGTAGGTGGAGATGTATTCACTGGACTTGCCCAGCGGCGAATGTTCGGCTGCGGGATGCATGGCGGAAACCTGGCTAAATAAACGCCGTCAGTCTACCAGCCTTTGCCCCCGCCTTTGCGGCCTACTCGACGTTCAGCTCTCCCACCATGCCCGCCTGGTAATGCCCTGGCAGGTTGCAGGCGAACTCCAGGCCCGTGGACCGGGTGAAGGTCCAGGTCAACTCGGCGGTTTTCCCAGGCTCGACCAACACACTGTTGGGATCATCATGTTTCATCATCGCGCCATGACCCATGGCACTGTGATCCATCTTGCCCATGCCGGTGGCGGTGAGCATGCCACTGGCCTGCATCTGCAACATTTCCTTCTGGTGTTCGGCATGCATCGCCGCGTCGCCCAGGTTGAATTCGTGAAGCAGCTGGCCTTTATTGACCAGGACAAAGCGCACGGTCTCACCGGCCTTTACGTCCAATGACTTGGGCGAAAAGGAAATATCCTGCAAGGTCACTTCCACAGTGCGCGTGGCCTGAGCGGCCGCTGCCGCGTGGCCAAATGCATAGGTATGCGCCGAGTCCGCCATCGCAGCAAAACTCGCCACCAACAGGTAACCCGCCAATAACAGGGGTGTACGCAACGCCATCTCAACTCTCCAAAAATGTGTAACACGCTGAACAGCACTCTAAGATGGGGCTGCTGCCAGCTAGCTGACTGCTAGATTACAACTTTGTCAGGTTGCGCCCCTACCCTGGAACCCACGGTATAAAGCGCCTCGTGCACCGCCACCCAGAGCCGCCCATGAAACTGCTGATCGTCGAAGACCAACCGAAAACCGGCCATTACCTGCGCCAGGGCCTGGCCGAAGCCGGCTTTACCACCGAGCTGGCGGCCGACGGCACCAGCGGCCAGCACCTGGCATTGACCGGTGACTACGATCTGCTGATTCTCGACGTCATGCTACCCGGTCGCGATGGCTGGCAAATCCTGCAAGCGGTGCGCAGCGCCGGCCTGGAGACGCCGGTGCTGTTCCTCACCGCCCGCGACGCCGTGGAAGACCGCGTACACGGCCTGGAACTGGGCGCCGATGATTACCTGGTCAAGCCTTTCGCCTTTTCCGAACTGCTGGCTCGGGTGCGCAGCCTGTTGCGCCGTGGCAGCAGCGCGCCACAGGAAACCGCCCTGCAACTGGCCGACCTGCGCCTGGACCTGATTCGCCGTCGCGTCGAGCGGGACGGCCAGCGCATCGACCTGACGGCCAAGGAGTTCGCCCTGCTGGAACTGTTGCTGCGCCGCCAAGGCGAAGTGCTGCCCAAATCGCTGATCGCCTCCCAGGTCTGGGACATGAACTTCGACAGCGACACCAACATCATCGAAGTGGCGATCCGTCGCCTGCGCCTGAAAGTCGACGACAGCTTCCCCAACAAGTTGATCCACACCGTGCGCGGCATGGGTTACGTGTTGGAGGAGCGCTTCAATTGATCCAGCGCCTGTCCCTGGCCAGCCGCCTGGCACTGTTGTTTGCGGCGTGTACTGCGGTGGTCTCGTTGCTCGCCGGCGTGCTGTTCAACCGTGCCAGCGAGGCGCATTTCATCGAGCTGGACCAACAACAGCTCGACAGCCAGCTCGTGGCCCTGCGCAGCACCTTGCAAGGTGTGGACTCGGCCGAATCCTTTGCCCGTCGCGAAGCGCAACTGCGCGCCGAACTCAGCCACCAACCCGACCTCACCCTGCGCATTACCCGCGCGGGCCAGCGCTGGTTTGACGGCGCACCCGGCATGACCTTGCCCGATTCCCCCGGCTTGCACAGCCTGCAAGACGCCGGTACCGACTACCGGGTGTACAACGCGCCGTTGATGGCCGGCACACCTGACTCGCCACAGCTGAGCCTGATGCTCGACATCACCCACCACCAGCACTTCCTGCAACGCATGCAGCACCTGATCTGGCTGACGGTTGGCCTCTCGGCACTCGCCACCGCCTTGCTGGGTGCCTGGGCCGCGCGCAGTGGGTTGCGGCCGTTGCGGCGCATGGGTGATGTGGCGGCAGGCGTATCGGCCCACTCCCTGACCCAACGCCTGCCCCAGGAACAGATGCCAGCCGAGCTGGCCGAACTGGCCCAAGCCTTCAATGCCATGCTCGGCCGCCTGGACGACGCCTTCCAGCGCCTCTCGGCGTTCTCCGCCGATATCGCCCATGAGCTGCGCACACCGCTGTCGAACCTGCTGACCCACACCCAGGTCATCCTCACCCAGCCGCGCCCGCTGGAGGACTACCGCGAAGCGCTGCACAGCAATCTGGAAGAGCTGCAATGGATGGCGCAATTGGTCAACGACATGCTGTACCTGGCCAAGGCGGACCACGGCTTACTGATGCCCAAGCGCGAGCCCTTGGCATTGGCCGATGAAGTGGACACGTTGCTGGAGTTTTTTGCGTTGCTGGCGGAGGACGCCCAGGTCAGCCTGGTACGTGAAGGCTCTGCACATACGGCAGGTGACCGCGGCATGTTGCGCCGGGCGCTGTCGAACCTGCTGGATAACGCGCTGCGGTTCACGCCGACGGAGGGCGTAGTGCGGGTGCGGATAGAGGACGGTGTGAGGCTGACTGTCGAGAATACCGGGGAAGGTATTCCAGCAGAGTTGCTGCCGAGGCTGTTTGACCGATTCTACCGGGCGGACCCGGCGCGCCATGAGGGCAGCAGCGAGCATGCAGGGCTGGGGTTGCCGATTACCCAGTCGATTGTGCGGGCCCATGGCGGGCGGATTTTTTGTGAGTCGGGGGCGGGTTGGACTAGGTTTGTGATTGAGTTGCCAGCTCCAGATTGATGCAAGCTGTGCCGGCCCTATCGCGGGCAAGCCCGCTCCCACATTTTGATTTGTGAATACATTCAACTGTGGGAGCTGGCTTGCCTGCGATAGCGATCCAAAGGCCTACGAATACCTCAGGGCATGCGCCGGCTCAATCTTCGCGGCCCGATACGCCGGATACAGCGTCGCCAAAAAGCTCAACACAAACCCCGCCGTGCAAATCAGCAGCACATCCCCACCCTGCAGCTCCGAAGGCAGGTTGCTGACAAAGTACACGTCCGAACTGAAGATATGCTGCCCGGTCACCCGCTCCATCCAGCCCACCAGCGCACTCACGTTCAGCGCCGCAATCACCCCCAGCACGCCGCCAATCAAGGTGCCGACGATGCCGATCACCGTGCCCTGCACCATGAAGATCGCCATGATCTGCCGTGGCGTGGCGCCAATGGTGCGCAGGATGGCGATGTCGGCGCCCTTGTCGTTCACCACCATGATCAGGGTGGCGATGATGTTGAACGCCGCCACGGCGACGATCATCAGCAACAGCAGGCCGATCATGGTTTTTTCCATCTTCATCGCGCTGAACAGGCTGCCCTGGGTGTGGGTCCAGTCGTCCGCCTTGTAGGCGGTGCCCAGGCTGCCGGCGATATCCGCCGAGACCTTGGGCGCCGCATACAGGTCTTTCACCGCCAGGCGCACGCTTTGCACCTGGTTTGGCTGCCAATGCTGGATCTCTGCCGCGTCGGCCATGTGGATCAAGGCCATGGAGCCATCCAGCTCGGCGCCGACCTTGAAGATACCGACCACATTCAGACGCTGCATGCGCGGGGTGATCCCCCCCGGTGCCGTGCTGATTTCCGGGACGATCAGGGTCAGCTTGTCGCCCACATTCAAGCGAAAGCGCCGGGCGGTGATTTCACCGACCACCACGCCGAACTCGCCGGGTTTCAGGTCCTCCAGCTTGCCCTGCACGATGTGCTGGGCCACGATCGACACCTTGCCTTCCTGGGCCGGGTCGACGCCGCTGATCTCAATCGGCTGCATCGCGCCCTTGTAGGAGAACATGCCATCCATCTGCGTGAACGGTACTGCGGCGGTCACTTCAGGATTCTTCATCGCAGCGGCGGCCACTGGCTGCCAGTCGTCAATCGGGTTCACGCCGACGATAGTGGCGTGGGGCACCATGCCGAGGATGCGTGAGCTCATTTCGCGCTGGAAGCCGTTCATCACCGACAACACCACGATCATCGCCAGCACACCCAGGGCGAGGCCGATCATCGAGGTCATCGAGATAAACGAAACAAAACGGTTGCGGCGCTTGGCGCGGGTATAGCGCGTGCCGATGAAAATCGATAACGGTCTGAACATTCGCGGGCACCGTTGGAAAAATAGAAAACCCGATGTCAGACACCGGGCTTGAAACAGGTCAGATGGCGACCAGATGACCTTCCTGCAGGTGCAACACACGGTCCATCTGGCGGGCCATGCTCATGTCATGGGTCACCACCAGAAACGCGGTGCGCATCTGCGTGCTCAACTCCAGCATCAAGTCCTTGATGCCCTGCGCTGTGTGGGAGTCGAGGTTGCCGGTCGGCTCGTCGAGCATCACCAGGCCCGGGTTGTTGACCAGGGCACGGGCGATGGCCACACGCTGGCGCTCGCCGCCGGACAGTTCGGCTGGCTTGTGCTCCAGGCGATGGCCCAGGCCGACGCGCTCCAGCAAAGCCTTGGCGCGCTGACGGGCTTCCGGGATCGCGGTCTTGCCGATCAACAGCGGCATGCACACGTTTTCCAGGGCGGTGAACTCCGGCAGCAGGTGGTGGAACTGGTACACAAAACCGAGCGAGCGGTTGCGCAACTGACCACGGGCCTTTTCACCAAGGGCCGACAGTTCTTCCCCGGCCAGCCATACGCTGCCCTGGGACGGCGTATCAAGGCCGCCCAACAGGTTCAACAAGGTACTTTTGCCAGAGCCGGAACTGCCGACAATCGCCACGCGCTCGCCCGGGTGCAACTCCAGTTGCAGGTTGGACAGCACCACCACCGACTCCGGGCCTTCCTCGTAGGATTTGCCCAGGTTGCGGCAGCTCAAGATTGCTTTTTCACTCATGCCCGATTCACTCATAACGTAAGGCCTGTGCTGGCTGGGTGCGTGCCGCGCGCCAGGCTGGATACAGGGTGGCAAGAAAACTCAATACCAACGCGGCGCCGCCCACCATCAACACGTCCTGGGCCTGTACCTGGGACGGCAAGTAGTCGATGAAGTAGACGTCGGCGTTGAGAAACTTGTGGCCGATCAGGGTTTCGAGGCCGGCGATGGCGGCGCTGACGTTCAGCGCGGCCAGGATGCCGACGGCGGTGCCGATCAGGGTGCCGACCACGCCAATCACCGTGCCCTGCACCATGAAGATCGCCATGATCTGCCCAGGCGTGGCGCCAAGGGTGCGCAGGATGGCGATGTCGCCTTTCTTGTCATTCACCACCATCACCAGCGTGGAGATGATATTGAACGCGGCCACGGCGACGATCAGCAGCAACAGCAAGCCGATCATGGCTTTTTCCATGCGGATGGCCTGGTACAGGTTGCCGTGGGTGCGGGTCCAGTCGCGGGCGTAGTATTGGGATTCGCCCAGGTTCTGGGCGATTTCCCACGAGGTACGCGGGGCGTCGAACAGGTCATTGAACTTGAGGCGCAGGCCCTGCACCTGGTCCGGCTTCCAGCGATGCAGGCGGGCCAGGTCGGTGAGGTTGGTCAGACCGAGGTAGCCGTCGATCTCGCCAGCGCCCACGTGGAAGGTGCCGACCACGGTAAAGCGCTTCATGCGCGGGAACATGCCGGCCGGGGTCACGGTGACTTCCGGGGCGACGAAGGTCAGCTTGTCGCCCAGGTTCACGCCGAGCTTGGCCGCGGCCTTGTCACCGATCACGATGCCGAACTCGCCAGGGGCGAGGTCATCGAGTTTGCCCGACAACATGAACTTGTCGATGATCGAGACGTTGCGCTCCTGGGCCGGGTCGATGGCATTGAGCAGGATTTTCTGCACCTTGCCGTCGTTGGTCAGCAACCCCTGCATCTGGGTAAATGGCGCGACGGCCAGCACCTTGGGGTTCTGCTTGACCTTGTCGGCCAGGCTTTGCCAGTCACTGATGGGCTCATCGCCCTCGATGGTCGCGTGGGGCACCATGCCCAGCACGCGGGTACGCATCTCATGATCGAAGCCGTTCATCACCGACAGCACCACGATCATCACGACCACGCCCAAGGCGAGCCCGATCATCGAGGTCAAGGAAATGAACGACACAAAATGATTGCGACGCTTTGCACGGGTATAACGCGTGCCGATAAATACGAAGAGAGGTCTGAACATGTCGGGGCTTGTTCGGAGGAAAAGAAGACGTCCCGGTGGCGGGGTCTGGTAAGCAGCTTTACACTCAGACCATTAACGCTAGCTGGGGTTCGCCATGTCGACATTAGATGAAGAAGAGCGCCGCGAATACTACCGTATCGACGACATGATCGCACTTCAAATCAAAAGCCTGTCTGCCCCGGAGGCGGCCAGCAAGGAAGTGTTGCTGGATGATTCTCCGCTGTTCAATTTACTCAGTGAATTGCACCTGAGTGAATTCGAAGCCCAGCACCTGCTGCGCCAGCTCAGCGAGAAAGATCGCACCCTCGCCGCCTTCCTCCGCGTACAGAACAAACGCCTGGACCTGCTCAGCCAGATAATGGCGCGCGGCCTGCTGGATGAGGTCGGCGCGCCGCAGCCGGTGATCATTTCCGAAGGCGGCATCGACTTCCAGCACCCTACCCCCCTCGCCCCCGGCGCACACCTGGCGGTCAAGCTGGTGCTGATGCCCCAGGCACTCGGCCTGCTGCTGCGCGCGCGGGTCACCCATTGCGATCCCAAGGGCGCTGGCTTTGACGTGGGCACGGAGTTTGAATCCATGACCGACGCCCAACGCCAGCTGCTCGCCCGCTACATCCTGCAGAAACAAGCCCAGGAACGCCGCCTGGCGCGGGAACAAAGCGACGCCCAAGACACCTGAATAGCATTCACCCCGCCAGACACGCTGGCGCATAGGAGCAACTGTGACCCTGATTTACGGCCACCGCGGTGCCAAAGGCGAAGCACCGGAAAACACCCTGACCAGTTTTCAGCAATGCCTCAAGCACGGCGTACGCCGCTGCGAACTGGATTTGCACCTGTCGATGGACGGCGAGTTGATGGTCATCCACGACCCGACCCTCAAGCGCACCACCGACCGGCGCGGCAAAGTCGTCGAGTACTCGGCAGCGGACCTGGTGAAGATGGACGCCCGCAAAGGCGGCCCGGGCTGGGTCAAACCCTGCCCGATCCCACGCCTGGAAGAGTTGTTCGAGCAGTGCGACTTCGATCACTGGCAACTGGAAGTCAAAAGCGCCTCACGCACCCGCGCAGCCACTACCGTGCTGGCGATTCGCGAGATGGCCGTGCGCCACGGCCTGATGGACAAGGTCACGGTCACGTCAAGTTCGCGGGAAGTGCTGAAAGCGGCGGTGGAACTCACCCCCGACCTGTCACGCGGCCTGGTGGCCGAATACGCCTGGCTCGACCCGCTGAAGGTCGCGCAAAACTACGGCTGTGAGATTCTGGCGTTGAACTGGACGCTGTGCACCCCTGAGCGTCTGGAAAAAGCCCAGCGCCAGGGCCTGCACGTGTCCGTGTGGACGGTCAACGAACCTGCGCTGATGCGCAGGCTCGCCGACTTCGGCGTAGATAGCCTGATTACAGACTTTCCCGGTTTGGCCACTGCCACCCTCGAGAATTACTGAAATCGGTCTCCCCGGCCGGCTCAGGCCACCGGCCGGAGCCGCTCAAAAAAGCCGGTTGAGGCCGTCGTAGGCCGCGACCCGATAGGCTTCGGCCATGGTCGGGTAGTTGAACGTGGTGTTCACAAAGTACTTGAGGGTATTTTGCTCGCCCGGCTGGTTCATGATGGCCTGGCCGATGTGCACGATCTCCGACGCCTGGTAGCCGAAGCAATGCACGCCGAGGACTTCCAGGGTTTCCCGGTGGAACAGGATCTTCAGCATGCCTTGCGGCTCGCCGGCGATCTGCGCACGCGCCATGCTCTTGAAGAACGCCTTGCCCACTTCGTAAGGCACCTTGGCCTTGGTCAGCTCGTGCTCGTTCTTGCCGATCGAGCTGATCTCGGGAATGGTGTAGATCCCGGTCGGCACGTCGTTCACATAACGCCAGCTGCCGTTGTCGACGATGCTGCCAGCGGCCGAACGGCCCTGGTCATGCGCCGCACTGGCCAGGCTCGGCCAGCCGATCACGTCGCCGGCGCCGTAGATGTTCGGCACGCAGGTGCGGTAGTTCTCGTCCACCTCGATCTGGCCACGGCCGTTGACCTTGACCCCGATGTTTTCCATGCCCAGCTTGTCGGTGTTGCCGGTACGGCCGTTGCACCACAGCAAGGCATCGGCCTTGATCTTCTTGCCGGACTTGAGGTGCAGGATCACCCCGTTGTCCAGGCCTTCGACCCGCTCATACTCTTCGTTATGGCGCACGGTGATGTTGTTGTTGCTGAAGTGGTAGCTCAACGCCTGGGAGATTTCCGAGTCGAGGAAGCTCAGCAACTGGTCGCGGTTGTCCACCAGCTCCACCAGTACACCCAGGCCGCTGAAGATCGAGGCGTATTCACAGCCGATCACGCCGGCGCCGTAGATGATCAGTTTGCGCGGGGTGTGGCCCAGGCTGAGGATGGTGTCGCTATCGTAGATACGCGGATGGTGGAAATCGATATCGGCCGGGCGATACGGGCGCGAACCGGTGGCGATGATGATGTGCTTGGCCACCAGCTTCTCGACCACGCCGTTGGGGCAGACCACTTCGACGGTTTGCTCGTCGGCGAAGCTGCCGGTGCCGAAGAACAGGTCGACACGGTTACGGGCGTAGTAACCGGTGCGCGAGGCCACTTGCTTGGAGATGACTTTCTCGGCGCTTTTCAGCACGTCCGGGAACGAGAACCAGCGCGGCTCACCAATGGCCCGGAACATCGGGTTGGTGTTGAACTGCATGATCTGGCGCACCGAGTGACGCAAGGCCTTGGACGGGATGGTACCCAGGTGGGTGCAGTTACCGCCGACCTGGCGACGGCTATCGACCATCGCCACCTTGCGCCCTGCCTTCGCGGCGTTCATCGCCGCACCTTCTCCAGCCGGGCCGGAACCCAGTACCACCACGTCGTAGTTGTAGACAGCCATGCGTACTCCTCAGAACAGGCCAGGCGTACGGTTGGACGCCTGGCTAAATCATGCCGCGGCCAGCGGTCATGAAGGACATTTTGGCTCAAGTGTGTGAACCGGGGCACAGTCTATATAAGGCTCAACGCCGCGCACATTAACCCTTGGTCGCGTCGTAGGCCAGTCTTGCCGTTACTACAGCGTAAGGAAATTGCAATTACACTGCCAGCAAGCACCTTTGCAGGACGGGCCATTATGCGGCATGTCGCTTTCTGTTTATTGATGATGTTGTCGGTCATGGTCCAGGCCAACGAGACCGACCGGCTCAGGCAGGCCGGTTTTCCTGCGCAGTCCCATGAGCTGGCCTTGAAAAACCAAGTGGTGCTGACCTATCTCTGGGCGGATGTCTACGCGGCAGCGCTGTATGCCCCGGCCGAGATGCGCGCCAAGCTCGCCTGGGCGCAGCAAAAGGCCCTGCGCCTGGAGCTGTATTACTTTCGCGATATCGACCGTGGCGATGTGATCAAGGCCGCCAATACGACACTGGAGCGCCAACGGGTTAGCGCACGATTGAAACCCGAGGTAGAAACATTGCATGCCCGCTTTCGCGACATCCAGAAGGGTGATCGCTATGCGCTGGATTTTCGCCCTGGGCGTGGGTTGAATCTGGAGATCAATGGGGCGGTGGTGTTCAGTAGCCCCGATGATGAGCTGGCGCGGGCTTACCTGGGGATTTGGTTGGCGCCCAAGGGGTTGTCGGAGGGGTTGCTGAATTGAGGGTGTGTCAGTGCTGCCGCCATCGCGGGCAAGCCCGCTCCCACATTTTGATTTGTAAACACATTCAAAGGTGGGAGCTGGCTTGCCTGCGATGAGGCCCTTACAGCCCCCACAAAACCTACAGGCATAAAAAAGCCCCGAACCAGTCGGGGCTTTTTCATTCAGCGCAAAGGCTTAGCGCGGAAACGCAGGCGGGTTGACCCCAGCCATGTCTTCCATCACGCGAACCACCTGGCAGCTGTAGCCGAACTCGTTGTCGTACCACACGTACAGCACAACACGGTTGTCCTGGGTGATGGTCGCCTCGGCGTCCACCACACCGGCGTGGCGCGAGCCCACGAAGTCGGTGGAAACCACTTCCTGCGAGTTGACGAAGTCGATTTGCTTGTGCAGATCGGAGTGCAGCGCCATGAAGCGCAGGTACTCGTTCATCTCTTCACGGGTGGCGGCTTTCTCAAGGTTCAGGTTGAGAATAGCCATCGACACGTTTGGCGTCGGCACGCGGATCGCGTTACCGGTCAGCTTGCCAGCCAGTTCAGGCAGGGCCTTGGCAGCAGCGGTGGCAGCACCGGTCTCGGTGATTACCATGTTCAACGCGGCGCTACGGCCACGGCGATCGCCCTTGTGGAAGTTGTCGATCAGGTTCTGGTCGTTGGTGTACGAGTGAACCGTCTCAACGTGGCCGTTGACGATACCGAACTTGTCATTCACAGCTTTCAGCACCGGTACGATGGCGTTGGTGGTGCAGGAAGCGGCAGACACGATCTTGTCGTCAGCGGTGATTTCACCGTGGTTGATGCCGTGCACGATATTCTTCAGCTTGCCCTTGCCCGGTGCGGTCAGGACAACGCGGTCGATACCCGGGCAGGCCAAGTGTTGGCCCAGGCCTTCGGCATCACGCCATACGCCGGTGTTGTCCACCAGCAGTGCGTCTTTGATGCCGTACTGGGTGTAGTCCACTTCAGCCGGGTTCTTCGCGTAGATCACCTGGATCAGGTTACCGTTGGCGGTGATGGTGTTGTTTTCTTCGTCGATGACGATGGTGCCGTTGAACGGACCGTGTACCGAGTCGCGACGCAGCAGGCTGGCGCGTTTGGTCAGGTCGTTGTCGGCGCCTTTGCGCACAACGATGGCACGCAGGCGCAGGCCGTCGCCGCCACCGGTTTTTTCGATGAGGATGCGCGCCAGCAGACGGCCGATACGACCGAAGCCGTACAGCACAACGTCAGTGCCTTTGCGGCCACCGGCGTTTTGCTGGCCAACCACATCGGCCATCTCTTCACGCACGAACTGCTCGGCGGTACGCCCAGCGCCTTCTTTGCGGAATTTATAGGCCAACTTGCCCAGGTCTACCGAAGCCGCGCCGAGCTTGAGCTCGCTCATGGCTTTGAGCAGTGGGAATGTTTCGTGGACGGAGAGTTCGCTGTCGTCGGCGGAACGGTGACGCGCAAAGCGGTGGGCTTTGAGAATCGCGATGACAGACTGGTTGATCAGGCTGCGGCCATAGATCGAGCTCACCACATTGTTATTGCGGTACAGCTGGCCGATAAGCGGAATCATCGCTTCTGCGAGTGCTTCACGGTCGATCCATTCACCAAGACACTGGTCGGGCTTCTGAGTCACGGGAACCTTCCACATGTAGGGGCAGAAAAAAGGGGCTACATTATGCCGCCCGACCGGCCTCGGAGCAATGCGCCCCAGGCAACAAAAAGTGCTTGCGAAAAAAAGGCACCGCGCTGGAGCCCAGTAAATACGCGGGTTCCAGAAGGCCACTAGTTGAGCGAAGCGCACAACTTGTCCGTAACCCTCCGAAAACCTCGCTGGTTTTGGCACTACATATTGAGCCAAATCGCACCATTGTTTGTCTTAGCCACTACATTTCCTACAAACCGTAATAGGCTCAGTCAGCAACTGACAGACGGCGCCTCGCACCGTTACAATTACCGACTTTGTCGCAACGCTTGGAGCTCAACCTTCCGTGCCCGTCCTGCGTCTACCGCTTCTCCCTGCTGCGGCAGGCAAACAGCACTGGGGCAACCTGCCCGGTGCCGCCCTGAGCCTGGCCATTGCCGAGGCTGCCAGCGCAGCCAAGCGCTTTACCCTGCTGCTTACCGCCGACAGCCAAAGCGCCGAACGGTTGGAGCAGGAGCTGAGCTTCTTCGCCCCCGATTTGCCGGTGCTGCATTTTCCCGACTGGGAAACCCTGCCCTACGACCTGTTCTCGCCGCACCAGGACATCATCTCCCAGCGCATCGCCAGCCTCTACCGCCTGCCGGAACTGGCCCACGGCGTGCTGGTGGTGCCGATCACCACCGCGCTGCATCGCTTGGCGCCGACCAAGTTCCTGCTGGGCAGCAGCCTGGTGCTGGACATCGGCCAGAAGCTCGATGTCGAGCAGATGCGCACACGCCTGGAAGCCAGCGGCTACCGCTGTGTCGACACGGTGTACGAGCACGGTGAGTTCGCGGTACGCGGTGCGTTGATCGACTTGTTCCCGATGGGCAGCAAACTGCCCTATCGCATCGACCTGTTCGATGACGAAATCGAGACCCTGCGCACCTTCGACCCCGAAAACCAGCGCTCCATCGACAAAGTGGATTCGGTCAAGCTGCTGCCCGCACGGGAATTCCCGCTGCAAAAAGACGCGGTCACCCGCTTCAAGGCGCGCTTCCGTGAACGTTTTGACGTGGACTTCCGTCGCTGCCCGATCTTCCAGGACTTGAGCAGCGGGATTACGCCCGCCGGTATCGAGTACTACCTGCCGCTGTTCTTCGACGAAACCTCCACCCTGTTCGATTACCTGCCCCAGGACACCCAAGTGTTCTCGCTGCCGGGTATCGAGCAAGCGGCAGAAAATTTCTGGAACGACGTGCGCAACCGCTACGAAGAGCGCCGCGTCGATCCGTCCCGGCCTTTATTGCCGCCCGCTGAGCTGTTCCTGCCGGTGGAAGACTGCTTCGCCCGCCTGAAAAGCTGGCCGCGCGTGGTCGCCAGCCAGCAGGACGTGGACGCCGGCAGTGGCCGCGAGCGCTTCCCCGCGCAAGCACTGCCCAACCTGGCGATTGAAGCCAAGGCCAACCAGCCCCTGGAAGCGCTGTCCAACTTTCTCGGCGACTTCCCCGGCCGCGTGCTGTTTACCGCCGAATCCGCCGGCCGCCGCGAAGTGCTGCTGGAGCTGCTGGAACGCCTGAAGTTGCGACCAAAAACCGTCGACAGCTGGCCGGACTTCGTCAAAGGCAAAGACCGCTTGGCGATCACCATCGCACCGCTGGACGAAGGTTTGCTGCTGGATGACCCGGCGCTGGCACTGATCGCCGAGAGCCCGCTGTTCGGCCAACGCGTGATGCAGCGCCGCCGCCGGGAAAAACGCGCCGACGCCAACAACGACGCGGTGATCAAGAACCTCACCGAACTGCGCGAAGGTGCGCCGGTGGTGCACATCGACCATGGCGTGGGCCGCTACCTCGGCCTGCAGACCCTGGAGATCGACAACCAGGCCGCCGAATTCCTCACCATGGAATACGCCGAGGGCGCCAAGCTCTACGTGCCGGTGGCCAGCCTGCACCTGATCGCCCGCTACACCGGCAGCGACGACGCCCTGGCGCCGTTGCACCGCCTGGGTTCCGAGACCTGGCAGAAAGCCAAGCGCAAGGCCGCCGAGCAAGTGCGCGACGTTGCCGCCGAACTGCTCGACATCTATGCGCGCCGCGCGGCGCGTGAAGGTTATGCCTTCGCCGACCCGAAAGCCGACTACGCCACCTTTAGCGCCGGCTTCCCCTTCGAAGAAACCCCAGACCAGCAAACCACCATCGAAGCAGTACGCGCCGACATGCTCGCGCCCAAGCCGATGGACCGCCTGGTGTGTGGCGACGTGGGTTTCGGCAAGACCGAAGTGGCCATGCGCGCCGCCTTCATTGCCGTACACGGC
This sequence comes from Pseudomonas sp. Marseille-Q1929, assembly GCF_017316265.1. Classification (NCBI taxonomy): domain Bacteria; kingdom Pseudomonadati; phylum Pseudomonadota; class Gammaproteobacteria; order Pseudomonadales; family Pseudomonadaceae; genus Pseudomonas; species Pseudomonas sp. Marseille-Q1929. The sequence goes on from NZ_JAFLWU010000024.1 coordinate 49,955, forward strand.
GGCCGCCAAGTGGCGATCCTGGTGCCCACCACCCTGCTCGCCCAGCAGCACTACAACAGCTTCCGCGACCGCTTTGCCGACTGGCCGGTGACCGTGGAAGTGATGAGCCGCTTCAAATCAGCCAAGGAAGTGAATGCCGCCATCGCCGATTTGGCCGAAGGCAAGATCGACATCGTGATCGGCACCCACAAGCTGCTGTCGGACGACGTGAAGATCAAGAACCTGGGCCTGGTGATCATCGACGAAGAACACCGTTTCGGCGTGCGTCAGAAGGAGCAACTCAAGGCCCTGCGCAGTGAAGTCGATATCCTCACCCTCACCGCCACGCCGATTCCGCGCACGCTGAACATGGCGGTGTCGGGCATGCGCGACCTGTCGATCATTGCCACCCCACCGGCGCGTCGTTTGTCGGTGCGCACCTTCGTGATGGAGCAGAACAAAAGCACGGTCAAGGAAGCGCTGTTGCGTGAACTGCTGCGCGGCGGGCAGGTGTATTACCTGCACAACGACGTGAAGACCATCGAGAAATGCGCCGCCGACCTCGCCGAGCTGGTGCCGGAGGCGCGTATCGCCATCGGCCACGGGCAGATGCGCGAGCGCGAACTCGAACAAGTGATGAGCGACTTCTACCACAAGCGCTTCAACGTGCTGATCGCCTCGACCATCATCGAGACCGGCATCGACGTGCCGAGCGCCAACACCATTATCATCGAGCGCGCCGACAAGTTCGGCCTGGCGCAGCTGCACCAGCTGCGTGGCCGGGTCGGGCGCAGTCACCACCAGGCGTATGCCTATTTGCTCACGCCGCCGCGCCAACAGATCACTTCCGACGCCGAAAAGCGCCTGGAAGCCATCGCCAACACCCAGGACCTGGGCGCCGGTTTTGTGCTGGCCACCAACGACCTGGAAATCCGTGGCGCCGGCGAGCTGCTGGGCGACGGCCAGAGCGGGCAGATCCAAGCGGTAGGCTTCACCCTTTATATGGAGATGCTCGAGCGGGCGGTGAAAGCCATCCGCAAGGGCGAACAGCCGAACCTCGATCAACCGCTGGGCGGCGGCCCGGAAATCAACCTGCGATTGCCGGCATTGATCCCCGAAGACTACCTGCCCGACGTGCACGCGCGGCTGATCCTGTACAAGCGCATCGCCTCGGCCACCGACGAAGAAGGCCTCAAGGACCTGCAAGTGGAGATGATCGACCGCTTCGGCCTGCTGCCGGAACCGACCAAGAACCTGGTGCGCCTGACCCTGCTGAAATTGCAGGCCGAGCAGCTGGGCATCAAAAAAGTCGATGCCGGGCCGCAAGGCGGGCGCATCGAGTTTGAAGCGCAGACGCCGGTGGACCCGCTGGTACTGATCAAGCTGATCCAGGGCCAGCCCAACCGCTACAAGTTCGAAGGGGCTACGCTGTTCAAGTTCATGGTGCCGATGGAACGCGCCGAAGAACGCTTTAATACATTGGAGGCGTTGTTTGAGCGCCTCATCCCGAAATCTGTTTGAAGGACGCCATCATGCGCCTGTTCCGCATCCTGAGCCTGTTGTTGGTGGTCGTGGCCCCGTCGGCATTCGCCGACAGCCCGTACCAGGTGGAAATGATCCTGGTGCGCCAGAACGCCGAGCCGGTCATCAACAGCCGCCCCGCCCCGGAAAACTGGGATGCCGGGGCTATGCGCCTGGATTCCGACAAACTGAGCCCGCCACGCCTGAACAATATCGTCGACAAGCTCAGCGCCGATAACAGCTACACCGTGCTGGCGCACAAAGCCTGGGAGCAAAACCTCGGCGAGCAACCGGTGAAAATCGCCATCACCGATGGCCAGGAACAGTTCGGCCAGTTCCCTATCGAGGGTGTGCTCAACCTGCAACTGGGCCGTTTCACCGACATCGACGCGAACTTCTGGATCAACACGTTCGACAGCAACGGCAGCGTGATCGCCAGCGAACACCTGAGCCAGACGGACGTGCGCACCAAGAACAACCAACTCAACTACCTGGACGGCGGCCACCTGGCGCTGCTGATCAAGATCACCTCGCTGACCGCCAAGCCGCCCAGTGCACCACCGCCCGACGTTCAGGACTGATCACGCGCCATGCCCCTGACGTCGCAGTTGACCAAACCCCTGGCCCCGTCGTGGGCCAATCGCTTTAAAGAGCAGAGCCTGGAGCGCGGGCGCCGTTATGCCCTGGAGAACCGCGTGCGCATCGTCGAGTGCGGCGACAGCACCATCGTCGCCAGTTGCGAAGGCTCGGGCGGCAACGTCTACCGGCAGACTATCTCGCTGCGCGAATCGGCCAAGGGCACGCTGATCCTCGTCGACAGCCGCTGCACCTGCCCGGTGCATAGCAACTGCAAACACATCGCCGCCGTGCTGCTCAAGGTCCAGGAAACCCTGGCCTACCCGGCCGCCGCCCAGGATGCCGAGCTGCTGGAAAAGCTCCAGGCCGTGCTGGACAACCGCGTGGTGCTGCCGCAAGTGGTCATGGAGGACGTGCCACCGGTGCCGCGCCTGTGGCTGGCCAGTGTCGAGTTCAGCGCGTTTGAACCGCGCAACGGCAAGATGCAGCGGTATATCCAGCACCGTGCGGCGCTGTCGTTCAACTACCTGGGCAACTATGTCAGCGGGCAGAAAAACGCCGACATCATCGTCCGCCAGGACACCCAGAGCCTGCGGATCAAGCGCCATCCCGAACTGGAACAACCCTATCGCGAGCAACTGCGCTTGCTCGGTTTCAAGATCGCCACACGCCAGAGCAAAGCCCTACCGGAGAGCGCCGGCGAGCTGTTCGAGATGGTCAATGACAGCGCCTGGCTGAACTTCACCCTGAACGTGTCGCCCACCTTGCGCGCCGAGGGTTGGGAGCTGCTGATCGATGATGATTTCGGCTTCGACCTGAGCGCCGTGGATGACTGGTACGCCACCGTCGACGAGGGGCCGGAGCGCGATTGGTTCGACCTGGAACTGGGGATCATCGTCAACGGCGAGCGCCTTAGCCTGCTGCCGATCCTGTTGAACCTGATGCGCTCCCACACCGAGATCCTCAACCCGGAGAAGCTCGCCCGGCGGCGTGATGATGAGCTGATCCTGGTGAATATCCCCGGCCTGCCCAACGGCCATGGCCCGTTGCAAGTGGCGCTGCCCTACGGCCGATTGAAGCCCGTACTGGCGACGCTCGGCGAGTTTTACCTACAGGAAGCCGGCACCACCACCTTGCGCCTGGCCAAGGCCGATGCCATTCGCTTGAACCCGCTGGAAGACCTGCCCCTGCAATGGGAGGGCGGCGAAAAAATCCGCAACTTCGCCCAGCGCCTGCGGGACATCAAGGACTTCACCTGCGTGGCACCCGAGGGACTGAATGCCACCCTGCGTCCGTACCAGCTGGAAGGCTTGAGCTGGATGCAGTCGCTGCGCCAGCTGGATGTGGGCGGCATTCTTGCGGACGACATGGGCCTGGGCAAAACCCTGCAAACCCTGGCGCACATTCTCACGGAGAAAAACGCCGGTCGCCTGGACCGCCCGTGCATGGTGGTGATGCCCACCAGCCTGATCCCCAATTGGCTCGATGAAGCGGCGCACTTCACCCCGCAACTCAAGGTCGTGGCCCTCTACGGCGCAGGGCGTAAGAAACACTTCAAGAACTTGCAGGACTACGACCTGCTGCTGACCACCTACGCCCTGCTCCCCAAGGACATCGAACTGCTCGCCGCCCAGCCGCTGCATGTGCTGATACTCGATGAAGCCCAATACATCAAGAACCCCAACAGCAAGGCTGCCCAGGCCGCGCGCGAGCTGAATGCGCGGCAGCGCCTGTGCCTGAGCGGTACACCGCTGGAAAACCACCTGGGCGAACTGTGGTCGCTGTTCCACTTCCTGCTGCCCGGCTGGCTGGGTGATGTGAAGAGCTTCAACCGCGATTACCGCGTGCCCATCGAAAAGCGTGCCAGTGAGGTGCGATTGCAACACCTCAACGGTAGGATCAAACCCTTCCTGCTGCGCCGCACCAAAGAACAAGTGGCCACGGAGTTGCCGCCCAAGACCGAGATCATCCATTGGGTCGATCTCAACGAAGCCCAGCGCGACGTATACGAAACCATGCGCCTGGCCATGGACAAGAAGGTGCGCGACGAAATCACTCGCAAGGGTGTGGCGCGCAGCCAGATCATCATTCTTGAAGCGCTGTTGAAGTTGCGCCAGGTCTGCTGCGACCTGCGCCTGGTCAACGACGCCGCCCTGCCCGCCCGCGGCAGCAGCTCGGGCAAGCTCGACAGCCTGATGGAAATGCTCGAAGAACTGTTTGCCGAGGGGCGGCGGATCTTGCTGTTTTCGCAATTCACCTCGATGCTCAGCCTGATCGAAGCCGAGCTGAAAAAACGCGGCGTTGCCTATGCCCTACTGACCGGCCAGACCCGCGATCGGCGCACGCCGGTGAAGGACTTCCAGAGCGGCAAGCTGCAGATTTTCCTGATCAGCCTGAAGGCCGGCGGCGTGGGCCTGAACCTGACCGAAGCCGACACGGTGATCCACTACGACCCCTGGTGGAACCCCGCTACGGAAAACCAGGCGACTGACCGTGCGTATCGCATCGGTCAGGAGAAGCCGGTGTTCGTCTACAAGATGATTGCGCGGGGCACGGTGGAGGAGAAAATCCAGCATCTGCAGAAGGAAAAGTCCGACTTGGCGGCGGGCGTGCTGGATGGGCGTACGACGGGGGATTGGCAGTTGGGTAATGAGGATATTGAAGCGCTGTTTGCGCCGTTGCCGAATAAGCAAGAGAAGCGCTGACTGTTGAACCGCTATCGCAGGCAAGCCAGCTCCCACATTTGACTGCATTCCAAAGTTGGAACTCGGTCAAGTGTGGGAGCTGGCTTGCCTGCGATGGCCGCACCGCGGTTTTCAGTCAATCAACTGCGCATCCCGCAACGCTGTCAGCGCCGCCAACCAACGCGGGTCTTGCTTGTAATCCGTCGAAGCCATCGCCTGCCCACGCATCCGCGCAATCCGCGCCGACGGCGTCACTTTCATCCGCTGGGCGGCCGTCAATGCCAACTCCGCCGCCGCACGATCGTTACACACCAACCCCATATCGCAACCCGCAGTCAGCGCAGCCTCGATCCGACTGGCCGCATCACCGACCACATGGGCCCCCGCCATGGACAGGTCATCGCTGAAAATCACCCCATCAAACTGCAACTCGCCGCGCAGGATGTCTTGCAACCAGCGGCGCGAAAAGCCTGCGGGCTGGGAATCGACTTGCGGGTAGATCACATGGGCCGGCATGACTGCCGCCAACTGCTGGCTCAGGCGTGCGAAAGGCACCAGGTCATTGGCGCGAATCTGTTCCAGGCTGCGTTCATCATTGGGAATGGCAACGTGGGAATCGGCCTCAGCCCAACCGTGCCCCGGGAAATGTTTACCGGTGGCGGCCATGCCGGCGCTGTTCATGCCACGGATAAAGGCCCCGGCGAGCACGGCAGCGCGCTCGGGGTCGCCTTCGAAGGAACGGGTGCCGACCACGGCGCTGCGCTGGTAATCCAGGTCCAGTACCGGGGCGAAGCTCAGGTCGAGACCCACGGCCAGCACTTCAGTAGCCATGATCCAGCCGCACTGTTCGGCCAGGTATTCGGCGTTGGGGTTATCCGCCAACGCACGCATGGCCGGCAGACGCACAAAGCCTTGGCGCAGGCGCTGCACACGACCGCCCTCCTGATCGACGGCCAGCAGCAGGTCCGGGCGCACGGCGCGAATCGCCGCGCTCAATTCCCGTACCTGGCGCGGATGCTCGATATTGCGCGCAAAAATGATCAGGCCACCCACTTCAGGCTGGCGCAACAGGTGGCGATCCTCGGCCGTCAGCCAGGTGCCGGCCACGTCAACCATCAAAGAACCTTGCAGGGCAGCAGTCATAAACCTTCCTTAAATAACGCACACAACCCGCTGCACTCACCCGATGCGATGAGCAGGGTGAGCACGGCGGGTTGCGAGTAAATAGCTGAATTCGGCATGGGCGGCTAGCTTAGCGGATGCAAGCGGCCGCGCACACCCGGGCGGGTCAAACCTTGGCGACTGCCGGCGTGGATTTGCTACGCGGGCGCAATTGCGCGGCCGCCATGGCCTGGTCGGTCACCCCGGATTCGGCACGCATGCCGGCGGCGAGGAACGGCACCATCAGGCGCATGACCTGCTCGATGGAGGTGTTCACCCCGAAGTCGGTCTCGGCAATGGCGCGCAGGGCCTTGATCCCGGACATGCTGAACGCGGCCGCGCCAAGCATGAAATGCACGCGCCAGAACAGCTCGATGGGGGGAATACGTGGGGCCGCCTCATTGACCAGCAACATATAGCGACGGAAAACCTTGCCGTACATGTCTTCCAGGTAACGGCGCAAGTGACCCTGGCTCTGGCTGAACGCCAAACCCAGCAAACGCATGAAGATCGACAGGTCGTTGCCGCTGCGCGGTTGTACCACCAGCGCTTGCTCGACGAGGATCTCCAACAGGTCTTCCAGGCTTGGCTTGTTTTCAGGCTTGGTCTGGCGGCGCTCCAACTCGCGGTCGAGACTGGCGCAGAATGGCCCCAGAAAGCGCGAGAACACCGCCTGGATCAGGGCTTTCTTCGAGCCGAAATGGTAGTTCACGGCGGCGAGGTTGACCCCGGCCTTGCTGGTGATCAGCCGCAATGAAGTTTCAGCAAATCCTTTTTCCGCGAACAATTGCTCGGCAGCATCGAGAATGCGTTCAACGGTTTCCGACTGGGCCATGGCTACTCCGCCTGACAAACACTTGTTTGAAACATACGTTTCAGGTTGTGTCTTGTCAACCCTGAGGGGCCGTTTTCCGGCCGGGCAGTCATCTATTTCATCGCTATTTAATCACATCCTTCCCGGTCTGTAGGCAGCGCTATCTCCGGCTTGTAGGAGGAGTGACGAATGACCGTCCAGCGGAGTGGCAGAAAAGGATGATTGCCAAGCGCAGTTCACTGTATATAATCCCAGTCACTGTATAAAAAGACAGAGCGATCAACATGCTAAAACTGACGCCACGCCAAGCTGAGATTCTGGCTTTTATCAAGCGCTGCCTCGATGACAACGGCTACCCGCCGACACGAGCGGAAATTGCGCTGGAACTGGGGTTCAAGTCCCCCAACGCCGCCGAAGAACACCTCAAGGCCCTCGCTCGCAAAGGCGCGATCGAGATGACCCCAGGTGCCTCACGGGGCATTCGCATCCCTGGCTTCGAAGCCAAGGCCGACGAATCGACCCTGCCGATCATTGGTCGCGTCGCCGCCGGTGCGCCGATCCTGGCGCAGCAGCACGTCGAGGAATCCTGCAACATCAACCCGACCTTCTTCCATCCTCGCGCCGACTATCTGTTGCGCGTCCATGGCATGAGCATGAAGGACGTGGGCATCTTCGATGGCGACCTGCTGGCCGTCCACACTACCCGTGAAGCCCGTAATGGCCAGATCGTCGTCGCCCGTATCGGCGATGAAGTCACCGTCAAACGCTTCAAGCGCGAAGGCAGCAAGGTCTGGCTCCTGGCCGAGAACCCTGAGTTCGCCCCGATTGAAGTGAACCTGAAAGATCAGGACCTGGTGATCGAAGGCTTGAGCGTCGGCGTCATTCGCCGCTAAAGGAGGCATCATGCAGCTCGTGCACACCCCGCAACACACACAACTGTCGCTGTTCGAGGCCTTTATGGCCCAACCCCTTGCGCCTATCCTCAAGGAAACGGTCGAGGCGCCCTGGTGCGCCGAGCCCGAGGCGTTCAGTGAATTGTCGTTGCGCGGTGCGGCCGGGAGCTGCCTGAGCCTGCTGGCGCCAATCCTGCGCGAACTGAGCGAAGAACAGGACGACGCCCGCTGGCTGACGCTGATCGCCCCGCCCGCCAGCCTGACCCAGGCCTGGCTGCGGGACGCCGGCCTCAACCGTGAGCGCATCTTGCTGCTGCAACCGCGCGGCGCGCAAAGTGCGCAGCAGTTGACCTGCGAAGCGTTGCGCCTGGGCCGTAGCCATACGGTGGTGAGTTGGTTGAATCCGTTGAATGCAAGTGCCAAGCAGCAACTGATCAGTGCTGCACGTACGGGCGATGCACAAAGCTTGAATATTCGATTGGGATAAACGCTAGCAGTGTCAGACTCGCGGCTAGCTGACGGATGTCAGTGCCCGCGATGGACACGAGGCTTCTTCAGGACTGAGAAGCCGATCTGCAACAAACAGCCAAAAATGGACCAACGGACTCAGTGGAGCACCCGCGGCCCATCATCCTTCTCCGGCTCGCCTTCCGCCAGGCGGCCTGCCATCTGCACACCCACGCTCAACATGGCTTTTGCCACTTCCACGTGCTGGCCTTGCAGGAACGCCTTGGCGTCCTCGGAAAAGTCCAAAGTCACCAGAGAACCCTCGTCCTCAGCCCGGCGCAGCTCGATTCGGCCGTCAGGCAGTTCAACAATTTCCAGAAAGGACGTTGGCATAAAAGTCAGTTCTCCACGAAAGGCCGGGATTATATCAGTCATCCACCCGGCCCCGCTGAGGATCTGAAGAGGTTTCTTTACAGCATGATGAATGGTGCTTTGCGCTGCTTATAGAATAAGTGGGGATGCATTAGCACTCGTTCAAGCCTTCACGAAAACGCAGCGCCATTTTCTTCAGCTCCTGACGCCAGTTTTCAAGCTCTTCCCGGCTCAGAGGCTTGGGCTCGTCTTCTTCCAGCGCCACCGCCACGATCAATGGCTGGGTCACATCACCCTTGGGCACATGGGGAACACGTGGCGGCTGAAACATATCGGCATGGGCCTTAAGCAAGCGCGCAACCCAACTGTCGGGGCTCTGGGCCATCTCTACCAACTCAGCAAGCTCAGGAATCGCCATTGTGTCCAGCACGTCACGATTCATGATCATTTCTGCACGCGGCGAACCAGCCTGGGGCAAGCGATAGAACCCGGCGATTTCATGGCACAAACCCAGCAACGCACCGTAGAGGTGGAACAACGCCGCTTCACGCCCCGCCTGGACCAACGCGATGGCATTCATCTCCTTCCCTTCCTCGGCGCGGCCAAGGGCTTCCAGGGACAAACCCGCGAAGTAAATTTTCTGATTGGTACGGGTATAGAGTTCGTTGGCCATAACGGCAGTCTCCACAACGAAAAGAGGCGTGATGCTGGCCCAACAGTGTCAAGGATCATCCAAGCGCACTGCAAGCGTAAAAAAAGGCCGCCCTTGCAGGCGGCCTTTGTAGGTGCAGCTTAGCCGATCAAGCGCCCTGGCGCTTGTCCTCGACCTTCCACTTGCCGCCGTCGTAGAACGCTTTCCAGCCAGTTGGCTTGCCGTCCACTTCGGTCTGCACGTACTGCTCCTTGGTCTTGCGGCTGTAGCGGATCACGGCTGGGCGACCATCCGGGTCCTTCTTCGGCGCTTCACACAGGAAGTGGTACTTAGGATCGATCTCATCCTTGTGCGGCACGATCTCCATGACCAACGGCGCACGGGTCTCGCGGTTTTTCGGGAACTGGCTCGCGGCCAGGAACAGGCCCGAAGCACCGTCACGCAAGATATAGGTATCGTTGACCTTCTCGCACTTGAGCTCCGGCATCTTCACCGGGTCCATCTTCGGCGGCGCCGCATCACCGCTTTTCAGCAGCTTGCGGGTGTTCTTGCAGGTCGCGTTGGTGCAACCGAAGAACTTGCCGAAGCGGCCGGTCTTGAGCTGCATCTCGCTGCCGCACTTGTCGCATTCCAGGCTCGGACCTTCGTAGCCCTTGATGCGGTAGGTGCCCTCTTCAATCTCGTAGCCGTTGCAATCCGGATTGTTACCGCAGATGTGCAGCTTGTGCTTCTCGTCCAGCAGGTAGGCGTCCATCGCCGTGCTGCAGATCGGGCAGCGGTGCTTGCCACGCAATACCAGCGACTCGGATTCACCCTCGTCGTCAGCCGCGATTTCATCGCCCGGCACCAGGTTGACCGTGGCCTTGCAGCGCTCTTTCGGCGGCAGGCTGTAGCCCGAGCAACCAAGGAACACGCCAGTGGAGGCGGTACGGATCTGCATCGGGCGGCCGCACGTCAGGCACGGGATGTCCGTCATCACCGGCTGGTTGGCGCGCATGCCGTGCTCTGGGCTTTCGGCCACTTCGAGCTTCTTCTTGAAGTCGCCGTAGAACTCGTCCAGCACGCTCTTCCAGTCGCGCTCGCCCTGGGCCACGTCATCGAGGTTCTCTTCCATGCCGGCGGTGAAGCCGTAGTCCATCAGGTTGGAGAAGCTCTCGGACAGGCGCTCGGTCACGATGTCGCCCATCTTTTCCGAGTAGAAGCGACGGTTATGCAGGGCAACGTAGCCACGGTCCTGAATGGTCGAGATGATTGCCGCATAGGTCGAAGGACGACCGATACCGCGTTTTTCCATCTCTTTCACCAGGCTGGCTTCCGAGTAACGGGCCGGCGGCTTGGTGAAATGCTGGGACGGATCCAGCTTGATCAGTTTCAGCGTGTCGCCCTGGGCCATGTCCGGCAGCACGTCGTCGTCGCCTGGCTTGGCGATTTGCGGCATCACGCGGGTGTAGCCGTCGAACTTGAGGATACGGCCCTTGGCGCGCAGCTCGAAATCAGAAGCGGCCACCGTCACGGTAGTGGACAGGTATTGCGCCGGCAGCATCTGGCAGGCCAGGAATTGGCGCCAAATCAGCTCGTAGAGGCGCTCAGCGTCGCGCTCCATGCCGGTCAGCTTGGCTGGCGTGGTGTTGGCGTCAGAAGGACGAATCGCTTCGTGAGCCTCTTGTGCGCCTTCCTTGCTGCTGTAGACGTTCGGGTTCTCCGGCAGGTACTTCTTGCCGAACTCGCCTTCAATATACGTACGCGCCATCGCCACCGCGTCTTGCGACAGGTTGGTGGAGTCCGTACGCATATACGTGATGTAGCCGGCTTCGTACAAGCGCTGGGCCATCATCATGGTTTTCTTCACACCGAAGCCCAGGCGGTTGCTCGCGGCCTGTTGCAGGGTGGACGTGATGAACGGCGCCGACGGCTTGCTGCTGGTCGGTTTGTCTTCACGCTTGACGATGCTGTAGCTGGAAGACTTGAGCTTCTCCAGCGCGGCCATGGCCTGGGCTTCGTTCAGCGGCTTGAACGCCTCGCCTTTCTCGCGCGCCACTTCGAAGCGCACGTTGGCGCCCTTGGCGGTGCCGAGGTCGGCGTGGACTTCCCAATATTCTTCAGGGATGAACGCACGGATTTCGCGCTCACGCTCCACCACCAGCTTCACCGCCACCGATTGCACACGGCCAGCGGACAAGCCACGGGCGATCTTCGCCCACAGCAGCGGCGAGACCATGTAGCCCACGACGCGGTCGAGGAAACGCCGGGCCTGTTGGGCGTTGACGCGGTCGATGTCCAGCTCGCCCGGCTTGGAGAAGGCTTCCTGGATGGCTTTCTTGGTGATTTCGTTGAACACCACACGCTTGTAGCGGCTGTCATCACCGCCGATGGCTTCCCGCAGGTGCCAGGCAATGGCTTCCCCTTCGCGGTCCAAGTCCGTTGCGAGATAGATGGTGTCGGCATCTTTGGCGAGCCGGCGCAGCTCTTCGATGACCTTTTCCTTGCCCGGAAGGATTTCGTACTTGGCCTTCCAGCCATGATCCGGGTCTACACCCATGCGCGAGACCAGCTGCTTGCGCGCTTTCTCTTTAGGCGTGAGCACCGGACCTTCGCCCGCAGCGGCCTTGCCGCGCTTGGCGGCAGGCTCCTTGCTGGCGCTAGCCGAACCGCTGGTGGGCAGGTCTCGGATATGGCCGATACTCGACTTCACCACGTACTCGTTACCCAAGTACTTGTTGATGGTCTTGGCCTTAGCCGGGGATTCCACAATGACCAGCGATTTGCCCATGGATCGGAAAATTCCTGAATTCGAGAAGTGAGAGGCAGTTGGCGCCTGTCGCGGCAACGCTATATATAGTGGCAACAAGGTGAGGTCAAGCGCAGCATTCTGCGCGACCTGCCGTTATTGCCCTAAAAAAAGACTGGCTTCGGCCTGCACCAAAGCAAAGCGCGGGACCTGCTTGCCGTCAACTTCGACGGTCTCCAGGAACATGCTCAGAGGGCGCACCCAAAAGCCGTATTCGCCATACAGTGCTTGGTAGAACACCACTTCTTCTTCGGTCTCGGAGTGCCGCGCCACACTGAAAACACGGTACTGCGGACCTTTATAATGCTGGTAGAGCCCTGGTTCGACTTGCATGCTCTAGCCCTCTTACAAAATTTGTTAAAAAAAAAATACAAAACCACCCAAAAACAAAAACCGGGGCACTGGGCCCCGGCTTCCGTCAACCCAACGCTTAGACGCGTTCGAAGACGGTGGAAATGCCTTGGCCGAGACCAATGCACATGGTTGCAACCCCAAGGTTGCCGCCATTTTGCTTCATCACGTTAAGCAAAGTGCCGGAGATACGTGCACCGGAGCAACCGAATGGGTGGCCCAGGGCAATCGCACCGCCGTGCAGGTTAACCTTCTCATTCATCTTGTCGAGTACTTTCAAATCTTTCAGCACTGGCAGGGCCTGTGCGGCGAAAGCTTCGTTGAGCTCGAAGAAGTCGATATCGGAGATGGTCAGGCCCGCGCGCTTCAAGGCTTTTTGTGTGGCCGGTACTGGACCATAGCCCATGATCGCCGGGTCCACACCCGCCACTGCCATCGAACGGATCACCGCCAGCGGCTGGATACCCAGGTCCTGGGCACGCTGCGCCGACATCACGATCATGCACGAAGCACCATCAGTGATTTGCGACGAAGTGCCTGCGGTCACGGTGCCGCCCTTTGGATTGAACGCTGGCTTCAGAGCCGCCAGGCTTTCCAGGGTGGTGTCCGGGCGAATGGTTTCGTCGTAGTCGAACAGTTTCAGGAAACCGTTCTCGTCGTAGCCGTTCATCGGGATGATCTCATCCTTGAACTTGCCTTCCACGGTCGCCTTGTGGGCGAGCTGGTGGGAACGCACGCCGAACGCGTCCTGGGCTTCGCGGGTGATGCCGTGCATCTTGCCGAGCATTTCCGCCGTCAGGCCCATCATGCCCGAGGCTTTCGCCGCGTACAGTGACATGTGCGGGTTAGGATCGACGCCGTGCATCATGCTGACGTGGCCCATGTGCTCCACGCCGCCGACCACGAACACATCACCGTTGCCGGTCATGATCGCTTGCGCAGCGGTGTGCAGCGCGCTCATCGACGAGCCACACAGGCGGCTGACGGTCTGGCCGGCAGCGGTGTGCGGGATCTGGGTCATCAGCGACGCCATGCGCGCGATGTTCCAGCCCTGCTCCAGGGTCTGGTTGACGCAACCCCAGATCACGTCCTCGACTTCGTTCGGATCGACCTTGACGTTGCGTTCCAGCAATTTGCTGATCAGGTGCGCCGACATGTCTTCGGCGCGGGTGTTGCGGTGCATGCCGCCCTTGGAGCGGCCCATCGGAGTGCGACCGAAGTCCACAATCACGACGTCTCTTGGATTCAAGCTCATAAATAGTCTCGCTCTAGTCGTTTGGGCGCTTAACCGAAGAAGCTCTGGCCGTTCTTGGCCATTTCACGCAGCTTCGCGGTCGGGTGGTACAGCGGGCCCAAATCAGCGTATTGATCAGCCAGGGCAACGAACTCGGCCACACCGATCGAGTCGATGTAACGCAGCGCACCACCACGGAATGGAGGGAAACCAATACCGTACACCAGGCCCATATCGGCTTCGGCGGCGGTTTCTACGATGCCGTCTTCCAGGCAACGCACGGTTTCCAGGCACAGGGCGATCATCATCCAGTTGATGATGTCTTCGTCCGACACCTCACGCTGCTCATAGATGACAGGCGCGAGTACTTCGTGAACCGATGGATCGGCCACTTTCTTCTGCTTGCCCTTCTTGTCAGCCTCGTAGGCATAGAAGCCCTTGCCGTTCTTCTGGCCCAGGCGCTTGGCCTCGTAGAGCGCGTCGATCGCCGAGCGGCGGTCGTCTTTCATGCGGTCCGGGAAGCCTTCAGCCATTACGTCGCGACCATGATGGCCGGTGTCGATGCCGACCACGTCCATCAGGTACGCCGGGCCCATTGGCCAGCCGAATTTTTCCATGACTTTGTCGATGCGTACGAAGTCCACACCGGCGCTGACCAGCTTGGCGAAACCGCCGAAGTACGGGAACAGCACACGGTTGACCAGGAAGCCCGGGCAGTCATTGACCACGATCGGGTTCTTGCCCATTTTCTTCGCGTAGGCAACGGTGGTGGCGACGGCCAGCTCGCTGGACTTCTCGCCACGGATCACTTCCACCAGCGGCATCATGTGCACCGGGTTGAAGAAGTGCATGCCGACGAAGTTTTCCGGACGCTTGAGGGCCTTGGCCAGCAGCGAGATGGAAATGGTCGAGGTGTTCGACGCCAGGATGGTGTCTTCCTTCACGTGGCCTTCGACTTCAGCCAGTACCGCCTGCTTGACCTTCGGGTTCTCGACAACCGCTTCGACCACCAGGTCGACGTGGCCGAAATCGCCGTAGGACAGCGTAGGACGAATGCCGTTAAGCACTTCAGCCATCTTCGCTGCGGTCATGCGACCTTTGTCCACACGACCGACCAGCAGCTTGGCGGCTTCCGCCAGGCCTTGCTCGATACCGTGCTCGTTGATGTCTTTCATCAGGATCGGCGTGCCCTTGGACGCCGACTGATAGGCGATGCCGCCGCCCATGATACCGGCACCGAGTACGGCAGCCTGTTTCACGTCGCGAGCTATTTCGTCGTAGGCCTTGGCCTTTTTCTTCAGTTCCTGATCGTTCAAGAACAAGCCGATCAGGCTCTGGGCTGCCGAGGTTTTCGCCAGTTTGACGAAGCCTGCCGCTTCCACTTCCAGGGCTTTGTCGCGACCGAAGTTCGCTGCCTTCTGGATGGTCTTGATCGCTTCAACCGGCGCCGGGTAGTTCGGGCCGGCCTGGCCAGCCACGAAACCTTTGGCGGTTTCGAACGACATCATTTGTTCGATGGCGTTGAGCTTGAGCTTTTCCAGCTTCGGCTGACGCTTGGCCTTGTAGTCAAATTCGCCGCTGATGGCGCCCTTGATCAGGTTCAGCGCGGCTTCGGCCAGCTTGTCCGGGGCAACCACGGCATCGACGGCACCGACTTTCAGCGCGTCTTCAGCACGGTTTTCCTTGCCGGCGGCGATCCACTCGATGGCGTTGTCGGCACCGATGATGCGCGGAAGACGGACGGTGCCGCCAAAGCCTGGGTAGATGCCCAGTTTGACTTCAGGCAGGCCGATCTTGGCCGTGGCCGACATGACGCGGAAGTCCGCTGCCAGGCACATTTCCAGGCCGCCGCCCAACGCAATGCCGTTGATCGCGGCAACGGTCGGAACGTTGAGGTCTTCGAAATCGCTGAAAATCTTGTTGGCTTCGAGGTTGCCAGCCACCAGCTCGGCATCGGGCAGCTTGAAGTTGTCGACGAATTCGGTGATGTCCGCGCCGACGATAAACACGTCCTTGCCGCTGGAAACGATCACACCCTTGACCGAAGCATCTGCTTTGATGGTGTCTACGGCCTGACGCAATTCATTCAGGGTTAGACGGTTGAACTTGTTGACGGACTCACCCTTGAGGTCGAATTTCAATTCGACGATGCCACTTTCAAGAGCCTTAACCGTGATGGCTTTACCTTCGTAAATCATCAACTGATCTCCACGATATGGACGCTGAACAGTACACATTGGACGCTGGCCTATTGGTTGGACATTGAGGTTTTCGTCAACGTTCAGGCCAATCCGCCAGGCACACCCGCCAATGCGATAGTCGGGGTTCTGTATGAGCGGTCTGACAGACAAACGCTCAATTCATACGCCCGTTTGATTTGGGTACGCCACCTTCATCCAATTCCGGGCAATTGTCAATCGCTCGAAAGGCTAGGAAAAACGCGACTTTCCAGTCATTTCAGAACCCGATCCACAGGCACGCGCCTCGTCAATATTTAAATATTCATGAAATCAATAATAGAAAAGTTCTGGAAAAGGGCTGTACAGAACGGGATATGCGGCTAGGCTAGCCGCAACCGTAAAGCGTCTGGATGAATATCCGACGCGAGAGACACGAAATTACCGGCCTGCCTGGCCAACTCCAGCCCGATGATGATGTCGGGCTTTTTATTGCCTGTTGTTTATCAGGCCAGGGCCTTGAGCAGCGTGTCGATGTCCTGCAACACACTCGCCTCGCCCTTCTCGCCCCAATACAAGGCGATCATCTGCTTGTCGGCCTCGATCTTGTAGACGTTGTCCGGCAGCTTTGAAAAATACGGCAACAACTTCTCATCGACGCAGGCTTCACGCCATTGGTTGACCCACACCCCCGGTTCCAACTGCCAGTAGCTCCAGAGCGCCGGCGTGCTGCCCCGCCGTGGCCGACAGTACTGCGCACAGGGGCTCGGCGGTTCCTGCTTGAGCCAGTGCGGCCACTCTTGGGGCGACAACTGCATGGCCAGGCCTATGCGGCGCGCCTCCATGCGCAGGGCCATGCGCCCGCTCTGATGGCGCGACGGACGCAGCCATGCCAGAGGGCTCAACACCACCACAAGGATTGACACCACTATCCAGACCGTCATATGTGTACTCCCGAATTTCTAGATGAGCGGATTTGATCTGACGCAACCCCATCCGCTTGAAAGCAGCCATACTGAATTTATTGCAGTCCCTTGGAGGAACGCCTCATGCCCTACCAACATATTCTGGTCGCTGTCGATCTGACCGAAGAGTGCGATCCAGTGATCAAGCGCGCACAGGAATCTGCATTGGCCAATGGCGCCATACTCTCGCTGGTGCATATCGTCGAGCCTATGGCCATGGCTTTTGGCGGCGATGTGCCGATGGACCTTTCCCAGTTGCAGCAACAACAATTCGACCAGGCCAAGGAGCGCCTTGACCGTTTGATTCTCAAATACCCGCACTTGAAAAAGGAAGACTGCCACCTGACCTACGGCCAACCGCGCCAGGAAATCCACCACCTGGCCAAGGAAAAGGCCTGCGACCTGATCGTGGTCGGCAGCCATGGCCGTCATGGTTTGGCGTTGTTGCTGGGTTCCACCGCCAATGATGTGCTGCACGGCGCGCCGTGTGATGTGCTGGCCGTCAAGCTGGTCAAAGCACCTTAAGCCCTACCGAGATCAACCTGTGGGAGCGGGCTTGCCCGCGATAGCAATCTGTCAGTTGATGCATTTGGCGACTGATACACCGCTATCGCAGGCAAGCCAGCTCCCACATTTTTTGATCGCATTTCATATAAAAAGCCCGGCGCTCATAGGAATGAACGCCGGGCTTTTTAGTGCAGCAAGATCACTCAGGCATCCAACTCAGCCCAACGCTCAACCAGCACTTCCAGCTCCTGGTTCAACGTCTCCAGGGAAGCAATGACCTTGGCCGTCTCAGCCGCCGGACGCAGGTAGAAACCCGCGTCAGCCATGTCCGCTTCAACCGCCGCGATCTGCTGTTCCTTGGCCTCGATATCACCCGGCAAGGCTTCCAGCTCACGCTGCAGCTTGTAGCTCAGTTTCTTCTTGGCAGCCGGTGCAGCTTCGACAGCCGGCTCAGCAGCCGCCACCGGAGTGACCACCGCCGAGTTCAAGTCGGCCTTGCCGGACTTACTCTCGGTCACGCCCAGCAGGCGCGGCGAGCCGCCTTGGCGCAGCCAGTCCTGGTAACCACCGACGTATTCACGCACCTTGCCTTCACCTTCGAAGACCAGGGTGCTGGTGACCACGTTGTCGAGGAATGCCCGGTCGTGACTGACCATCAGTACAGTGCCGTTGAAGGTCAGCAGGACCTCTTCCAGCAGCTCGAGGGTTTCCACGTCGAGGTCGTTGGTCGGTTCGTCGAGCACCAGCAGGTTGGCCGGTTTGCTGAACAGCTTGGCCAGCAGCAGGCGCGCACGCTCACCACCGGACAAGGCTTTCACCGGCGTGCGCGCACGTTGCGGGCTGAACAGGAAGTCGCCCAGGTAGCTGAGCACATGGCGGCTCTGGCCGTCGATGTCGATAAAGTCGCGGCCTTCGGCGACGTTGTCGATCACGGTTTTTTCCAGGTCCAACTGGTGGCGCAACTGGTCGAAATAGGCCACGTCGATGCGCGTGCCCTCTTCCACAGTGCCGCTGGTCGGCTGCAGGCCGTTGAGCATCAGCTTGAGCAAGGTGGTCTTGCCGGTGCCGTTGGCGCCGAGCAGGCCGATACGGTCGCCGCGCTGCAGGACCATCGAGAAGTCCTTGATCAGGAACGGACCGTTCGGGTGATGGAAACTGACGTTCTCCAGCACCATCACCTGCTTGCCCGACTTGTCGGCGGTATCCAGCTGGATATTGGCCTTGCCGGTGCGCTCACGACGCTCGCTGCGCTCGACACGCAGGGCTTTCAGGGCGCGTACGCGGCCTTCGTTACGGGTGCGACGGGCCTTGATGCCCTGGCGGATCCAGACTTCTTCCTGGGCCAGCTTTTTGTCGAACAGGGCGTTGGCGGTTTCTTCAGCCGCCAGCGTGGCTTCCTTGTGCACCAGGAAGCTGGCGTAGTCGCCGTTCCAGTCGATCAGGCCGCCACGGTCCAGTTCGAGGATGCGCGTGGCCAGGTTTTGCAGGAAGGACCGGTCGTGCGTGATGAACAGCACGGCGCCCTGGAATTCCTTGAGGGCTTCTTCCAGCCAGGCAATCGCGCCGATGTCCAGGTGGTTGGTCGGTTCGTCGAGCAGCAGCAGGTCCGGCTCGGACACCAGCGCCTGGGCCAGCAGCACGCGACGACGCCAGCCACCGGACAACTCGGCGAGGGTCTTGTCGGCCGGCAGTTGCAGGCGGCTCAGGGTGCTGTCGACCAGTTGCTGCAAACGCCAGCCGTCACGGGCTTCGAGGTCTTGCTGGACATGCATCAGCTTGTTCAGGTCGTCTTCGGTGACGCAGTTCTGCGCAAGATGATGATACTGAGCCAGCAACTCACCGACGCCGTCGAGGCCTTCGGCAACCACGTCGAATACTGTCCGTCCGTCGGCCACCGGCAATTCTTGCGGCAATTCGCCGATCTTGAGGCCTGGGGCGCGCCAGACAGAGCCGTCATCGGGCTTCTGGTCGCCTTTAACCAGCTTCATCATGCTGGACTTGCCGGTGCCGTTGCGGCCGATGATGCACACCCGCTCACCACGGGCGATCTGCCAGGACACCTTGTCCAACAACGGCATAGCGCCGAAAGCAAGGGACACATCGCTGAATTTGAGCAGGGTCATACGCTTCTCCAAAAACTGGGCGCGCATTCTACCTGACTTAGGGGTGGGATGCGGCCGGCATTTTCTCAATAGACACGTTCTGTAGGACATTTCCGGGCAACCTGAACGAACCGGCCGGCAAAGCTTTCGCCCGCGTCGAGCAAAAGGCTAAGCTAGGGGCAATCAGTGTCGGCCGCGCCGGCGCTATTCGTGATTTCTCTGCACGGACGTCTCATGCGCAGTCGCCTTTTCAACTTTTTATCTTGTCTGCTTCTTTCCGCCACTGCCGCACAATCTGCCCAGGCCGTGGACCTCACCACCCAACGCCAGTATTACGATGAAGCCAAACGCGCCCTGGCCAAGGGTGATTCCGGCCCATACATGCAATACAGCCAGGCACTGGCCGACTACCCGCTGACGCCGTACCTGGCCTATGACGAGTTGACCGCGCGCCTGAAAACCGCGAGCAACGAGGAAATCGAGCAGTTCCTCGCCAAAAACGGCGACCTGCCCCAGGCCAACTGGATGAAGTTGCGTTGGTTGCGCTGGCTGGCCGACCGTGGCGACTGGCAGACCTTTGAAAAGTACTACGACCCCAAGCTCAATTTCGTCGAGCTGGACTGCCTGCACGGCCAGTTCCAGCTCACCCATAATCTGAAGGCCGAAGGCTACAAGACCACCGAAAAGCTCTGGCTGACCGGCAAGTCCCAGCCTGCCGCCTGTGATGCCACCTTTGCCCAATGGGCCGCCGATGGCCAACTCACCGAGCAGAAGATCTGGGACCGCGCCAAGCTCGCCGCCGAAGCGCGCAACTACGCGCTGGCCAACAGCCTGGTGAAAACCCTGCCCACCCTGGGCGCCCAAGGCCGCCTGATGGTGGACGTGGCGCAAAAGCCCGACATGCTCGGCGACCCGTCGCGCTTCCGGCCGGTCAACGAGGCCATGTCTGACGCCGTAGGCCTGGGCCTGCGCCGCCTGGCGCGCCAGGACCCGGACAAGGCCATGGGCCTGCTCGACGGCTACGCCAGCAGCATGCACTTCTCCCGTGACGAAAAAGTGTCGATCGCCCGCGAGATCGGCCTGACCCTGGCCCGTCGCTACGACCCGCGCGCCCTTGACGTAATGACCCAGTACGACCCGGAACTGCGCGACAACACCGTGTCCGAATGGCGCCTGCGCCTGTTGTTGCGCCTGGCGCGCTGGGAAGATGCCTACCAGCTCACCCGCAAGCTCCCACAGGATCTGGCGACCACCAACCGCTGGCGCTACTGGCAGGCCCGCAGTCTGGAACTGGCCGAGCCAAAAAACCCGCAAGCGCTGGTACTGTATAAAAACGTGGCCAAGGAACGGGATTTCTACGGATTCCTCGCCGCCGACCGCTCCAAATCCCCGTACCAATTGACCAACCGACCGCTGGTGATGAGCCAGGCGCTGGTCAACAAAGTGCGCAACACCCCAGGCGTACGCCGTGCCCTGGAGTTCTACGCCCGTGGCCAGATCGTCGATGGCCGCCGCGAGTGGTACCACGTCAGCCGCCACTTCAACCGCGATGAAATGGTCGCCCAGGCCAAGCTGGCCTACGACATGAAGTGGTACTTCCCGGCGATCCGCACCATCAGCCAGGCGCAATACTGGGACGACCTGGACATCCGCTTCCCGATGGCCCACCGCGACACCCTGGTGCGCGAAGCCAAGGTGCGGGGCCTGCATTCGAGCTGGGTGTTTGCCATCACCCGCCAGGAAAGCGCCTTCATGGACGACGCCCGCTCCGGCGTCGGCGCCAGCGGCCTGATGCAACTGATGCCCGGCACCGCCAAAGAAACCGCACGCAAGTTCAGCATCCCCCTGGCCTCCCCAGCCCAGGTGCTCGACCCGGACAAAAACATCCAGCTCGGCGCCGCCTACCTGAGCCAGGTGCACAGCCAGTTCAACGGCAACCGCGTGCTCGCCTCCGCCGCCTACAACGCCGGCCCCGGCCGCGTGCGCCAATGGCTGCGCGGCGCCGACCACCTGAGTTTCGACGTATGGGTAGAAAGCATCCCCTTCGACGAAACCCGCCAGTATGTGCAGAACGTGCTGTCTTATTCGGTGATCTACGGGCAGAAGCTCAACTCACCACAACCGTTGGTGGATTGGCATGAACGTTATTTTGATGATCAGTAAGGCGTAACGCAGAAATGAAAATGCCCGCATTGAGAGATGCGGGCATTTTTTATGGAATCGCCGGCCGGCCGCTCTGCGCAGCCTCAGCCAGAGCAAGGCTCAGGGCCTGCAACATGAACTCGACGAAAGGCGTTGCTTCTGCCTGTTGGTCAGCGGCCGATAGCGCTGCGTAATAGGCATCCTGCTGCTGCCGAACAACCGCCTCGACGGGCAAGTAAGCCAATACGGGGCGCCATTGGCTCAAGATCAAGGTTTGCCATAGACGCCCCATCCGCCCGTTGCCGTCCGCAAAGGGGTGGATAAATTCGAACTCGTAATGAAACACGCAACTTGCAATCAGGGGATGCCAATCTGAGGCAGACAGCCAGTTCAGCAAGTCATCCACCAAATGTGATACACGGCTTGGAGGTGGCGCCATATGCACCAATTGTTCACCGCGATAGATGCCAACACCCGCCTGGCGATATCGACCGGCATCGTCGATCAATCCGTACATCAGCAGCTCGTGAGCCTGCAACAGATCTGCTCGATCACTCGGTACCCATTGCGGCATAGCCTCGTATGCAGCAAACGCATTGCGCACTTCCTGGATTTCACGAGGCAAGCCCAATACTCGCTTACCGTCCAGAACAGCAGTCACTTGCTCAATGCTAAGCGTATTGTTCTCGATGGCCAGCGAGGCTTGAATCGTGCGAATGCGATTGCCCCGCCGGAGTTGAGGCGTCTGACGATTGTCGTCACCGACTGAAAGTTGACCGATCTGCTCACTGATATCGCCTACCAGCGCCAGTATCTTTGTCGTCAGGGTCAACGGAGGTTGATAGCGGCTCATGTCCTCATCCAGTTCAATCACGAAAGACCACATGATGCCCTAAGGCCCTGGCTCCGCGCAGCTTCAATCCACCTCCTCCCCATCACTGAACTGCAACGCCGCCAACCGCGCATACAACGGATTGCTCGCAATCAACTGCTGGTGCGTGCCCACCGCCACCAGCTTGCCCTGGTCCATTACCGCAATCCGGTCGGCGTTCTTCACCGTCGCCAGTCGATGGGCGATCACCAGCGTGGTACGCCCTTGCATCAGTTGCGGCAGCGCTTGCTGGATCAAATGTTCGCTCTGCGCATCCAGCGCGCTGGTGGCTTCGTCGAGCAGCAGGATCGGCGCATCTACCAGCAAGGCGCGGGCGATGGCCAGGCGTTGGCGCTGGCCGCCGGACAGGCCCATGCCACCGTCGCCCAGGTGGGTCTGGTAGCCGTCGGGCATTTGCAGGATGAAATCGTGGGCGTGGGCAATGCGCGCGGCGGCTTCGACCTGTTCCTGGGTGGCAGACGGGTTGCCGTAGCGGATGTTCTCTTCGACGCTGCCGAAAAACAGCGCCGGGCTTTGGGACACCAGGGCGAAGTGACGGCGCAGGTCCATGGGGTCCAGCTCGGTCAACGGCTGGCCTTCGATCAGGATTCTGCCGTGCTGGGGGTCATAGAAACGCAGCAACAGATCGAAGATGGTCGATTTGCCCGCGCCGGACGGGCCGACCAGGGCCAGGGTTTCACCGGGATTGATCGTCAGATTCAAGCCGTCGATGGCGTAGCTGTCGGGCCGCGACGGGTAGGAAAAGCGCAGGTCTTGCAGCTCCATGCGGCCGCTGACCCGCTCCGGCAGTTGCACCGTGCCGGTGGCCGGCGCCTGAATTTCGTTGCTCGACTGCAACAACTCACCGATGCGCTCGGCCGCACCGGCGGCGCGCTGCAACTCGCCCAGCACCTCGCTGAGGGTGCCGACGGCGCTGCCGACGATCAGGCTGTAGAACACGAACGCCGCCAGCTCACCGCCGGAAATCCGCCCATTGATCACGTCCATGCCGCCGACCCACAGCATCACGCCCACTGCGCCCAGCACCAGCATGATCACCAGGGTAATCAGCCACGCGCGTTGGAGGATGCGCTTGCGCGCCGTGGTAAACGCCTCTTCCACGGTCACGGCGAAGCGCTGTTCGTCCTGAACCTGGTGGTTGTAGGCCTGCACGGTCTTGATCTGGCCGAGGGTCTCGGACACGTAGCTGCCCACGTCCGCGATGCGGTCCTGGCTCTGGCGCGACAGGCTGCGCACGCGGCGGCCGAAGATCAGGATCGGTGCCAACACCAGCGGCAACGCCACCACCACGATGCTGGTGAGCTTGGGATTGGTGACAAACAGCAACACGATGCCGCCAATCACCATCAAGGCATTGCGCAGGAACAGCGACAGCGAAGAGCCGATCACCGATTGCAGCAACGTGGTGTCGGTGGTCAGCCGCGACTGGATTTCCGAGCTGCGGTTGTTCTCGTAGAAGCCGGGGTGCAGGTAGATCAGGTGGTTGAACACCTGGCGCCGGATGTCCGCCACCACCCGCTCGCCGATCCACGACACCAGGTAGAACCGCGCAAACGTACCCACGGCCAGGCCCAGCACCAGCAGCATGAACAGGCCGATGGACTGGTTGAGCAGGTGCGGCGACTGGGTCATGAAGCCCTGGTCCACCAGCAGGCGGATGCCCTGCCCCATGGACAAGGTAATGCCCGCCGTGACAATCAGCGCCAGCAAGGCACCCAACGCCTGCCAGCGATAGGGCGCAATAAAGCGGCTGGCCAGGCGAATCGCACGGCGTTGACGGATCGAGAACATGGAGGGCTTCACCTGCGCAAGGAGGATAGGTATCTACACAGCAACATTGGGGGAACTTGGGTAAATAACAATGAGTCAGGTTAATTATGCCCGCCGATATGGGCCCCTAGAGGCTATCGGTCTAATGCCCGGCTGGAAATTTGTAGCGGTTTCTGGTGGACTGGGTGTTCGAACCGGTGATCTTGCAAGGAGTTGTAACAGCGCGGTCACGCGGGGGAATTAGAGTAGGTACACAACCTGATGAGGAGACAGGCCATGACCTTGCACACTAGCAGCACTGACAAAGTAGAAGTCGTCCGCACAGCGCATCAGGCCAACCTGGGTTGCTCGATCATCGATGCCCAAGGCCGCGAAGTGCCGATTACCGAAGACATGATCCAGCAAGCGTGCCGCGAGCTGGAACAGCGACTGGTCACGCCTGCCAAGCAAGGCTGAAGCGCCCAAGCTCTTTCTGACCCGGCCCTGGTGGCCGGGTTTTTTATGGGATCAAATTACCGTCGCGCCCAAGGCCGATACGATACTTGCCAGCGCCGCAGACTCCCCATTGATGCGCACCTTCAAGCCATCGATCTCGCGACGCGCCGGGTAATGCTTGCGCAGCAGGTCAAAGGCCTTGCGCTGCTCTTCCACGGTGCCTACAAGGCTGCGGCGGAAATCCGCATCATCGCGGCGTGGGTCGTACACACTGCGGCACAACGTCGCCAGCGCCCAGGCCGGATCGGTTTCGGCATTCAGATGCACCTCGGCCAGCCACAGCGGCGGCAGCAGGTCACTCAGTTGAATGCTCGGCGTCTGGCCCAGATGCGCACAGAACGCCTGATAAATCTGCGCCGTACCGCGCTGGCGGCCTTCCAGGCTGTAACCGGCGATATGGGGCGTGGCCAGCACGCACAGGTCAGCCAGATCGACGTCCACTTCAGGCTCGCCCTCCCACACATCCAGCACTGCTTGCAGGTCTTCGCGCGCCAGCAACACTTCGCGCAGGGCAGCGTTGTCCACCACCGGGCCACGGCTGGCGTTGATCAGCCAGGTGCCGGGCTTGAGCTGGTCGAGGCGCTGGCGGTCGAACAGGTGCCAGGTGGAGCCACTGCCGGACTTGGTCAGCGGCGTGTGCAGGCTGATCACATCGCACTGCGCGATGATCTGTTCCAGGCTGACGTAATCGCCCCCTTCGGTGCTCTGCCGGGGCGGATCGCATACCAGCACGTTCCAGCCCAGGCCCTTGAGCACCTTGACCAGCCGCCCGCCGACTTCACCGGCACCGACAACGCCGTAAGTGCGCTGATTGAGGTCGGCACCTTCGATCTCGGCCAGGGTTTGCAGGCTGCCCAGCACGTAGTCCACCACGCCCCGTGCATTGCAGCCAGGGGCGCTGGACCACTGGATGCCGGCCTGCTTGAAGTATTCCAGGTCAAGGTGATCGGTGCCGATGGTGCAGGTGCCGACAAACTTAACCGGCGTGCCTTCCAGGAGCGCGCGGTTGACGTTGGTCACCGAGCGCACCAGCAGCACATCGGCCTGCTCGACCGTGGCACGGTCGATGGCACGGCCGGGCACGCGGCGGATCTCGCCAAACCCTTCGAAGAAGGCGTCGAGCAGCGGAATATTTTCGTCGGCAACAATCAACATGGCAGGCTCCTTTCGCGGACCCGCAGTGTACAGGCTTGCGATCTGTGTTCCAGCGCAGATCCACTGGGATGAACGGGCTGTTGTGGGAGCTGGCTTGCCTGCGATAGCGGTCTGACAGTCACCACACTATTGACTGATCCACCGCAATCGCAGGCAAGCCAGCTCCCACAGGGGATTGAGGGTGTGTCAGTTGCCACAGTGAACTTGCGGTGTTTGGAAGGGCGCTTACAAATCCCCAACACAGGATTTTTCCTGACCATCACGTCAAGGCGTAGAATCCGCCGTCCTTGCGCCTCCCTTTATTCCTGGACACCCGTACGTGAACACTGCCACCGCCGCCCTCACCCGCCCCGCCCGCATCAGCCGGGAAGTGCGCGACCTGCTGACGCTCGCCCTGCCGATCATGATCGGCCAGTTGGCCACCACCGCGATGAGCTTTGTCGATGCGGTGATGGCCGGGCGTGTCAGCCCCCAGGATTTGGCGGCGGTGGGCCTGGGTAATTCGATCTGGATTCCGGTGTACTTGCTGATGTCCGGCACCCTGCTGGCCACTACGCCGAAAGTCGCCCAGCGTTTCGGCGCCGGCCACTTCAGCGAAATCGGACCGTTGGTACGTCAGTCGCTGTGGCTGGCAGTGGTGGTCGGAATCATGGGCGCGCTGTTGCTGTTGTGCGCCGAACCGATCCTGCACGCCATGAAGGTCGAAGCGGACCTGATCGAGCCGTCCATGGGCTACCTGCACGGTATCGCCGCTGGGATGCCGGCCATCGCGCTGTACTACGTGCTGCGCTGTTTCAGCGATGGCCTGGGCCGCACACGGCCGAGCATGGTCATGGGGCTGTTCGGCCTGGCGCTGAATATTCCGATGAACTACATCTTCATCTACGGTCACCTCGGCCTGCCGGCCATGGGCGGCGCAGGCTGCGGCTGGGCCACGGCCATTTCGATGTGGGCGATGGCGATTGGCCTGGCCGTATGGACACGCTTCGGGCCGGCCTACCAGAGCAGCGAACTGTTCAAGCGCTTCGACTGGCCGCAATGGACGGTGATCAAGCGTGTACTGGGTATCGGCCTGCCGATTGGCATCGCGATCTTTGCCGAATCAAGCATTTTTGCGGTGATTGCGCTGCTACTGGGCAGCCTCGGGGCCACCGTGGTGTCTGGCCATCAAATCGCCCTGAACGTCAGCTCGCTGGTGTTCATGATCCCCTACTCTTTGAGCATGGCTGTCACCGTGCGCGTCGGCCAGGCCCTGGGCCGCGGCGAGCCGCGTGAGGCACGCTTTGCCGCCGGCGTCGGCATGGGCACCGCGCTGGCCTACGCCTGCCTGTCGTGCAGCCTGATGCTGGTGTTTCGCGAGCAGATTGCGGCGATCTATACCCCGGACCCGATCGTGATTCACCTGGCATCGACGCTGATCGTATTTTCCGCGCTGTTCCAGTTTTCCGACTCGATCCAGGTCACGGCGGCCGGCGCACTGCGCGGCTACCAGGACACCCGGGTGACCATGGTGTTGACGCTGTTTGCCTATTGGGGCGTCGGGCTGCCGGTCGGCTATGCGCTGGGGCTCACCGACTGGCTCGGCGCGCCAAGCGGCCCGAGCGGTTTGTGGCAGGGCCTGATCGTCGGCCTGAGCTGTGCGGCGGGGATGTTGCTGGTGCGCCTGGCGCGCAGTGCACGCCGACGCATTCGCGCGGCCAAGGCCGTGGGTTAAGCGGACTTCTTGCGGATCCAGTACAGGTACGTACCGGCCTGTTCCTGCTGATCCACCAGTTCGTGGTCAAGGAACACGCAGAACTTGGGAATATCGCGACGGGTCGACGGATCGGTCGCGATCACCTTGAGCAAGCCACCGGGCGGCAGGTCGCGGATGTGCTGGTGCAGCATCATCACCGGCTCGGGGCAGTTGAGGCCGGTGGCGTCGAGCACAGCGTCTACGGGCAAATCGAGGGGCTGATCCATACATCACTCCTGAAACGGGCGCCGCTCCAAATGTGGGAGCGGGCTTGCTCGCGAAGACGCGGGCACATTCAACATAGATTTCGATAGTTATACCGCTTTCGCGAGCAAGCCCGCTCCCACATGGGTCCTGTGATGACCTCAAGAAATCAGTGGGCCTTTCTAGGTTTCTTGGCGGTTTCCAGGCGGCGCAGATGGCAGGTCACTTCCTCACGGTCGTGATACAGCTGCTTGCAACCAATCTCCACCCGAATGCCGCGCGCCTTGAAGCCCTCTTCAATGCGTTCCAGCAAACGCTTCACTTCAGCATAACGCTGCTTCATCGGCAGCTTCAGGTTCACCACCGCCTCACGGCAATGCCCCTCGCCAATCCAGGTTTCCAGCAACGCCGCGTTGCGCGCGGGTTTCTCGACGATGTCACACACCATCCAGTCCACCGGCTGCTTGGGCACGAAGGTGAAACCGTCGGCCATCAAGTGTTGCACCAGGCCGGTGTCCATCAGGCTTTCGGCCATGGGGCCGTTGTCGATGGCGGTCACCAGCATGCCACGGTTGACCAGTTGCCAGGTCCAACCGCCCGGCGCGGCGCCGAGGTCGACGCCAGTCATGTCGCCGTGCAGGCGCTCGTCCCACTGGTCGCGGGGAATGAAGTGGTGCCAGGCCTCTTCCAGCTTGAGGGTCGAACGGCTTGGCGCGTCACGCGGAAATTTGAGGCGCGGGATGCCCATCGGCCACATCGCCGAGTTGTTCGACTCGGCCAGGCCCATGAACACTTCGCGGCCGCTCTTGAAAGTCAGCAGCAGGCGCGGCTTGCTCGGGTCGTCCACCAGCTTGCCGGCGTTGAGCAACGCTTTGCGCAGGTGCACTTCAAATTTTTTGCAGAAGTTCGACAGCTCTTTGCCATCGTTGGTATCGACCATCTCCAGCCACAGGCTGCCGCACACCGGGAATTCGCGCAGGTGGGCGAGGATCACGCTGATGCGGTCGGTTTCCGGCAGGTCGATGAAAACCCCGCGCGCCCACTGCCGCGGGAAGATCAGCTCGGCAAAACGCTGGCCGTGCATCAGGCGCTGGGCGCCGTCTTCTTCGGTGCAGACAAATTCGGCGCAGGCGCTGCCGGTCTTGGCCTTGGCGTAGCCGGAAACGTTCAGGCGCGCGGCGTGTTCCGCGATCTCGGAACAGACTTCGCCTTCAAAACCCGGGCGGCAGTGCATAAAAAGGGTGTTCATCAACTCTCCTGGCAACTGGCTTGCTGTAGCGCAAGGCCTGTCATGAAAACGCGCGCATGATAACTGAGTTCGGAACCTTGGACTTCACCATAGAGTCCAGTTATTAGCCTGCTAATGAAAACAGGGCTAGCTTTACAGCTCTGTCCGTCCCGTCAGGTCCGTAGCCGTGCGGATCATAAGGAGTCGCGTCATGTCATCGCTTGATAGCCTGAAAACCCTTAAAACCCTGGAAATAGACGAAAAGACCTACCACTATTTCAGCCTGCCCGAAGCCGCCAAAAGCCTGGGCGACCTGGATAAGCTGCCGATGTCGCTCAAAGTGCTGCTGGAAAACCTGCTGCGCTGGGAGGACGCCAAAACCGTCACCGGCGTCGACCTCAAGGCCATCGCTGCCTGGCTCAAGGAGCGCCAGTCCGATCGCGAGATCCAGTACCGTCCCGCGCGGGTATTGATGCAAGACTTTACCGGCGTGCCCGCCGTGGTCGACCTGGCCGCCATGCGCGCCGCCGTGGCCAAGGCCGGTGGCGACCCGCAGCGCATCAACCCGCTGTCGCCGGTGGACCTGGTGATCGACCACTCGGTGATGGTCGACAAGTTCGGCAACGCCGATGCCTTCGAACAGAATGTCGATATCGAAATGCAGCGCAACGGCGAACGCTACGCCTTCCTGCGCTGGGGCCAGAGCGCCTTCGACAACTTCAGCGTGGTGCCGCCGGGCACCGGCATCTGTCATCAGGTCAACCTCGAATACCTAGGCCGCACCGTGTGGACCAAGGACGAGGACGGCCGCACCTACGCGTTCCCCGACACCCTGGTCGGTACCGATTCCCACACCACCATGATCAACGGCCTTGGCGTACTCGGCTGGGGCGTGGGCGGCATCGAAGCGGAAGCGGCGATGCTCGGCCAGCCGGTGTCGATGCTGATCCCGGAAGTGATCGGTTTCAAACTCACCGGCAAGCTCAAGGAAGGCATCACCGCCACCGACCTGGTGCTGACGGTAACGCAGATGCTGCGCAAGAAAGGCGTGGTGGGCAAATTCGTCGAGTTCTATGGCGACGGCCTGGCCGACCTGCCGTTGGCCGACCGCGCCACCATCGCCAACATGGCCCCGGAATACGGCGCTACGTGTGGCTTCTTCCCAGTGGATGAAGTGACGCTGGACTACCTGCGCCTGTCGGGCCGTCCTTCAGCCACCGTCAAACTGGTGGAGGCCTACACCAAGGCCCAGGGCCTGTGGCGCAACGCCGGCCAGGAACCAGTGTTCACCGACAGCCTGGCCCTCGACATGGGCAGCGTCGAAGCCAGCCTGGCCGGGCCGAAACGCCCGCAGGACCGGGTCTCGCTGCCGAATGTCGGCCAAGCGTTCAGCGACTTCCTCGACCTGCAATTCAAACCGGCCAACAAAGAGGTCGGGCGCTTGGAAAGCGAAGGCGGTGGCGGTGTTGCTGTAGGCAATGCCGATTTGGTGGGTGAAGCCGATTACGACTTCGAAGGTCAGACCTATCGCCTGAAAAACGGCGCCGTGGTCATCGCCGCAATCACCTCCTGCACCAACACCTCCAACCCTAGCGTGATGATGGCGGCCGGACTGGTGGCGAAAAAGGCCGTGGAAAAGGGCCTCACACGCAAACCCTGGGTCAAGACTTCCCTGGCGCCGGGTTCCAAAGTGGTGACCGACTACTACAAGGCTGCGGGCCTGACCCAATACCTCGACAAGCTTGGCTTCGATCTGGTGGGTTATGGCTGCACCACCTGCATCGGCAACTCCGGCCCGCTGCCCGAGCCGATTGAAAAAGCCATCCAGAAAGCCGACTTGGCGGTGGCCTCGGTGCTGTCCGGCAACCGCAACTTCGAAGGCCGCGTGCACCCACTGGTGAAAACCAACTGGCTGGCCTCACCGCCGCTGGTGGTTGCCTATGCGCTGGCCGGCACCGTGCGCATCGACATCAGCAGCGAGCCGCTGGGCAACGACAGGGACGGCAAGCCGGTGTACCTCAAGGACATCTGGCCCAGCAGCAAAGAGATTGCCGACGCTGTCGCCCAGGTCAGCACCGGCATGTTCCACAAGGAATACGCCGAGGTGTTCGCCGGTGATGCGCAATGGCAAGCCATTGAAGTGCCGCAAGCCGCCACCTACGTGTGGCAGAAGGATTCCACCTACATCCAGCATCCGCCGTTCTTCGATGATATTGCCGGGCCGCTGCCGGTGATCAAGGACGTACAAGGTGCCAATGTCCTGGCCCTGCTGGGCGACTCGGTGACCACCGACCACATCTCCCCCGCCGGCAACATCAAGGCCGACAGCCCGGCCGGGCGCTACCTGCGCGAGCAAGGCGTGGAGCCGCGAGACTTCAACTCCTACGGTTCACGCCGGGGCAACCATGAAGTGATGATGCGCGGCACCTTTGCCAACATCCGCATTCGCAACGAAATGCTCGGCGGCGAGGAAGGCGGCAACACGCTGTATATCCCCACCGGCGAGAAAATGGCGATCTACGATGCGTCGATGCAATACCAGGCGGCGGGTACGCCGTTGGTGGTGATTGCGGGGCAGGAATACGGCACCGGCTCAAGCCGCGACTGGGCGGCCAAGGGTACGAACCTGCTGGGGGTGAAGGCGGTGATTGCCGAGAGCTTCGAGCGCATCCACCGTTCCAACCTGGTGGGTATGGGCGTGCTGCCGTTGCAGTTCAAGCTGGATCAGAACCGCAAGACCCTCAAGCTCAGCGGCAAGGAGCAGATCGATATTCTCGGGCTGACGGACGCAGAGATCGTACCGCGGATGAACCTGACGCTGGTGATTACGCGGGAGGATGGCAGTCAAGAGAAGGTTGAGGTGTTGTGTCGGATTGATACGCTCAATGAAGTTGAATACTTCAAGGCGGGGGGCATCTTGCACTACGTCCTGCGCCAGCTGATCGCATCCTAAGCAACGCTGCAAATCAAATGTGGGAGCTGGCTTGCCTGCGATTGCGGTAGGCCAGCCAGCATTTATTTAGCTGACATACCGCTATCGCAGGCAAGCCAGCTCCCACAGTTTTGACCGTATTCACAAATTCAGATCAGAACAACCACTTCCACAGCAGTACCAACACCACCACCGCCAACACCGGCCGCGCAATCCGGTAAGCCTTGGGATGCTTGCGCTTCCACTGCTTCACCACACCACTGAACTTGTCGCTGAACGTCTTGCTCCACGCATACGCCTGGTTGATCCCGCCGACGCGCTCGTCGTCCAGGTTCTGCGGCGCCGTGGCCCGGCCCAGTTGCTTGCTGACCCAACGGTTGACGCGGGTCATGAAGCCATTGCTCAGCGGCCGCTCGATGTCGCAGAACAGGATCACGCGGGTGGTTTCCGTCTCGTTCTTCACCCAGTGCACATAGGTTTCATCGAACATCACGTCGTCGCCATCACGCCAGGCGTACTCCTGGCCGTCGACAAAGATGCGGCAGGCGTCGGAGTTCGGCGTGGACAAGCCCAGGTGATAACGCAACGAACCGGCAAACGGATCGCGGTGCGGGTTGAGGTGGCTGCCGCCCGGCAACAGCGCGAACATCGCGCCCTTGACGTTGGGAATGCTGCTCACCAGCGCCACGGTTTTCGGGCACAGCGCCTCGGCCGAGGGCAGTGGTTTGTCGTACCACTTGAGGTAGAAACGCTTCCAGCCCTTCTTGAAGAACGAACCGAAACCGGCGTCGTTGTTCTTTTCGGCGGCGCGAATGTAACCCTCGTCGAACAGGTGCATGGCCTCTTCGCGGATCACTTCCCAGTTGTCCTTGAGTACGTCCAGTTCCGGGAACTTGCTGCGGTCCAGGTACGGCTTGGACGGCACGGCCGAGAACAGGTACATCAAGGCGTTATACGGGGCGAACAGCGCCGAATGGTTGACGAACTGGCGCAACAGCGGCAAACGGGCCTTGCCACGCAGGTGCACGTACAGCGTGCTGCCGATAAACAACAGCAACACCGACAGTTTGGCGGCCAAAGAAAAGGTCATGCAGCAACTCCTGGAAAAATGCGCCGGGCATCATAAACACTTGGGCCATTATGCAGAAGGCCCAAGGTATCGGCGCTGACACACATCAAGCCTGGTTTTCCTGATCGGTAAACAGATCGCTGAACAGCATGCTCGACAGGTAGCGCTCACCGGAGTCCGGCAGGATCACCACGATGGTCTTGCCCTGCATCTCCGGCTTCTGCGCCAGGCGCACGGCCACGGCCATCGCGGCTCCGCAGGAGATACCGCACAGAATCCCCTCTTCCTGCATCAGGCGCAGGGCCATGGCCTTGGACTCTTCATCACTGGCCAGTTCGACACGGTCAACCATCGACAGGTCGAGGTTTTTCGGCACGAAACCGGCGCCGATGCCCTGGATCTTGTGCGGGCTCGGCTTGATCTCTTCACCGGCCAGCGCCTGGGTGATCACCGGCGAGACAATCGGCTCAACGGCCACCGAGAGGATCTGCTTGCCCGCAATATTCTTGATATAGCGCGACACGCCCGTGATGGTGCCACCGGTGCCCACGCCTGCCACCAGCACATCCACGGCGCCGTCGGTGTCGTTCCAGATTTCCGGGCCGGTGGTTTTTTCGTGGATCGCCGGGTTGGCCGGGTTTTCGAACTGGCCCGGCATAAAGTATTGGGCCGGGTCGCTGGCGACGATTTCAGCGGCTTTTTCAATCGCGCCCTTCATGCCCTTGGCCGGCTCGGTCAGCACCAGCTCGGCACCGAGGGCCTTGAGCACCTTGCGCCGCTCGATGCTCATGGACGCCGGCATGGTCAGCAGCAGCTTGTAGCCACGGGCGGCGGCGACAAACGCCAGGCCGATGCCGGTGTTGCCCGACGTCGGCTCGACAATGGTCATGCCCGGCTTGAGTTTGCCGGTGCTTTCCGCGTCCCAGATCATGTTTGCGCCAATGCGGCACTTCACCGAGTAACCGGGGTTACGCCCTTCGATCTTGGCCAGGATGGTCACGCCACGCGGGGCGATACGGTTGATCTGCACCAGGGGCGTGTTACCGATGGAGTGCGCGTTGTCTGCAAAGATGCGGCTCATGACGGGTCCTATGTGGGCGGTATTCAGGAAGGCCCCAAGGGTATGCCTCGTGTCGCAACGCGTCCAGTCGAGGAACGTTGCGCGCCCCACAAGAGTCCATCTCCTACAGACATGGAGAATGCCCAATGAAACGTCGCTACAGCTGGCTGCTATGGACCGTCGCCGGACTGGTGGTACTGCTGGTCGCCCTGGACCTCGCGCTGCCCTATCTGGTGCGTAACTACCTGAACGACAAGCTCGCCGACATGGGTGACTACCGTGGCCAGGTCACTGACGTGGACGTCGCCCTGTGGCGCGGCGCCTACAAGATCAACGGCCTGGAGATCATCAAGGTTGATGGCAAGGTGCCAGTGCCGCTGCTCAAGGCGCCGTTGATCGACTTATCAGTCAGCTGGCAGGCGCTGTGGGACGACCATGCCGTCGTGGCCAAGGTGCAATTCATCCAGCCTGAGGTGAATTTCGTCGATGGCGGCGCCAACAAACAGGCATCCCAGACCGGTAAAGGCACCGACTGGCGCGCGCAACTGAGCAAACTGGCACCGATCACCCTCGACGAAGTGCGCATCGAAGACGGCAAGATTGCCTTCCACAACTTCAACTCTAAGCCGCCGGTGAAGATCGACGCCACCGCCGTCAATGCCAGCTTCTACAACCTGACCAACATCGTCGACGTCAAAGGCAAGCGCGACGCCCGCTTCGAAGGCAAGGCCCTGCTGCAAGGCCAGGCGCCGCTGGAAGCCAGCGCGACCTTTGATCCGCTGAGCAATTTCGAAAACTTCGAATTCCGTTTCCGCGCCAAGGATTTGCAGCTCAAGCGCATGAACGCCTTTGCCTCGGCCTACGGCAAGTTCGACTTCAAGGCCGGCACCGGCGACGTGGTGATCGAAGCCCAGGCGGAAAAAGGCCAGCTCACCGGCTATATCAAGCCGCTGCTGCGGGACGTGGAAGTGTTCGACTGGCAGCAGGATGTGGAAAACAAGGACAAGAACATCTTCCGTTCGATCTGGGAGGCCGTGGTGGGTGCCAGCGAGACGGTGCTGAAGAACCAGCAGAAGAACCAGTTCGCCACGCGGGTGGAGCTGAGTGGTAGCGTGCATCAGCAGGATGTCAGCGCGTTCGGTGCGTTTTTGGCGATTTTGCGCAATGGTTTCATCCAAGCGTTCAATGCGCGCTACGAACAGCCCAAGCCTAGCACGGACTAAAATGTGGGAGCTGGCTTGCCTGCGATAGCGGTGTGTCAGCTTGCACATCTTTAGCTGATACACCGCTATCGCAGGCAAGCCAGCTCCCACATGGGTACGAGTACAGATTAAAGGACGTGACCCGCCATTCAGAGACTGAATAACCCGTCTGCGTTCACAGTCGCCGGGGCTGCGCGGTATAGTCCGGGCATTGATGAATGCGAGGAAACACCGATGAAGTTCGAAGGCACCCAGGCCTACGTTGCCACCGACGACCTGAAACTGGCCGTCAACGCCGCCATCACCCTGGAGCGGCCGCTGCTGGTCAAGGGCGAGCCCGGCACGGGCAAGACCATGCTCGCCGAGCAACTGGCCGAATCCTTCGGCGCCAAGCTGATCACCTGGCACATCAAGTCCACCACCAAGGCGCATCAGGGCCTGTACGAGTACGACGCGGTGAGCCGCCTGCGCGACTCGCAACTGGGCGTGGACAAGGTCCACGACGTACGCAACTACCTGAAGAAGGGCAAGCTCTGGGAAGCCTTCGAGTCCGAGGAGCGGGTGATCCTGCTGATCGATGAAATCGACAAGGCCGACATCGAGTTCCCCAACGACCTGCTGCAAGAACTCGACAAGATGGAGTTCTACGTCTACGAAATCGACGAGACCATCAAGGCAAAGAAACGCCCGATCATCATCATTACCTCCAACAACGAAAAAGAACTGCCGGATGCGTTCCTGCGCCGCTGCTTCTTCCACTACATCGCCTTCCCCGACCGCACCACCCTGCAAAAGATCGTCGATGTGCACTACCCCGACATCAAGAAGGACCTGGTCAGCGAAGCGCTGGACGTGTTCTTCGACGTGCGCAAGGTGCCAGGCCTGAAGAAAAAACCGTCCACCTCGGAACTGGTGGACTGGCTCAAGCTGCTGATGGCCGACAATATCGGCGAAGCCGTGTTGCGCGAACGCGACCCGACCAAGGCCATCCCACCGCTGGCCGGTGCGCTGGTAAAGAACGAGCAAGACGTGCAGTTGCTGGAGCGTCTGGCGTTCATGAGCCGTCGCGGTAACCGCTGATGCTGCTCAACCTGTTCAATGAAATGCGCGCCGCCAAGGTGCCGGTGTCGGTGCGCGAGCTGCTCGACCTGATCAACGCCCTGAAAATGCGCGTGACCTTCGCCGACATGGACGAGTTCTACTACTTGGCCCGGGCGATCCTGGTCAAGGACGAGCGGCATTTCGACAAGTTCGACCGGGCCTTCGGCGCCTATTTCAATGGCCTGGAAAAACTCGACGACCACCTGCAGGCATTGATCCCCGAAGAGTGGCTGCGCAAGGAGTTCGAGCGCTCGCTGAGCGATGAAGAACGCGCGCAGATCCAAACCCTCGGCGGCCTCGACAAGCTGATCGAAGAATTCAAGAAGCGCCTGGAAGAGCAGAAGGAACGCCACGCCGGCGGCAATAAATGGATCGGCACCGGCGGCACCAGCCCGTTCGGTTCCGGCGGCTACAACCCGGAAGGCATTCGCGTCGGCGATGCGGGCAAGCGCCAGGGCAAGGCGGTGAAGGTCTGGGACCAGCGCGAGTACAAGAACCTCGACGACCAGGTGGAACTGGGCACGCGCAACATCAAGATCGCCCTGCGCCGCCTGCGCAAATTCGCGCGCCAGGGTGCGGCGGAAGAGCTGGATATCGATGGCACCATCGACCACACCGCCCGCGACGCTGGCTTGCTGAATATCCAGATGCGCCCGGAACGGCGTAACACCATCAAGTTGCTGCTGTTGTTCGACATCGGCGGCTCGATGGATGCCCACGTGAAGATCTGCGAAGAACTCTTCTCGGCGTGCAAGACCGAGTTCAAGCACCTGGAGTACTTCTACTTCCACAACTTCGTCTATGAGTCGGTGTGGAAGAACAACGCGCGCCGCACCTCGGAACGCACCTCCACCCAGGACCTGCTGCACAAGTACGGCGCGGATTACAAAGTGATCTTTATCGGCGATGCGTCAATGGCGCCGTACGAGATTACCCAGGCCGGCGGCAGCGTCGAGCATTGGAATGAAGAACCGGGGTATGTGTGGATGCAGCGCTTCATGGCCAAGTACAAGAAGCTGATCTGGATTAATCCGTATCCGAAGGACACTTGGGGGTATACGGCGTCGACGGGGATTGTGCGGGAGTTGGTGGAGGATCAGATGTATCCGCTGACGTTGCGGGGGTTGGAAGAAGGGATGCGTTTCCTCTCCAAGTAGGCGGTGAATTCACCGGCGCTATCGCAGGCAAGCCAGCTCCCACAAGAGAATGCATTCCAAGGTTGAAATACACTCCAGCTTTGGAATGCATTCAACTGTGGGAGCTGGCTTGCCTGCGATGCTTTTAGCTATTCAAAAAGCGCTGCAAGAAGTCGATATGCTGCTGGTGTGCAGTCTCCTGCACCACCGGCGCCAACCGCACCTTCTCCCCCGGCAAACACTGCGCCAGCCGCGCCAGCGCCAACGGCGTCAACGCGCCCAAGCGCGGGTAACCGCCAATCGTCTGCCGATCATTGAGCAACACAATCGGCTGCCCATCCGGCGGCACCTGGATCGCGCCCAACGGAATCCCTTCGGAGATCAGCGACGGCCCCTGGTACTGCAACGGCGTGCCCAGCAGACGCATGCCCATGCGGTCGGCGCGGCTGTCCAGGGACCACTCGGTGTTGAACGCATCAAACAGGCTTTGCCCGCTGAACTGGCCGATCTGCGCGCCGACGATCACATCCAACGGTTTATCGGACCGCAGATCCTGCGCATTCAGCACCTTCATGGCGCCGCCTGTACCGCAATAGGCCAGACGCCCGCCTTCGACCAACGCCTTGCCAAAACCGTCCACACCGCCCAGTTCCTCACGCACAACCGTGGCGCAACTGCCCAGCACAGCCGGCGCATCAAACCCGCCCGGCGCCGCCAGGTAGGCTCGCGCACCGTTGAACGGCTGGGTAAAACGCAAACGCTGGCCCTTTTGCAGGATAAAACTGCGGCCGGGGCTGATGGCCCGTTCGTCGATGTATGCGCCCAAGTCCGCACCAGCCAGGGCCAGCAAGCAATAGTCCTCGGCCTGCACGGTGAAGCCGCCCAGGGTGATCTCCACCACCGGCGCGTCCAACGGATTGTCCAGCAGCCAGTTGGCCCAGGCCATCGACACCCAATCCAGCGCCCCACCCTGGGTCACGCCCAGGTGGCGCACGCCAAAGCGCCCGGCGTCCTGCAACAGGCACAGCGGCGTGCTGGCCTCGATGATCAAGCGGCTCATGCCTGCGCCTCCAACGGCGTGTCATCGCCACCCAATTTGATGAATTCAGCGTGGTCAACGGGCTCGAAGCGCACCGTGTCACCGGGTTGCATCAGGCTGTAGCCGTCGCGATCGCGGTCGAACAGCTTGGCCGGGGTGCGGCCGATCAGGTTCCAGCCGCCGGGCGATACCACCGGATAGGCGGCGGTTTGCCGTTCGGCGATGCCTACACTGCCGGCCGCCACGCGTTTGCGCGGCGTACTCAGGCGCGGCGTGGCGAGGATTTCATCCACCAGCCCCATAAAGGCAAAACCGGGGGCGAAGCCGAGGGCAAACACTTGGTATTCGTGGGCGCTGTGCTGGCGGATCACGGCATCGACACTCAAGCCGCTGCGTTGACTGAGCAAGGTCAACTCGGGGCCGACACTCAAGTCGTACCACACCGGCAGCACATGGCACTGGCCGCTGCCCTGGGCTTGCGGTTGCAGGTCCATCAGGGCCTGATCAATCAATGCACGCGCCTGGGCCGGGCTCAACGCGGTGAGGTCGTAATGCACCATCAAGGTGGTGTAGGACGGCACCAGGTCCACCAACGCCGGGCCAAAGCCATCGCGCAAGCGCCGGGTGGCGGCAAGCATCCACGGCATATTGGCTTCGGCGATGGCATCAAACAGACGCACCATCAGGCAGTCGATGGCCACTACTTCAATCCGTGGCTTCATGCGCTCTTCAATGCCTCGCGGATGCGCTGCACGGCGGCGACCGAACTGGCGTTGTCCCCGTGGACGCACAGGGTATTGGCCTGCAACACCAGCGGGGTGCCGTCGCTGGCGATCAGCGCTTCGCCACGGGAAATGGTCAGGGACTGCTGCATGATGGTTTCGGCATCATGGTGCACAGCGCCGGGCAACTGGCGCGAAACCAGATGGCCGTTGTTGTCGTAGGCACGGTCGGCAAAGGCCTCGAACCACAGGGTGACGCCATATTCATCGCCCAAGGCCTGCGCGGCGCTGTTGTCGCGAGTCGCCAGCAACATCAGCGGCAGGTCGCCGTAGGCCGCCACGGCCTGGATGACGGCACGCAATTGCGTTGGGTTGGCCATCATGTCGTTGTACATCGCGCCGTGGGGTTTGACGTAGCTCACCCGCCCGCCCTGGGCCCGGCAGATGCCGTCGAGGGCGCCGATCTGGTAGTGCAACAGGTCCTGGATTTCCTGCGGCGTGTAGGCCATGGAGCGGCGGCCGAAACCTTGCAAATCCTGATAGGCCGGGTGGGCGCCCACTTGCACGCCGTGCTTGAGCGCCAGGCTGACGGTCTTGCGCATGATGCTCGGGTCGCCGGCATGGAAGCCGCAAGCCACATTGGCGCAATCGATGAACGGCATGAC
The DNA here is from genome assembly GCF_017316265.1 of Pseudomonas sp. Marseille-Q1929. Classification (NCBI taxonomy): domain Bacteria; kingdom Pseudomonadati; phylum Pseudomonadota; class Gammaproteobacteria; order Pseudomonadales; family Pseudomonadaceae; genus Pseudomonas; species Pseudomonas sp. Marseille-Q1929. The sequence goes on from NZ_JAFLWU010000024.1 coordinate 89,725, forward strand.
CTCGGCGTCCAGACCCATGGTCCAGTTGCCAAAGCTTTCGCCGATGTCGCAATTCAGTAGCAAGCGGCTCACGGTGGGCTACTCCTGTAGGCTTTATTTTTTTGTAGTGTGGGATTTTTTACACAGAACTCGCAACTTGTCCTGACACCCCAACGACGCTTATCGTGGAATAGCTCGATTTTTGGCGCTGGCCCGGTGCGGCGTCCAACTAATAAAAACCGATCCATGCATAAGAAAAAGTTGATCCCATGAATTTGAAGTTCCTCGAAACCTTCGTCTGGGTGGCCAAGCTCAAGAGCTTTCGCCTGACCGCCGAGAAGCTGTTCACCACCCAGGCCTCGATTTCCAGCCGCATCGCGGTGCTAGAAAGCGAACTGGGGGTGAAGTTGTTTCTGCGCGATTCACGCGGCGTGAGCCTGACCCCGGAAGGCGTGAAGGTACTCGATTACGCCGAGCAGATGATGGTGACCATGCAAGGCCTGAAGCAGTCGCTGGAAACCACCAGCAGCAAGGTCGGGCGCATCCGCATCGGCGCGATGGACACGGTGATCCACACCTGGCTGAGCCCATTGGTGGCGGAACTGATGGACCATTTCCCGCTGGTGGAAATCGAATTGGTCGCCGATACCGCACTCAACCTCAGCGATCAGCTGCAAAAAGGTTTCCTCGACCTGATCCTGCAAACCGACCTGCTGCGCCTCGAAACCGTGCGCAGCCTGGAGCTGTGCAGCCACCCCATGGCCTGGATCGTCGCCAGCCAATCGATCTACCACCGCGACTACGCGTCCCTCGCCGAACTGGCCCAGGAGCGCATCATCACCTACTCGAAAAACTCCCACCCACACCAGGACGTGCTGCGCCTGATGCAAGCCAACGGCGTGGCCGCGCCACGGATGAACTGTGTGAATTCGGTGTCGGCGATTACCCGCTTGTTGCGCGATGGCTTCGGGGTCGGCGCGCTGCCGCCGGTGCTGGTGATGGAGGAGCTGGCGCGGGGGGAATTGGTGATGTTGCCGATGGCGCAGAAACTGCCGAACTTGCAGGTGGTGGTGTCGTGGCGCGTGGGGGTGGAGTTGGTGGAGGAGATTGTCGGGTTGTGCCAGAAGGTGGTGGCCCGCTATGCCGAGGAAGTCGGCCCAGAGCGGATGCTACTGACAAAACCCGATTAAAACTGTGGGAGCTGGCTTGCCTGCTCCCACAGTTAACCGAGTTGGGCTTTAGAGACCTTTCAGGTCACGCTCCTCGATCGGCCGGCTCTGACGCAAACGCTTGCCGCCCAACACCACCCAATCGATCAGCCGGAACAGGCATTCCAGCCCGAACGACAACAGCATCGCCCCACCCAACCCCCAGCCCATGGCCTCTGGCGTCAGCAGGATCTGGTAGCTGTAGCCGTTCCAGGTCTCCTGGCGGATATCCGGGTCAGCCGCCACCGCCACTTGCAGCACGCGGATGTACCACGGCCCTTGCATCGCCTGGAATTGCTTGTCCAATGCCACCTGGCGGTCAAGCATCGCGCCCAGGCTGTTGGCGTCGCTCTGGAACACCGGGTCATCACTGGCGCGGTAATGCGCGACCAGGGCCTGCAGGTCACCCTTGAAGAACTGCTGCGCGGTGGCGTCAAACCCGCGCAAGCCGGTCTGGGCCTCGATCAGGTGGGCTTCGACGCGCTTGGCGTAGTCGCTGATAAACCCCGGCACCTGTACGCCGACCAACAAACCGATGGCAAACAACACCAACCGCAGATAGCTGAGCAACATGGTCGATATCCTTACTCGGTGATGCCCTGGCTGACGCATTCACCGCGTCGCCACAGGCTCCATTGGCCCGGTTCGTAGCGGGTCCAGTTTTCGTTGTCGGTGAGTGGCTCGGTGGCGATCACCGTGACCACGTCATTGGGCGTGGTTTCGGCCTGAAAATCGACGATCACGTCGACATCTTTCAAGCGCGCCGGGCCAAACGGCGCGCGACGGGTGATTTGTGCCAGCTTGGTCGAGCAGTAGCAAAACAGCCAGTCGCCGTCGCTGAGCAGGCAGTTGAACACGCCTTTGCTGCGGTATTCGGCGCAGGCGGCGATCAGGTCGGGCAGCACCTGCTCGATGTCCACCGGCTCGGGGAAGGCTTCACGCACGCGGTTGAGCAGATCGCAGAACGCCGCTTCGCTGTCGGTGTCGCCCACGGGCCGATAGAACGTAGCGCGGGGATTGAAGTCCGCCAGTTGACCGTTGTGGGCGAAGCACCAGTTGCGCCCCCACAGCTCGCGCACGAACGGGTGGGTGTTGGACAGGCACACCTTGCCCACGTTGGCCTGGCGGATATGGCCAATCACCACTTCACTTTTGATCGGATAACGCTGCACCAGCAGTGCGACTTCCGACTCACTGCTCGCCGCCGGGTCCTGGAACAGACGCAGGCCACGGCCTTCATAGAAGGCGATGCCCCAACCGTCACGATGGGGACCGGTGCGGCCACCACGCTGCATCAGCCCGGTAAAGCTGAACACAATGTCGGTGGGGACGTTGGCACTCATGCCCAATAATTCACACATGCCAGGGCTCTCGCTACAACGTTAAAGGCGCGGTTCGACGCGCATGCCGCTCACAGGTGCCGGGCGGCGGAAAGGTTCGTCATCATCGGCCGGCTCGGCGGCCAAGGCTGCATCGGCAGCGGCCTTGCGCTCGCGGCGGGCCTTGGCGCCACGCTCGATGGGCCAGCGGATCAACACGATCACCAGGTACACGGCAAAGGCGATCATCGTGTACATGAACAAGTCGGAAATGGCCCGCCAGGCGTTGTTGCCGACCTTGAGCACCAGGTCCAGCGCGGTGATGGCCACGGCTGGCGCGAACTGAGTCTTGACCGGGTCGACGATGGTCGGGCTGAACAGCAACACCGCCATCAGCAATTGCAGCGGCTCGCGCAACCAGCGCCAGATCCAGCGGGTCATGCGCCACCACACCAACAGGCAGCCCAAAGCGGCGAAGGCGTAAAGGCCCCAAGCGGTCAGATAGTCGTTCTCGGTCATGGTGTCCATGGCAAGGCTGGCAAAGAGGCGGCTATGATAACGGCTTTTGCGTGTCGCGGCTGCAAAGCCTGCCACCGTCCGCCAGATAGAGAATAATCCATGCCTACATCGCCCGCTCCGATTGCCCGCAAGGCCCCAGGCCAGGATCCCTACGCCTGGTTGCAGGAACGCGACAGCACTGAAGTCCTCGATTACCTCAAGGCCGAAAACGCCTGGCAGGAAGCCCAGCTCGCCGACCAGCAGGCCCTGCGTGAAACCCTGTTCGAAGAGATCAAGGGCCGCATCCTCGAAACCGACCTGTCCCTGCCCTCCCCGTGGGGCCCGTACCTGTATTACACGCGCACCACCGCCGGTGACGAATACGCCCGTCACTACCGCTGCCGCCGCCCGGCAGACGACAGCAACGTGGTTGATGAAAGCAGCGAAGAGCTGTTGCTGGACCCGAACGTGCTGGCCAACGGCGGTTTCTTCTCCCTCGGCGCGTTCAGCATCAGCCCCGACCACCAGCGCCTGGCCTACAGCCTGGATACCAGCGGCGAAGAGATTTTCACCCTGTACGTGAAGGAATTGGCCACCGGCAAAGTCAGCGAACTGGAGTTCGCGGACTGCGACGGCAGCATGACCTGGGCCAATGACAGCCTGACCCTGTTCTTTGGCGAGCTGGACGACACCCACCGCCCGCACAAGCTGTATCGCTATCGCCTGGACGGCACGGCGGCGCAGGAAGTGTTCCACGAGCCCGACGGACGTTTCTTCCTGCATTGCTACCGTTCCAGCTCCGAACGCCAGTTGCTGCTGGCCTTGGGCAGCAAGACCACCAGCGAAATCTGGGCCCTCGACGCCGAGCAGCCACACCTCGACTTCACCTGCCTGGCACCCCGGGTCGAAGACCATGAATACGATGTCGACCACGGCCAACTGAATGGCGCCTGGACCTGGTTTATCCGCAGCAACCGCGATGGCATCAACTACGCCTTGTTCACCGCAACTGACATTGGCGACGTGCCGACCGAGGCCGAGTGGCAGAACCTGATCCCCCACAGCGACGACGTGATGCTCGACGGCGTAAGCCTCAATGCCAGCGCCATGACCTTGAGCCTGCGCATCGGCGGCCTGCCGGTGATCGAAGTGCATCCGGAGGGTCTGCCCGCCTATCGCGTGGAATTGCCCGACGCCGCCTACAGCCTCTACGTACAAAACAGCCTGGAATTTCCCAGCGACAAGATCCGCCTGCGCTACGAGGCCCTGAACCGTCCGGCCCAGGTGCGCCAGTTGGAACTGGCCAGTGGCGCGCAAGTCGTGCTCAAGGAAACCCCGGTACTGGGCGCGTTCAACGCCGACGACTACGTCAGCCAACGCCTGTGGGCCACGTCCGCCGATGGCACCCAGGTGCCGATCAGCCTGGTGGTCAAGCGTGACCAACTGGGCAAGCCGACGCCGCTGTACCTGTACGGCTACGGCGCCTACGGTTCGAGCCTCGACCCGTGGTTCTCCCACGCGCGCCTGAGCCTGCTGGACCGCGGCGTGGCGTTTGCCATTGCGCACGTGCGCGGCGGCGGCGAGCTGGGTGAGGCCTGGTACCGCAACGGCAAGCAGGAACACAAACAGAACACCTTCAGCGACTTTATCGCCTGCGCCGAACACCTGATCGCCGAGGGCTTGACCACCTCCAAGCAATTGGCCATCAGCGGCGGCAGCGCCGGCGGCCTGTTGATCGGCGCGGTGCTCAACCAGCGCCCGCAGCTGTTCCAGGCGGCGATTGCCGAAGTGCCGTTCGTCGACGTACTCAACACCATGCTCGACCCGGACCTGCCGCTGACCATCACCGAGTACGACGAGTGGGGCAACCCGGAAGAACCGGACGTATACGAACGGATAAAAGCCTATGCGCCGTACGAAAACGTTCGCGCCCAGGCTTATCCGCACCTGCTGGTGATCGCCGGCTACAACGACAGCCGCGTGCAGTACTGGGAAGCGGCCAAGTGGGTGGCCAAGTTGCGGGATACCAAAACCGACGACAACCTGCTGCTGCTCAAGACCGAACTCGGCGCCGGCCACGGTGGCATGAGCGGGCGTTACCAGGGATTACGTGACGTAGCGCTCGAATATGCATTTGTGTTCAAGGCACTGGGACTGATTTAGGAACTAAGCGCGGCGGTTCTGTCTGAACACAGGACCGCCCTACAAGATTGACGGACCAAGATTGCCGCTATGCCAGAACCGACCTTACTGAATAACGAAATCCGCGACATGCTCATGGACTGCGGCCTGTTCGATCCGCTGCTGCCGGAAGATTTTCACATCGCCGCCGGCTACTTCAACATCAGCAGCATGGCCCGGGACGAGGTGATCTTCCTCGAAGGCGATGCCGGCACCTTCATGTGCATCCTCCACAGCGGCCAGGTGGCGGTGCAAAAAGCCAACCCCAGTGGCCAGCGCGTGACCATCGCCACCCTGCGCAGCGGGCGGGCGTTTGGCGAAATGGCCGTGCTCGATGGCGAGCGACGTTCCGCCAGTTGCGTCGCCGCCAGCGATTGTGTGCTGTTGAACCTGGGCAAGGATTCCCTGGAAAAAATGCTCAATGACGCGCCCAGGGTCGCGGCGAAGATTATCCGTGCCATCGCCATTGCCCTCTCCAAGCGCCTGCGCATGGCCGACGGGCAATTGCTCTCCCAGCAGTTTTAACCGCCTGGGGTCTTCGGTTTGCTGTCGTTCTGCTGCAAGCCGGGCACGGTCTGGTCTTTTGGCGGCGTCGGCAACACGATCGGCACCAGCGCGGGGGAACCGTTAGCCGTGGCCTTGGGCGCGACCGGCGGGGTGACCTGCGGGTATAACGTCGGCGTGGGCGTGCCCGGTGCGCCTGGGGTTGGCGCCGGCGCAACCGGTACGGTTTGCAACTCCTGAGCCTGCGCCGCACCCAATGTGAGCGCGCCAAGCACAATGACCGTTAGAATGCTGCACTTCATCGATGGCTCCATGGCCTGACCGGAATGTCGTAAGGCTACTCCCAACCGCGCAAGAATGCCCTTCCCAATGAGATTTCCATGAAACGTTTCGTTCTGCTGGACACCACCCCGATCCCCGACAACGGCGGTGCCTTGTGCCTGTTCGAATACGGCGAGGATTTTGTGATCAAGATCCAGGGCGGTGACGGCGGCCAGTTGATGAACACGCGCATGCATGGCTCCGAAGACGCGCTGGCAGAGATCCCTTGCCGCAAGGTCGCCGGGCGCGCGGATTCGCGGGTGCTGATCGGCGGCCTGGGCATGGGCTTTACCCTGGCCTCGGCGCTCAAGCATTTGGGCAAGACCGCCGAAGTGGTGGTCGCCGAGTTGGTGCCCGGCGTGGTGGAGTGGAACCGTGGCCCGCTGGGGGAGAAATCCGGCCGCCCGCTGCTGGACCCGCGCACGGTGATCCGCATGGAAGACGTGGCCAAGGTGCTACAAGCCGAACCCCAGGGGTTTGACGCGATCATGCTCGACGTCGACAACGGCCCCGAAGGCCTCACGCAAAAAGCCAACAGCTGGCTGTACTCCGCCGGTGGCCTCGCCGCCTGCGCCAAGGCCCTACGCCCCAAGGGCGTGTTGGCGGTGTGGTCGGCGAGTGCCGACAAGCTGTTCAGCGACAAACTGCGCAAGGCCGGCTTCAAGGCCGAAGAAGTGCAGGTGTTCGCCCACGGCAACAAAGGTACGCGCCACACCATCTGGATTGCCGAAAAGCTCAAGGGCTAATTGCGCCGTGAACGGCTAGAATCAAGCGTATCCGTGACCACCAAAATATAGGAGCCATGATGAGCTCAACCAACCCGCCCTCCCACACCGCCAAGCTGGACCGCATCCTCGCCGATGCCCAGCGCGACCGGGAAATGGGCTACCGCGACAAAGCGTTGAAGATGTACCCCCACGTGTGCGGCCGCTGCACCCGTGAGTTCTCCGGCAAGCGCTTGAGCGAACTGACCGTGCACCACCGCAACCATAACCATGATGACAACCCCCAGGATGGCTCCAACTGGGAATTGCTGTGCCTGTATTGCCACGACAACGAGCACTCGCGGTATACCGACCAGCAATACTTCAGCGAAGGGTCCACCAGCAGCCCAACGATTGCCAAGGCTACGCATAACCCGTTTGCGGCGTTGGCGGGGTTGATGAAGAAGGACGACTGATCGTTCTTTGTTGTCGGTACTGGCCTCATCGCAGGCAAGCCAGCTCCCACAGTTGACCGCATTTCAAAGTTGGAATGCAGTCAACTGTGGGAGCTGGCTTGCCTGCGATAGCGATCCCCCAAGCACCACAGCCCCCAGCACCGTATAATCGCGTTTTTTTCCGCCAAGGCACCCTTCCCCGTGGGCAATAAACGCTACAGCTGCATCGGTCTGTACAACCCCAAATCCCCCGAAAACGTCGGTTCGGTCATGCGCGCCGCCGGCTGCTACGGCGTGGCCTCGGTGTTCTACACCGGCGTGCGCTACGAGCGTGCGCGGGATTTCATCACCGACACCAAGAAGGTCCACCACGACATTCCGCTGATCGGCATCGATGACCTGAAAAAGATCCTGCCCCTGGGCTGCATCCCAGTCGCCGTGGAGCTGGTGGACGGCGCCCGCCCGCTGCCCGAATACACCCACCCCGACCGCGCGCTGTACATCTTCGGCCCCGAAGACGGCTCCCTCGACAAAGAGATCCGCGACTGGTGTGAAGACGTGGTCTACATCCCGACCACCGGCTGCATGAACCTTGCCGCCACCGTCAACGTGGTGCTCTACGACCGCCTGGCCAAGGGCAACAACACCCGTTCGGGCCCCAAATACTGAGTTTGCGGGAACATCCGGCGCCTGCGGGCGGTCAGCTACGTATCACTCGCCTTGTTGGAGACAGATCATGAACGACAGCAAAAACGTGCACGGATTGGAACGCCTCGGCTCCGTGGCCGGTGGCGTGATGATGGTGGGCAAAGGCCTGCGCCGTGGCGGGATTTTCGGCTTGATCCAGGTAGCGATTGGCGGCGTGGTGCTGGCCCGTGGGATCACGGGGCACAGCTCGCTCAAGGACAAGCTGGAGCAGGGGCGCCAGGAGATGAACACGGTTCGTACGAAGATCGAGCGCGTGGGGGCCGAGTTGAAAAGCCTGAAGACCCCGGCTGAAGTGGCGTCGGAAAAAACCACCGTCTGAACCCGATTTATCAGATGTTGGAGATCCAAATGTGGGAGCGGGCTTGCTCGCGAATGCAGTCTGTCAGTTAGCACATGAGTTGACTGACTCACCGCTTTCGCGAGCAAGCTGAACTGGCCTAATGAATTTGGACACATCAATAGGGCACTATGATGGCGCCCAAACCTGAGGTGTGCAGATGATGCGAAAGTCCTATTCCAGCGAGTTCAAACTCAACGCCGTAAGCATGG
>NZ_JAFLWU010000025.1:0-92717 GCF_017316265.1 Pseudomonas sp. Marseille-Q1929
AGTGAAACGATGCATCGCCGATGGTAGTGTGGGGTTTCCCCATGTGAGAGTAGGTCATCGTCAAGATTAAATTCCGAAACCCCATTTGCGAAAGCAGATGGGGTTTTGTTTTGGGCGCGAAAAAAGCAGGCCAGGCGGTACTAGGCAGTGCTCGCTTGGCTGCTAAATCTTACGCTTTCTATGCAATGACCCAGCGCATGGCTATCATGCCTGCCTCATTGTGAGGCGATACTTGCATGCTGACGTTGTTAAAACTTCTGAAAGATGGCCGATTCCACTCTGGAGAGGCGCTAGGTGCTGCCCTGGGAGTTAGCCGCAGTGCTGTCTGGAAGCAGCTCCAGCACCTTGAGGCGGAATTGAATTTGCCTATCCACAAAGTGCGTGGAAAGGGGTACCAACTTGCATCCCCTCTGGTGTTCTTGAGTGCTGAAGAAATTGCGCTGAGGGCGCCTTCCTTGGGTTGGTCCATCCATATCTCCGACTCTATTGACTCTACCAACGCGGAAGCCTTGCGACGGGTTGCTGCTGAATGTCCGGCCCCGTTTCTAGTGCTCGCGGAACAGCAAACAGCAGGAAGAGGCCGGCGCGGTCGAACATGGGTCAGTCCGTATGCGCAGAATGTGTATTACAGCCTCGTCTTACGCATTGAGGATGGTCTGCGACAGTTGGAAGGATTAAGCCTGGTTGTCGGCCTGGCAGTCATGCAGGCCCTTCGTGAGTCGGGTGTGCAGGGGGCTGCGTTGAAGTGGCCGAACGATGTCTTGGTTGGTCAGCAGAAAATTGCAGGCATCTTGTTGGAATTAGTGGGGGATCCTGCGGATATATGCCACGTTGTCCTTGGTATAGGCATTAATGTGAATATGCAGAAATCCGATGCCATCGACCAGCAGTGGACATCAGTACAGCTTGAGACAGGTGCTCCAATCGATCGCAATTCGTTGGTTGCGAGGCTGGGGCAACAGTTGCTGAGCCATCTGGAGCGACACAAGGCTGGTGGATTTGCTGCGCTTCAGGGGGAGTGGGAGCGTAATCATGCGTGGCAAGGGCGGACGGTTTCCCTCATTGCCGGCGTCAACCAAGTTGATGGCGTGGTGCTGGGTGTCGATCGCCAGGGCGCCTTGCGTTTGAGTGTTGATGGTGTTGAAAAAATCTACAGCGGTGGTGAGTTAAGCCTGAGGTTGCGTGATGATTCTTGAGCTCGACTGTGGCAATAGCTTTATCAAGTGGCGGGTGCTTGATTCGAACTGGTCGGCGGCCTCCGCAGAGGGTGTCGTTGGCTCGGATATAGCGTTGATTGAAAGCCTGGTGGCCGTTCCTGGCTTGCTGCTCACGCGCTGCCGGTTGGTGAGTGTCCGGGCGCTGGAGGAGACCAGCAAGCTGGTACAGGCTCTGGAGGGGGCTTTTGGTATTGTTGTCTCTTGTGCCTCTCCAGCACGAGAGATGGCTGGCGTGCGCAACGGCTATGAAGATTTCGAACGTCTTGGCCTTGATCGTTGGCTGGCGATGCTGGGTGGATTCAAGTTGGCGTCAGGTGCTTGCCTGGTGCTTGATTTTGGTACGGCGGCGACAGCAGATTTTATTGGCGCGGACGGCGAGCATTTGGGCGGGTTCATTTGCCCTGGTATGCCTCTCATGCGTAATCAATTGCGCACGCACACCCGCAAGATTCGTTACGACGATGCTGCTGCTGAGCGAGCGCTGGAGCGCCTCTCACCAGGTCGCACAACAGTAGAGGCGGTCGAGCGTGGCTGTACGCTGATGCTCAGAGGATTTGTGCTGACCCAGCTCGAGCTGGCCCGAAGCTACTGGGGTGACAGCTTTACGGTGTTCCTTACCGGGGGGGATGCTGAGTTGGTTTTGGATGCTGTGCCGCAGGCGCGCCTCGTCCCTGATCTGGTTTTCGTCGGTTTGGCGATGGCGTGCCCTTTGTCTTGAGGTGTTTATGCGTTGGCTGTTTCTACTTTTGCTCGTCCTCAACGCCTTCTACTACGTGTGGCATCAGCAGGAGGCGCCGCTGCGCGCCAAGGATGTAACGCCCTTGAGTCTGTATCGGGGGTCTCAGCAAGATATTCGCTTGCTGAGTGAGTCTTCGGATGCGATTGCCAGGAGGGAGCGGGCAAAAGCCTCTGAACCGCAAAATACGTGTTTGTACATAGGTGGTTTTGTCGACCAGCGCCAGGCGCAGTCCGTCGAGCAGCGACTGATCAGCCTGGATATAAAGGCCAAGGTTCAATTGCTGAACACGCCTGAGGCCTCCGGTTACTGGCTTCGCGTGGCCCCTGAAAGTCGACGTCTGGCTGATGATCTGCCCTTTGAAAACCTTGCTAAGGAATTCAATGAGTTAAAACATAAAATAATGTTGTGCGAAGGCGTTGCAACTCTCGAATAGTTTGCATAGAATGGCGCCCGCTTCGCAGTGAAGACCTTTAAGGTCTACAAGGTGAAGCGAGCGTCAACGCAGCTAACCTCATATTTTTAAATGAGAAAATGCTTGACAGAAGGCCGGCGTGATGTAAAATGCCGGCTCGCTTAGGAGGGGTTCCCGAGCGGCCAAAGGGATCAGACTGTAAATCTGACGTCTACGACTTCGAAGGTTCGAATCCTTCCCCCTCCACCATTTTTAGCGTGAGCTGCAAGCTCCGCGGGTATAGTTTAGTGGTAGAACCTCAGCCTTCCAAGCTGATGATGCGGGTTCGATTCCCGCTACCCGCTCCAAGTTTGCAGGTTGTGCAATGTGTTTCGCTCTTGTAGCTCAGTTGGTAGAGCACACCCTTGGTAAGGGTGAGGTCAGCGGTTCAAATCCGCTCAAGAGCTCCATATAACAAGGCAGATATGAAAATATCTGCCTTTGTTTTAACAGCTGCCTCGGCTTGATTCTGGTTTTTCTGGCGCTTGTGTCAGGTGGTTTCAAGTCTGTTGGGGTTGGTTGTTGTAAAGTCTTTTTCAGGCCTGCATAATGGTCGGCCTGATTTTGTTTTAGGTCAGTAGCTCAATTGGCAGAGCGACGGTCTCCAAAACCGTAGGTTGGGGGTTCGATTCCCTCCTGACCTGCCAGATTCACGTGGTGTGTCTGGCTTTCTTTTCACAGGATCTTCATAGATGACTCCTAAGGCTGAAGCTCAAAGCTCTCGTTTCGATCTGGTCAAGTGGCTCGCTGTAGTTGCCTTGGTGGTCGTAGGCGTTGTTGGCAATCAGTACTATTCTGCTTCGCCGATCCTGTACCGCGTACTCGCTTTGCTGGCCCTTGCTGCTGTAGCTGCCTTTGTAGGCCTGCAGACTGCCAAAGGCAAGTCTTTCGCGGTCCTGGTAAAGGAAGCTCGCACCGAAATTCGTAAAGTCGTTTGGCCGACTCGCCAAGAAACCACGCAGACCACATTGATTGTCGTGGCTGTTGTTCTGGTTATGGCGTTGCTGTTGTGGGGGCTAGATTCCCTGCTCGGCTGGCTTGTTTCCTTGATTGTTGGCTAAGGGTGTCCCGTGGCTAAGCGTTGGTACGTTGTGCATGCTTACTCGGGTTACGAGAAGCATGTTATGCGCTCTTTGCTAGAGCGCGTAAAGCTGGCAGGCATGGAAGATGGCTTCGGCGAAATTCTGGTTCCCACTGAAGAAGTGGTTGAAATGCGGAATGGGCAGAAGCGTAAAAGCGAACGTAAGTTCTTCCCTGGCTACGTGCTGGTTCAGATGGACATGAATGAAGGTACTTGGCACTTAGTCAAGGATACCCCTCGTGTCATGGGTTTCATTGGCGGAACCGCTGATAAGCCTGCTCCGATCACCGACAAAGAGGCGGAAGCAATTCTGCGTCGTGTTGCTGATGGTAGCGACAAGCCTAAGCCGAAGACGTTGTTCGAGCCGGGTGAGGTTGTTCGTGTCACAGATGGTCCGTTTGCTGATTTCAACGGTACCGTCGAAGAAGTTAACTACGAAAAGAGCCGGATCCAAGTGGCGGTGCTCATTTTCGGTCGCTCTACTCCGGTAGAGCTGGAATTCAGCCAGGTCGAAAAGGTCTAGCTGAACAAGCATCCCAACCCCGCAGCCTTAGGCTGTGGGGTTTTGTCGTCACTGGGATAAACGCGCAAGTAACCGGGGAGCCTTTCGAGGCGCTTGAACCCGTAATTGGAGTGCCTCATGGCCAAGAAGATTACCGCTTACATCAAGCTGCAAGTGAAGGCCGCTCAGGCCAACCCAAGCCCACCCGTCGGTCCAGCTCTGGGTCAGCACGGCGTGAACATCATGGAATTCTGCAAGGCCTTCAACGCCCGTACTCAGGGTATTGAGCCAGGTCTGCCGACTCCAGTGATCATCACTGTATACAGCGACCGTAGCTTCACCTTCGAAACCAAGTCGACCCCGGCTTCGGTTCTGTTGAAGAAAGCTGCTGGTCTGACTAGCGGTTCCGCTCGTCCTAACACCGTTAAAGTCGGCACTGTAACTCGTGCTCAGCTGGAAGAAATCGCGAAAACCAAAAACGCGGATCTGACTGCAGCTGATATGGATGCAGCCGTGCGTACCATCGCCGGTTCTGCTCGTAGCATGGGCCTTAACGTGGAGGGTGTGTAATGGCTAAGCTGACCAAGCGCCAAAAGGCTATCGCCGGCAAAATCGAAGCAGGCAAGTCCTACAACTTTGTAGACGCTGCTGCCCTGCTGACCGAGCTGTCGACTGTCAAGTTCAGCGAGTCTGTTGACGTTGCTGTAAACCTGGGTGTTGACCCACGTAAATCCGACCAGGTCGTTCGTAGCGCTACTGTGCTGCCACACGGTACTGGCAAGACTGTACGTGTAGCTGTCTTCACCCAAGGCCCGGCAGCTGAAGCTGCTCTGGCCGCCGGCGCTGACCGCGTTGGCATGGACGACCTGGCTGCCGAAATGAAAGGCGGCGACCTGAACTATGACGTCGTTATTGCTTCCCCGGATGCAATGCGCGTTGTAGGTCAGTTGGGTCAGATCCTCGGTCCACGCGGCCTGATGCCTAACCCTAAAGTCGGCACCGTAACTCCAGACGTAGCTACCGCGGTTAAAAACGCCAAGGCTGGTCAGGTTCGTTATCGCACCGACAAAAACGGCATCATCCACACCTCCGTTGGCAAAGTCGGCTTCGACGCCGTCAAGCTGAAGGAAAACGTTGAAGCCCTGATCGCTGATCTGAAGCGTATCAAGCCAGCTTCCTCGAAAGGTATCTACGTCAAGCGCGTTACCCTGAGCACCACTATGGGCCCAGGTCTGGTCATCGACCAAGGCTCGCTGGACGTATAAGACACAAATTGGCGCGAGCGATCGCGCCAATTGAAAAAATTGGGGTCCCTGCCTGGCGGGGGCTATCCAAGACCGTAGGCGACGCAAGTCTTAAACCATCAAGCCTACGCAGATGGTGCTCCCGGTTCCTTACCGAATCAGACACCAAAACGACATCCGGCTCCGGCCAGATGAAACGGTAACAAGCAGGAGTTAAACCCGTGGCAATTAATCTCGAAGACAAGAAGGCCATCGTCGCTGAAGTCAACGAGGCTGCCAAAGCTGCTCTGTCCGCTGTCGTGGCTGATGCCCGTGGTGTGACAGTAGGCGCTATGACCGGACTCCGTAAAGAGGCTCGTGAAGCTGGCGTTTACGTACGTGTTGTACGTAACACTCTGCTCAAGCGCGCTGTTGCTGACACTGAATACAGTGTTCTCAACGACGTGTTCACTGGCCCGACTCTGATCGCGTTCTCCAAAGATCATCCAGGCGCTGCTGCCCGTTTGTTCAAGGAATTCGCCAAGAGTCAGGATAAGTTCGAGATCAAGGCAGCTGCGTTCGAGGGCAAGTTCCTCGCAGCTAACCAAATCGACGTACTGGCAACACTGCCGACCCGCGACGAAGCCATTTCGCAGCTGATGAGCGTGATTCAAGGCGCTACCAGCAAGCTGGCTCGTACTCTGGCCGCAGTTCGCGAGCAAAAAGAAGCCGCCGCAGCCTAAGGCTGAACGACTTCTCTCGCGTATTTTTGTTTATTTCGATGGCCGTGTAGGCCGTCCCCCAATTCAGGAAATACAGCAATGTCTATCTCCCAAGACGATATCCTCAACGCCGTAGCTGAAATGTCGGTTCTGCAGGTTGTTGAGCTGATCAAAGCTTTCGAAGAAAAATTCGGCGTTTCCGCTGCCGCTGCTTCCGCTGGCCCAGCTGCTGCTGCTGCCGTTGTTGAAGAGCAAACCGAATTCAACGTCATGCTGCTGGAAGCTGGCGAGAAGAAAGTAAACGTGATCAAGGCAGTACGTGAACTGACCGGTCTGGGCCTGAAAGAAGCCAAGGCAGTAGTTGACGGCGCTCCAGCTATGGTTCTGGAAGCAGTGACCAAAGATGCTGGCGACAAAGCCAAAGCAACTCTGGAAGAAGCAGGCGCTAAAGTCGAGCTGAAGTAAGCATCGACCTTGCGTTTCCAGCCCAAGCGTTAAGCTGAAGGCTGATGGCTGGTGGCTCTTGCCACCGGCCTTTTTCCGTTCTTGGCTGCCGACTAGGTCGCCGCCATTAACGCGCTGTAGCCACCCGAAGCGGTGGTGCAAACCATGGGGTTTGCGAGATTTTCTGGCTGCTCCCGTCGGAGGGGCCAAACAAGCAGGTGACCAAGCTGGGGAACGCTGATGGCTTACTCATATACTGAGAAAAAACGTATCCGCAAGGACTTTAGCAAGTTGCCGGACGTCATGGATGTCCCGTACCTTCTGGCTATCCAGCTGGATTCGTATCGTGAATTCTTGCAGGCGGGAGCGACCAAAGATCAGTTCCGCGACGTGGGCCTGCATGCGGCCTTCAAATCCGTTTTCCCGATCATCAGCTACTCCGGCAATGCTGCGCTGGAGTACGTGGGTTATCGCCTGGGCGAACCGGCATTTGATGTCAAAGAATGCGTGTTGCGCGGTGTTACGTACGCCGTACCTTTGCGGGTAAAAGTCCGTCTGATCATTTTCGACAAAGAATCGTCGAACAAAGCGATCAAGGACATCAAAGAGCAAGAAGTCTACATGGGCGAAATCCCACTGATGACTGAAAACGGTACCTTCGTAATCAACGGTACCGAGCGTGTAATCGTTTCCCAGCTGCACCGTTCCCCGGGCGTGTTCTTCGACCACGACCGCGGCAAGACGCACAGCTCCGGTAAACTCCTGTACTCCGCGCGGATCATTCCGTACCGCGGTTCGTGGTTGGACTTCGAGTTCGACCCGAAAGACTGCGTGTTCGTGCGTATCGACCGTCGTCGCAAGCTGCCGGCCTCGGTACTGCTGCGCGCGCTCGGTTATACCACTGAGCAAGTGCTGGACGCTTTCTACACCACCAACGTATTCAGCCTGAAGGATGAAACCCTCAAGCTGGAGCTGATCGCTTCGCGTCTGCGTGGTGAAATTGCCGTCCTGGACATCCAGGATGAAAACGGCAAGGTGATTGTTGAGGCTGGCCGTCGTATTACTGCGCGCCACATCAACCAGATCGAAAAAGCCGGTATCAAAGAGCTGGAAGTGCCTCTGGACTACGTCCTGGGTCGCACCACCGCCAAGGTTATCGTTCACCCGGCCACAGGCGAAATCCTGGCTGAGTGCAACACCGAGCTGAACACCGAGATCCTGGCGAAAATCGCCAAGGCCCAGGTTGTTCGCATCGAGACCCTGTACACCAACGATATCGACTGCGGTCCGTTCGTCTCCGACACGCTGAAGATCGACTCCACCAGCAACCAATTGGAAGCGCTGGTCGAGATCTATCGCATGATGCGTCCTGGCGAGCCGCCAACCAAAGACGCTGCCGAGACCCTGTTCAACAACCTGTTCTTCAGCCCTGAGCGCTATGACCTGTCTGCGGTCGGCCGGATGAAGTTCAACCGTCGTATCGGTCGTACCGAGATCGAAGGTTCGGGCGTGCTGTGCAAGGAAGACATCGTCGCGGTATTGAAGACCCTGGTCGACATCCGTAACGGTAAAGGCATCGTCGATGACATCGACCACCTGGGTAACCGTCGTGTTCGCTGCGTTGGCGAGATGGCCGAGAACCAGTTCCGCGTTGGCCTGGTACGTGTTGAGCGTGCGGTCAAAGAGCGTCTGTCGATGGCTGAAAGCGAAGGCCTGATGCCGCAAGACCTGATCAACGCCAAGCCAGTGGCTGCGGCGGTGAAAGAGTTCTTCGGTTCCAGCCAGCTCTCGCAGTTCATGGACCAGAACAACCCGCTCTCCGAGATCACCCACAAGCGCCGTGTTTCTGCACTGGGCCCGGGCGGTCTGACCCGTGAGCGTGCTGGCTTTGAAGTTCGTGACGTACACCCGACGCACTACGGTCGTGTTTGCCCGATCGAAACGCCGGAAGGTCCGAACATCGGCCTGATCAACTCCCTGGCTGCCTATGCGCGCACCAACCAGTACGGCTTCCTCGAGAGCCCGTACCGTGTGGTGAAAGACGCCCTGGTTACCGACGAGATCGTGTTCCTGTCCGCCATCGAAGAAGCTGATCACGTGATCGCTCAGGCTTCGGCCACGATGAACGACAAGAAAGTGCTGGTCGACGAGCTGGTAGCTGTTCGTCACTTGAACGAGTTCACCGTCAAGGCGCCGGAAGACGTCACCTTGATGGACGTATCGCCGAAGCAGGTAGTTTCGGTTGCTGCGTCGCTGATCCCGTTCCTGGAACACGATGACGCCAACCGTGCGTTGATGGGTTCCAACATGCAGCGTCAAGCTGTACCGACCCTGCGCGCTGACAAGCCGCTGGTAGGTACCGGCATGGAGCGTAACGTAGCCCGTGACTCCGGCGTTTGCGTCGTGGCTCGTCGTGGCGGCGTGATCGACTCCGTTGATGCCAGCCGTATCGTGGTTCGTGTTGCCGATGACGAAGTTGAAACTGGCGAAGCCGGTGTCGACATCTACAACCTGACCAAATACACCCGCTCGAACCAGAACACCTGCATCAACCAGCGTCCGCTGGTGAGCAAGGGTGATCGCGTTCAGCGTAGCGACATTATGGCCGATGGCCCGTCCACCGATATGGGTGAGCTGGCTCTGGGTCAGAACATGCGCATCGCGTTCATGGCATGGAACGGCTTCAACTTCGAAGACTCCATCTGCCTGTCCGAGCGTGTGGTCCAAGAAGACCGCTTCACCACGATCCACATCCAGGAACTGACCTGTGTGGCACGTGACACCAAGCTTGGGCCTGAGGAAATCACTGCAGACATCCCGAACGTGGGTGAAGCTGCACTGAACAAGCTGGACGAAGCCGGTATCGTTTACGTAGGTGCTGAAGTAGGCGCAGGCGACATCCTGGTTGGTAAGGTCACTCCGAAAGGCGAGACCCAACTGACTCCGGAAGAGAAGCTGTTGCGTGCCATCTTCGGTGAAAAAGCCAGCGACGTTAAAGACACCTCCCTGCGCGTGCCGACTGGCACCAAAGGTACTGTCATCGACGTACAGGTCTTCACCCGTGACGGCGTTGAGCGTGATGCTCGTGCACTGTCCATCGAGAAGACCCAGCTCGACGAGATCCGCAAGGACCTGAACGAAGAGTTCCGTATCGTTGAAGGCGCGACCTTCGAACGTCTGCGTTCCGCTCTGGTAGGCCACAAGGCTGAAGGCGGTGCAGGCCTGAAGAAAGGTCAGGACATCACCGACGAAATCCTCGACGGTCTTGAGCACGGCCAGTGGTTCAAACTGCGCATGGCTGAAGATGCTCTGAACGAGCAGCTCGAGAAGGCCCAGGCCTACATCGTTGATCGCCGCCGTCTGCTGGACGACAAGTTCGAAGACAAGAAGCGCAAACTGCAGCAGGGCGATGACCTGGCTCCAGGCGTGCTGAAAATCGTCAAGGTTTACCTGGCAATCCGTCGCCGCATCCAGCCGGGCGACAAGATGGCCGGTCGTCACGGTAACAAAGGTGTGGTCTCCGTGATCATGCCGGTTGAAGACATGCCGCACGATGCCAATGGCACCCCGGTCGACGTCGTCCTCAACCCGCTGGGCGTACCTTCGCGTATGAACGTTGGTCAGATCCTTGAAACCCACCTGGGCCTCGCGGCCAAAGGTCTGGGTGAGAAGATCAACCGTATGATCGAAGAGCAACGCAAGGTCGCTGACCTGCGTAAGTTCCTGCACGAGATCTACAACGAGATCGGCGGTCGCAACGAAGAGCTGGACACCTTCTCCGACCAGGAAATCCTGGATCTGGCGAAGAACCTGCGCGGCGGCGTTCCAATGGCTACCCCGGTATTCGACGGTGCCAAGGAAAGCGAAATCAAGGCCATGCTGAAACTGGCAGACTTGCCAGAAAGCGGCCAGATGCAGCTGTTCGACGGCCGTACCGGCAACAAGTTCGAGCGCCCGGTTACTGTTGGCTACATGTACATGCTGAAGCTGAACCACTTGGTAGACGACAAGATGCACGCTCGTTCTACCGGTTCGTACAGCCTGGTTACCCAGCAGCCGCTGGGTGGTAAGGCTCAGTTCGGTGGTCAGCGTTTCGGGGAGATGGAGGTCTGGGCACTGGAAGCATACGGTGCTGCTTACACTCTGCAAGAAATGCTCACAGTGAAGTCGGACGATGTGAACGGTCGGACCAAGATGTACAAAAACATCGTGGACGGCGATCACCGTATGGAGCCGGGCATGCCCGAGTCCTTCAACGTGTTGATCAAAGAAATTCGTTCCCTCGGCATCGATATCGATCTGGAAACCGAATAACACGTGACGCGAATCGAGAGCGGGGCTGTTTAGCCCGCTCTCTGCTCCGCCAGGAGGAAAGGCCTTGAAAGACCTACTGAATTTGCTGAAAAACCAGGGTCAAGTCGAAGAGTTCGACGCCATCCGTATTGGATTGGCATCGCCTGAGATGATCCGTTCGTGGTCGTTCGGTGAAGTTAAAAAGCCGGAAACCATCAACTACCGTACGTTCAAACCTGAGCGTGACGGCCTGTTCTGCGCCAAGATCTTTGGCCCGGTAAAGGATTACGAGTGCCTGTGCGGTAAGTACAAGCGCTTGAAGCACCGTGGTGTGATCTGCGAGAAGTGCGGCGTTGAAGTTGCGCTGGCTAAAGTTCGTCGTGAGCGCATGGCGCACATCGAACTGGCTTCGCCGGTTGCCCACATCTGGTTCCTGAAATCGCTGCCGTCCCGTATCGGCTTGCTGATGGACATGACCCTGCGTGATATCGAACGCGTTCTCTACTTCGAGAGCTATGTCGTTATCGATCCAGGCATGACCACCCTTGAGAAAGGTCAGCTGCTGAACGACGAGCAGTACTTCGAAGCGCTGGAAGAGTTTGGCGATGATTTCGATGCCCGCATGGGTGCCGAAGCTGTCCGTGAACTGCTGCACGCTATCGACCTGGAGCACGAGATTGGCCGTCTGCGCGAAGAAATTCCGCAAACCAACTCCGAAACCAAGATCAAGAAACTGTCCAAGCGTCTGAAGTTGATGGAAGCCTTCCAGGGTTCCGGCAACTTGCCAGAGTGGATGGTGCTGACCGTTCTGCCGGTTCTGCCGCCAGACCTGCGTCCGCTGGTACCGTTGGACGGTGGTCGTTTCGCGACGTCCGACCTCAACGACCTGTACCGCCGCGTGATCAACCGTAACAACCGCTTGAAGCGCCTGCTTGATCTGTCCGCTCCGGACATCATCGTGCGCAACGAAAAGCGTATGTTGCAAGAAGCTGTCGACGCCTTGCTCGACAACGGTCGTCGTGGCCGCGCTATCACAGGTTCCAACAAGCGTCCTCTGAAATCCCTGGCTGACATGATCAAGGGTAAGCAAGGTCGTTTCCGTCAGAACTTGCTCGGTAAGCGTGTTGACTACTCCGGTCGTTCGGTAATTACCGTAGGCCCGACCCTGCGTCTGCACCAGTGCGGTCTGCCTAAGAAGATGGCACTTGAGCTGTTCAAGCCATTCATCTTCGGCAAGCTGGAAATGCGCGGTCTCGCGACCACCATCAAAGCGGCCAAGAAAATGGTCGAGCGCGAACTGCCAGAGGTTTGGGACGTTCTCGCTGAAGTGATCCGCGAACACCCGGTTCTCCTCAACCGTGCACCGACCCTTCACCGTCTGGGTATCCAGGCGTTTGAACCGGTACTGATCGAAGGTAAGGCTATCCAGCTGCACCCTCTGGTCTGTGCTGCGTACAACGCCGACTTCGACGGCGACCAAATGGCCGTGCACGTACCGCTGACACTGGAAGCCCAGTTGGAAGCGCGTGCGTTGATGATGTCGACCAACAACATTCTGTCGCCAGCCAACGGTGAGCCAATCATCGTTCCGTCGCAGGACGTTGTATTGGGTCTGTACTACATGACCCGTGAAGCGATCAACGCCAAGGGCGAGGGTCGTGTGTTCGCTGACCTGCAAGAAGTTGACCGTGTGTTCCGTGCCGGCGAAGCCGCACTGCACGCCAAGGTCAAAGTGCGGATCAACGAAACCGTCAACGACCGTGATGGCGGCAGCGTGAGCGGCACCCGTATCGTCGACACTACCGTCGGCCGTGCGCTGCTGTATCAAGTTGTACCAAAAGGTCTGTCGTACGACGTCGTCAACCTGCCGATGAAGAAAAAGGCGATCTCCAAGCTGATCAACCAGTGCTACCGCGTGGTTGGTTTGAAAGAGACCGTGATCTTCGCTGACCAGTTGATGTACACCGGTTTTGCTTACTCGACCATTTCCGGCGTTTCCATCGGCGTTAACGACTTCGTTATCCCGGATGAAAAAGCCCAGATCATCGGTGCTGCTACCGATGAAGTGAAAGAGATCGAAAGCCAGTACGCCTCCGGCCTGGTAACCCAGGGCGAGAAGTACAACAAAGTGATCGACCTTTGGTCGAAGGCGAACGACGAAGTTTCCAAGGCGATGATGGCCAACCTCTCGAAAGAGAAGGTTATCGACCGTCACGGCGTGGAAGTCGATCAAGAGTCCTTCAACTCGATGTACATGATGGCCGACTCGGGCGCACGGGGTTCTGCTGCGCAGATCCGTCAGCTCGCCGGTATGCGTGGTCTGATGGCCAAGCCGGACGGTTCCATCATCGAAACGCCGATTACTGCGAACTTCCGTGAAGGTTTGAGCGTACTTCAGTACTTCATCTCCACTCACGGTGCTCGTAAGGGTCTTGCGGATACCGCGTTGAAAACCGCTAACTCCGGTTACCTGACTCGTCGTCTGGTAGACGTTGCACAAGATCTGGTTGTAACCGAGATCGACTGCGGCACCGAGCACGGCCTGCTGATGACCCCGCACAT
Source organism: Pseudomonas sp. Marseille-Q1929 (assembly GCF_017316265.1). Lineage (NCBI taxonomy): Bacteria > Pseudomonadati > Pseudomonadota > Gammaproteobacteria > Pseudomonadales > Pseudomonadaceae > Pseudomonas > Pseudomonas sp. Marseille-Q1929. Next base: position 13,235 of record NZ_JAFLWU010000025.1, read on the forward strand.
TGAAGGCGGTGACGTTGTAGAGCCGTTGGGTGAGCGCGTACTGGGTCGAGTGATCGCCCGTGACGTATTCAAGCCAGGCACCGAAGAAATCATCGTTCCTGCCGGTACTCTGGTAGACGAGAAGTGGGTCGAGTTCATCGAACTCAACAGCATCGACGAAGTGATCGTTCGCTCGCCGATCAGCTGCGAAACCCGCTACGGCATTTGCGCCAAGTGCTACGGCCGTGACTTGGCTCGTGGTCACCAGGTGAACATCGGTGAAGCGGTCGGCGTTATCGCTGCCCAGTCCATCGGTGAGCCGGGTACCCAGCTGACCATGCGTACGTTCCACATCGGTGGTGCGGCAAGCCGGACCTCCGCAGCTGACAGCGTTCAGGTGAAGAATGGCGGTACCGTCCGTCTGCACAACCTGAAGCACGTTGAGCGAGTGGATGGCCACCTGGTTGCTGTGTCCCGTTCCGGTGAGCTGGCCATCGCTGACGACTACGGTCGTGAGCGTGAGCGTTACAAGCTGCCGTACGGTGCTGTGATTTCGGTTAAAGAAGGTGACAAGGTCGACGCTGGCGCAATCGTGGCCAAGTGGGATCCGCACACTCACCCAATCGTTACCGAAATGAAAGGTACCGTGACCTACGTGGGCATGGAAGAAGGCATCACGATCAAGCGTCAGACTGACGAATTGACCGGTATGACCAACATTGAAGTACTCGACGCGAAAGATCGTCCAGCTGCCGGTAAGGACATCCGTCCTGCCGTGAAGATGGTCGACGACAACGGCAAGGACTTGTTGCTGCCAGGCACTGACGTAATCGCTCAGTACTTCCTGCCAGCCAACGCTCTGGTCGGTGTAGCGGATGGTGCGAAGATCGCGATCGGTGATGTTATCGCGCGTATCCCGCAAGAAACTTCGAAAACTCGAGACATCACCGGTGGTCTGCCGCGTGTTGCCGACTTGTTCGAAGCTCGTCGTCCGAAAGAAGCGTCGATTCTGGCTGAAGTCAGCGGCACCATCGCGTTCGGTAAAGAGACCAAGGGCAAGCGCCGTCTGGTCATTACCCCGAACGACGGTAGCGATCCGTATGAAGAGCTGATTCCGAAGTGGCGTCACCTGAACGTGTTCGAAGGCGAACAGGTAAACCGCGGCGAAGTTATCTCCGACGGCCCGAGCGATCCACACGACATCCTGCGTCTGCTGGGTGTGAGTGCGCTGGCCAAGTACATCGTTAACGAGATCCAGGACGTTTACCGTCTGCAAGGCGTGAAGATCAACGATAAGCACATCGAGACCATCCTGCGTCAGATGTTGCGTAAAGTTGAAATCGCTGAATCCGGCGATTCCAGTTTCATCAAGGGCGACCAGATGGAACTGACTCACGTACTGGTAGAAAACGAGCGCCTGGCGAACGACGAGAAATTCGTTTCCAAGTTCACTCGCGTGCTGCTGGGTATCACCAAGGCGTCGTTGTCCACTGAGTCGTTCATCTCGGCGGCCTCCTTCCAGGAGACCACTCGCGTACTGACCGAAGCAGCGGTAACCGGCAAGCGCGACTACCTGCGCGGCCTGAAAGAAAACGTGGTTGTGGGTCGTTTGATCCCGGCCGGTACCGGTTTGGCTTACCACAGCGAGCGCAAGCGCCGCCGTGATGCTGACAAGCCGCTGCGCGTAAGCGCCAGTGAAGTGGAAGCTGCACTGACCGAAGCGCTGAACTCAAGCGGTAACTGAGTTCTGCGATAAATAAGTCTGGGCCCTGACAGCCCCCATTCGTCGGATCGAGGCAGTAATGCCCCGGTTCGATGAGAGGGGAGGTCGGGGCCTTGCCTTGACTGGGGGCAAGATCCTCTTTAGACTCTTGTACCCCTAAATTTGGCGGGAATTCGTTCCTGCCATTTTGCTTTTCTTGCAAGACAATAGCGTCGCAAGACAACAGTGGAGCTAGTAGATGGCAACTATCAACCAGCTGGTACGTCAGCCGCGTAAGCGTATCGTCGAGAAATCCGACGTACCTGCGCTGCAGAACTGCCCGCAACGTCGTGGCGTATGCACCCGTGTGTATACCACCACGCCGAAAAAACCTAACTCGGCACTGCGTAAAGTATGCCGTGTGCGCCTGACCAACGGTTTCGAGGTTTCCTCGTACATCGGCGGTGAAGGCCACAACCTGCAAGAGCACAGCGTGGTACTGATCCGCGGCGGTCGTGTAAAAGACTTGCCAGGTGTTCGTTACCACACCGTACGCGGCTCCTTGGATACTTCCGGCGTTAAAGGTCGTAACCAGGGTCGTTCGAAGTACGGTACCAAGAAGCCTAAGTAGTAGCGGCTTTTTGTAAAACTGAATCATCTTATTTTCTGAGTCGATAAGAGTAAGGTCGGAGGCGTCCCGAAAGGGCACCGATTCCGAGCGAACCTGAAGACCGTTTGAGGGCTTATCCATGCCAAGAAGACGCGTAGCAGCCAAGCGCGAAGTGCTTGACGATCCAAAATACGGAAGCCAAATCCTGGCCAAGTTCATGAACCACGTGATGGAAAGCGGCAAGAAAGCCGTTGCCGAGCGTATCGTTTATGGCGCGCTGGAAAAGGTTAAAGAACGCAAGAACAGCGACCCCCTGGAAATCTTCGAGAAAGCTCTCGACGCCATCGCTCCGCTGGTCGAAGTGAAGTCGCGCCGTGTAGGCGGTGCTACTTACCAGGTTCCGGTTGAAGTTCGTCCGTCCCGTCGTAACGCTCTGGCAATGCGCTGGTTGGTAGACTTCGCCCGTAAGCGTGGCGAGAAGTCTATGGCTCTGCGTTTGGCCGGCGAACTGTTGGACGCTGCCGAAGGTAAAGGTGCTGCTGTTAAGAAGCGTGAAGACGTGCACCGTATGGCTGAAGCTAACAAAGCTTTCTCGCACTACCGCTTCTAATCTTAGCTTCACTAATTTTGCGAGGGCTTTATGGCTCGTACTACTCCGATTAGCCGCTACCGTAACATCGGTATCGTTGCTCACGTGGATGCTGGTAAAACCACCACCACCGAGCGCGTACTGTTTTACACCGGCAAAAGTCACAAAATGGGCGAGGTGCATGACGGCGCCGCGACCACAGACTGGATGGTTCAGGAGCAGGAGCGTGGTATTACCATTACTTCTGCTGCTATTACCGCCTTCTGGAAAGGTTCCGAGAAGCAGTACAAAGACGAGCACCGCTTCAACGTAATCGATACCCCGGGCCACGTAGACTTCACCATTGAAGTTGAGCGTTCCCTGCGCGTACTCGACGGCGCTGTCGTTGTGTTCTGCGGCACCTCGGGTGTTGAGCCTCAGTCGGAAACCGTATGGCGTCAAGCCAACAAGTACGGCGTTCCACGTCTTGTTTACGTAAACAAGATGGACCGTGCTGGTGCCAACTTCCTGCGCGTGATCGGTCAGATCAAGCAGCGTCTGGGTCACACCCCGGTGCCAATCCAATTGGCTATCGGCTCCGAAGACAACTTCCAGGGGCAGATCGATCTGCTCGCCATGGAAGCTGTTTATTGGAATGATTCCGACAAAGGTATGGTTCCTGTTCGCAAGCCTATCCCTGAAGAGCTTCAGGAACTGGCTGACGAGTGGCGCAGTAACATGGTTGAGGCTGCTGCCGAAGCCAGCGAAGAGCTGATGAACAAGTACCTCGAGGGTGAAGAACTCACCAACGTGGAAATCAAGGCTGCTCTGCGTCAGCGTACTATCGCTGGCGAAATCGTCTTGGCTGTTTGCGGTTCTTCCTTCAAGAACAAGGGTGTTCCCCTGGTTCTCGACGCCGTTATCGACTACCTGCCGGCTCCAACCGACATTCCTGCTATCAAGGGTTCCAACCCTGATAACGAGGAAGAAGAGATGGAGCGTCATGCAGACGACAACGAGCCGTTCTCGGCTCTGGCGTTCAAGATCGCTACCGACCCATTCGTGGGTACTTTGACCTTCGTCCGCGTTTACTCGGGCGTGTTGGCATCCGGCGACGGCGTGATCAACTCGGTTAAAGGCAAGAAAGAGCGCGTGGGTCGTATGGTGCAAATGCATGCAAACGCCCGTGAAGAGATCAAGGAAGTACGCGCTGGTGACATCGCGGCCCTGATCGGCATGAAGGACGTCACCACTGGTGAAACCTTGTGCGACGCTGCCAAGCCAATCATCCTGGTTCGCATGGACTTCCCGGAGCCGGTTATTTCGGTTGCCGTAGAGCCTAAGACCAAGGATGACCAGGAAAAAATGGGTATCGCTCTGGGCAAACTTGCTCAGGAAGATCCATCTTTCCGCGTTAAGACTGATGAAGAGACTGGTCAAACGATCATCTCCGGCATGGGCGAGCTTCACCTGGACATCCTGGTTGACCGGATGCGCCGTGAGTTCAACGTCGAAGCCAACATCGGTAAGCCTCAGGTTTCCTATCGTGAGCGCATCACGAAGAATTGCGAAATCGAAGGCAAGTTCGTTCGTCAGTCCGGCGGTCGTGGTCAGTTCGGTCACTGCTGGATCCGTTTTGCTCCTGCTGACGAAGGTCAGGAAGGTCTGCAATTCGTGAACGAAGTAGTTGGTGGTGTGGTTCCTAAGGAATACATCCCGGCTATCCAGAAGGGCATCGAAGAGCAGATGAAGAACGGCGTTGTTGCCGGCTATCCGCTGATCGGCCTGAAAGCAACCGTTTTTGACGGTTCTTACCACGACGTCGACTCCAACGAGATGGCGTTCAAGGTAGCTGCCTCCATGGCAACCAAGCAACTGGCCCAGAAGGGCGGTGGTGAGTTGCTTGAGCCGATCATGGCGGTAGAAGTTGTTACACCTGAAGACTATATGGGTGATGTCATGGGCGACCTTAACCGTCGTCGCGGCATGATCTTGGGTATGGAAGACACGGTTTCCGGCAAAGTGATTCGCGCCGAGGTTCCGTTGGGTGAGATGTTCGGTTATGCGACCGACGTTCGCTCCATGTCCCAGGGTCGCGCAAGCTACTCTATGGAATTCAAGAAATACAATACGGCTCCGTCGCACATCGTCGAAACCGTTACCAAAAAACAAGGCTGATTCAGCCCGTTTAGGCTAGGAGTTAATTGTCGTGGCTAAAGAAAAATTTGATCGTTCCCTACCGCACGTAAACGTTGGCACCATCGGCCACGTTGACCACGGTAAAACCACTCTGACCGCAGCTCTGACTCGCGTTTGCTCCGAAGTGTTCGGTTCTGCAATCGTTGATTTCGATAAAATCGACAGCGCGCCAGAAGAAAAAGCTCGTGGTATCACCATCAACACCGCGCACGTCGAGTACAACTCGAAGATTCGTCACTACGCTCACGTTGACTGCCCAGGTCACGCTGACTACGTGAAGAACATGATTACCGGTGCTGCCCAGATGGACGGCGCGATCCTGGTTTGCTCGGCCGCTGATGGTCCGATGCCACAAACCCGTGAGCACATCCTGCTGTCCCGCCAGGTAGGCGTTCCGTACATCGTGGTTTTCCTGAACAAGGCTGACCTGGTAGACGACGCTGAGCTGCTGGAACTGGTTGAGATGGAAGTGCGCGATCTGCTGAGCACTTACGACTTCCCAGGCGACGACACTCCGATCATCATCGGTTCTGCTCGTATGGCTCTGGAAGGTAAAGACGACAACGAAATGGGCACCACTGCCGTTCGTAAACTGGTTGAAACTCTGGATACCTACATCCCAGAACCAGTTCGTCTGACCGACAAGCCGTTCCTGATGCCAATCGAAGACGTGTTCTCGATCTCTGGTCGCGGTACTGTTGTGACTGGTCGTATCGAGCGCGGTATCGTTCGCGTTCAAGATCCACTGGAAATCGTTGGTCTGCGTGACACCACCGTCACCACCTGCACCGGTGTTGAAATGTTCCGCAAACTGCTCGACGAAGGTCGTGCTGGCGAGAACTGCGGCGTTCTGCTGCGTGGTACCAAGCGTGACGACGTTGAGCGTGGCCAGGTTCTGGTTAAGCCAGGCACCGTTAAGCCGCACACCAAGTTCACCGCAGAAGTCTACGTTCTGAGCAAAGAAGAAGGCGGTCGTCACACTCCGTTCTTCAAAGGCTACCGTCCTCAGTTCTACTTCCGTACTACTGACGTGACTGGTAACTGCCAGCTGCCAGAAGGCGTTGAAATGGTAATGCCAGGTGATAACATCCAAATGGAAGTTACCCTGATCAAGACCATCGCAATGGAAGACGGTCTGCGCTTCGCTATTCGTGAAGGCGGCCGTACCGTTGGTGCTGGTGTTGTAGCTAAAATCATCGAGTAAGCTCTTTTTGAGTTAGCTTGATGCTTTGAAAAAGGCCCCCGCTCAGCGGGGGCTTTTTTTATTGGGTTGACACCTATCTGGGGCGTCTATAGAATTGCGCCTCCTTTTAACGGGCGTATTGCGCTCGCTGGGAATAGCAGCCGGAGTCTGAAATCCAATGCAAAATCAGCAAATCCGTATCAGGTTGAAGGCTTTTGACCATCGCCTGATCGACCAATCCACCCAGGAAATCGTGGAAACCGCGAAACGTACTGGTGCACAAGTGCGTGGTCCAATTCCACTGCCTACCCGTAAAGAGCGGTTCACCGTTCTGGTCTCCCCGCACGTCAACAAAGACGCGCGTGACCAGTACGAGATCCGTACTCATAAGCGCGTTCTGGACATCGTCCAGCCAACGGATAAAACCGTTGATGCACTTATGAAGCTTGATCTGGCGGCCGGTGTGGAAGTACAGATCAGCCTCGGCTAAGACTTGGGTCTTAGTCGTGTAACGCTCTGAAATGGGCGGCCATAGCGGGTGAAAGCCCCGTACACTCATGAGGTTTACAACATGACTATTGGTGTAGTCGGTCGTAAATGCGGTATGACCCGTATTTTCACCGAAGAAGGTGTCTCCATTCCGGTCACGGTCATTGAGATCGAACCGAATCGCGTCACCCAGTTCAAAACTGAAGAGATCGATGGCTATCGTGCAGTGCAAGTCACTGTCGGCGAGCGTCGTGCTTCGCGCGTGACTGCTGCTCAAGCAGGTCACTTCGCAAAAGCAAACGTTGCAGCTGGTCGTACTGTTATGGAGTTCCGTCTTGAAGATGGCGACTACCAGGCTGGCGATCTGATCAACGCTGAAATCTTCGCCGCTGGTCAACTGGTTGATGTAACCGGTCAGTCCAAGGGTAAAGGCTTCCAGGGTACGATCAAGCGTTGGAATTTCCGTGGCCAAGACAACACTCACGGTAACTCCGTTTCCCACCGCGTCCCGGGCTCTATTGGCCAGTGCCAGACTCCTGGTCGTGTATTCAAGGGCAAAAAAATGTCCGGTCATATGGGCGCTGAGCGCGTGACCGTGCAGTCCCTCGAAGTAGTGCGCGTCGACGCTGAACGCAATCTGTTGTTGGTCAAGGGTGCTGTTCCTGGCGCTACTGGCGGCAACCTGGTTGTACGTCCAGCGGCCAAGGCTCGCGGTTAAGGGGAAGCTGACATGCAATTAAATGTAAATGACGCTCAAGCGATCGAAGTTTCCGAACTGACATTTGGCGGCGAATTCAACGAGACGCTCGTTCACCAAGCAGTCGTGGCCTACATGGCCGGCGGCCGTCAAGGTAGCAAGCAGCAAAAGACCCGTTCCGACGTACGTGGTGGCGGTAAGCGCCCTTGGCGTCAGAAAGGCACTGGCCGTGCTCGTGCCGGTACTATCCGTAGCCCAATCTGGCGTGGCGGCGGTACCACTTTCGCAGCTCGTCCACAGGATCACTCTCAGAAGCTCAACAAGAAGATGTACCGCGCAGCACTGCGCTCCATCCTTGCTGAACTCGTGCGTACTGATCGTCTGGTCGTGGTTCAGGACTTCGCTGTTGAAAGTCCAAAAACCAAAGATCTGCTGGGCAAACTGAACAACATGAGCCTGACCGACGTTTTGATCGTGTCTGAAGCTGTTGATCAGAACCTGTACCTGGCTGCTCGCAACCTGCCACACGTTGATGTACGTGACGTGCAAGGTTCCGATCCAGTTAGTCTGATCGCATACGACAAGGTGTTGATCACCGTGTCGGCCGTGAAGAAATTCGAGGAGCTGCTGGGATGAACCAGGAACGCGTATTTAAAGTTCTGCTTGGCCCGCACGTTTCCGAAAAGGCTACGGTTCTGGCTGACAAGAAAGGCCAGTTCGTTTTCAAGGTTGCAACTGACGCAACCAAGCTGGAAATCAAGAAGGCCGTCGAAAGCCTGTTCAGCGTGAAAGTAGAGCGTGTTACTACCCTGAATGTTCTGGGTAAGAGCAAGCGCACTGCTCGCGGTCTGGGCAAGCGTAATGACTGGAAGAAGGCAGTTATCTCCCTTCAGCCAGGCCAAGATCTCGATTTCAGCAGCAGTGCTGAGTAAGGAAGGGGTGCATCATGGCAATCGTTAAATGCAAACCGACTTCCCCTGGCCGCCGTTTTGTGGTCAAGGTGGTCAACCAGGAGCTGCATAAAGGCGCTCCTCACGCACCGCTGCTCGAGAAAAAATCGAAGACTGGTGGTCGTAACAACAATGGTCGTATTACCACTCGTCACATCGGTGGTGGCCATAAGCAGCATTATCGTCTGGTCGATTTCCGTCGCAACGACAAAGATGGCATCTCTGCCACTGTCGAGCGTATCGAATACGATCCAAACCGTACTGCTCACATCGCTCTGCTGCTGTACGCAGATGGCGAGCGTCGCTACATCATCGCCCCTAAAGGCGTGAGCGCTGGCGACCAGCTGATCGCAGGTGCTCTGGCGCCGATCAAGCCGGGCAACGCTCTGCAACTGCGTAACATTCCAGTTGGTAGCACCGTACACGGCATCGAATTGAAGCCAGGTAAAGGCGCACAGATCGCTCGTTCCGCTGGTGCTTCGGCTCAGCTGATCGCTCGTGAAGGTGTCTACGTGACCCTGCGTCTGCGTTCTGGTGAGATGCGTAAAGTGCTGGCTGAATGCCGCGCGACCCTGGGCGAAGTCTCGAACTCCGAGCACAGCCTGCGTTCGCTGGGTAAAGCTGGTGCCAAACGCTGGCGTGGCGTTCGCCCAACCGTTCGTGGTGTTGCCATGAACCCGGTTGACCACCCACACGGTGGTGGTGAAGGTCGTACCTCTGGTGGTCGTCATCCGGTATCGCCATGGGGCTTCCCGACTAAGGGCGCGAAGACTCGTGGTAATAAGCGTACCGACAAAATGATCGTCCGTCGTCGCAAGTAAATAGAGGGATACGACAGTGCCACGTTCTCTGAAAAAAGGTCCTTTTATTGATCTTCACCTACTGAAGAAGATCGAAGTGGCGGCGGAAAAGAATGATCGCAAACCGGTGAAAACCTGGTCGCGTCGTTCGATGATCCTGCCACAAATGGTCGGTCTGACCATCGCAGTACACAACGGTCGTCAACACGTCCCAGTTCTCGTTAACGAAGACATGGTCGGCCACAAACTGGGCGAGTTTGCCGGTACCCGCACTTATCGTGGGCACGTGGCAGACAAGAAAGCCAAGCGTTAAGGGGTTAGGAAATGGAAGTAGCCGCTAAGTTGTCGGGCGCTCGAATCTCCGCCCAGAAAGCCCGCTTGGTCGCCGACCAGATCCGCGGGAAGAAGGTGGGCGAAGCGCTCAACCTGTTGGCTTTCAGCAGTAAGAAAGCCGCCGAGATCATGAAGAAAGTGCTGGAGTCGGCCGTAGCCAACGCCGAGCATAACGAAGGCGCAGACGTTGATGACCTGAAGGTCAGCACCGTTTTCGTCAACGAAGGGCGTTCGCTGAAGCGCATCATGCCACGTGCCAAAGGCCGTGCTGATCGCATCGTCAAGCGGTCTTGCCATATCACTGTCAAGGTTGCTGACAAGTAACGGAGTCGAAGAGATGGGTCAGAAAGTACATCCCATTGGCATTCGCCTGGGAATCGTCAAGGAGCACACCTCCGTCTGGTACGCAGACGGTCGGACTTATGCGGACTATTTGTTCGCTGATCTGAAGGTGCGTGAGTATCTCCAAGACAAACTAAAAAGCGCGTCCGTAAGCCGTATCGATATCCATCGTCCGGCACAAACTGCACGTATCACCATCCACACCGCTCGTCCAGGTATCGTTATCGGGAAGAAAGGTGAAGATGTTGAGAAACTGCGTCAGGACCTGACCAAGCAAATGGGTGTGCCTGTGCACATCAATATCGAAGAGATCCGTAAGCCGGAGCTCGACGGTATGCTGGTTGCGCAGAGCGTAGCTCAGCAGCTGGAGCGTCGCGTAATGTTCCGTCGCGCTATGAAGCGCGCCGTACAGAACGCCATGCGCATTGGTGCCAAAGGCATCAAAATCCAAGTGAGCGGTCGTCTCGGCGGTGCTGAAATCGCACGTACTGAATGGTATCGCGAAGGTCGTGTGCCACTGCACACCCTGCGTGCCGACATCGACTATGCCAACTACGAAGCTCACACCACTTACGGTGTGATCGGTGTAAAGGTTTGGATCTTCAAAGGCGAAGTAATTGGTGGTCGCCAAGAAGAACTGAAACCACAAGCACCAGCGCCTCGTAAAAAAGCTGCTAAGTAAGGGGTACGCCAAATGTTGCAACCTAAGCGTACGAAGTTCCGCAAGCAGATGACAGGCCACAACCGTGGTCTGGCTCAGCGCGGTAGCAAAGTCAGCTTCGGCGAGTTCGCGCTGAAGTCTGTAGCTCGTGGTCGTCTCACCGCTCGTCAGATCGAGTCAGCGCGTCGTGCTCTGACCCGTCACGTTAAACGTGGCGGCAAGATCTGGATCCGTGTATTCCCGGACAAGCCGATCTCCAAGAAGCCTCTCGAAGTGCGGATGGGTAAAGGTAAGGGTAACGTGGAATATTGGGTTGCCCAGATTCAGCCAGGCAAAGTCCTGTATGAAATCGAGGGTGTTACTGAAGAGCTGGCGCGTGAGGCTTTCGCCCTGGCTGCTGCAAAGCTGCCGCTCGCCACCTCCTTTGTTAAACGGACGGTGATGTGATGAAAGCGAATGAACTTCGTGAAAAATCCGCACAGCAGCTGAACGAGCAACTGCTCGGCTTGCTGCGCGACCAGTTCAATCTGCGTATGCAGAAAGCAACTGGCCAGTTGGGGCAGTCTCATCTGCTCTCGCAAGTTAAGCGTGACATCGCTCGCGTGAAGACTGTGCTCAACCAGCAGGCAGGTAAGTGATCATGGCTGAAGCCGAAAAGACTGTCCGTACGCTGACTGGCCGTGTTGTCAGCGACAAGATGGACAAAACCATCACCGTTTTGATCGAGCGTCGCGTTAAGCACCCGATCTACGGTAAATATGTTAAGCGTTCGACTAAGCTGCACGCGCACGACGAAACCAATCAGTGCCACATCGGCGACAAAGTCACTATTCGTGAAACTCGTCCGCTGGCCAAGACCAAGTCTTGGGCACTGGTTGATGTTCTCGAACGCGCTGTGGAAGTCTAAGGACTAGGGGTCGGAGAAATTATATGATTCAGACTCAATCCATGCTCGATGTGGCCGATAACAGCGGCGCTCGCCGTGTTATGTGCATCAAGGTGCTGGGTGGCTCCCATCGTCGTTACGCTGGTATCGGTGACATCATCAAAGTTACCGTGAAGGAAGCAATTCCTCGCGGTAAAGTGAAAAAAGGCCAAGTGATGACTGCTGTTGTAGTCCGCACTCGTCACGGCGTACGTCGTGCTGATGGCTCCATTATCCGCTTTGATGGCAACGCTGCTGTTCTTCTGAACAACAAGCAAGAGCCGATCGGCACCCGTATCTTTGGGCCAGTGACCCGTGAACTTCGTACTGAGAAGTTCATGAAGATCGTCTCGCTCGCCCCAGAAGTGCTGTAAGGAGATCCGACATGCAAAAGATTCGTCGTGACGACGAGATCATCGTGATCGCCGGCAAAGACAAAGGTAAGCGCGGTAAGGTGCTTAAGGTTCTCGCTAATAACCGTCTGGTTATCGGTGGTCTGAACCTGGTTAAGCGTCATACCAAGCCTAACCCGATGTCGGGCGTGCAGGGCGGTATCGTCGAGAAAGAAGCTCCGCTGGATGCTTCTAACGTCGCCATCTTCAACGGCGAAACCAACAAGGCTGACCGCGTTGGTTTCAAAGTAGAAGACGGTAAGAAAATTCGTGTCTTCAAGTCGACCCAAAAAGCGGTTGATGCTTGAACACTGCTAGGTAGATTAGACCATGGCACGACTACAAGAGATTTACCGGAAGGAAATCGCCCCTAAGCTTAAGGAAGAACTTAAGCTTGGGAACGTGATGGAAGTTCCGCGCGTTACCAAAATCACCCTGAACATGGGTCTGGGCGAAGCGATCGGTGACAAAAAAGTCATCGAGCACGCTGTTGCTGACCTGGAAAAGATCACCGGCCAGAAAGTCGTTGTGACCTACGCTCGGAAATCCATCGCTGGCTTTAAAGTCCGTGAAGGTTGGCCGATCGGCGTCAAAGTGACCCTGCGCCGTGAGCGTATGTACGAATTCCTGGATCGTCTGCTGTCGATCTCCCTGCCTCGGGTTCGCGACTTCCGCGGCCTGAATGCCAAGTCCTTCGATGGTCGTGGTAACTACAGCATGGGCGTGAAAGAGCAGATCATCTTCCCGGAAATCGACTACGACAAGATCGATGCTCTCCGCGGTCTGGACATCACCCTGACCACCACTGCCAAGAACGATGATGAAGGTCGCGCCCTGTTGCGTGCTTTCAAATTCCCGTTCCGCAACTGATTGGAGTAGGACCATGGCCAAGATGAGCATGAAAAACCGCGAGCTGAAGCGTCAGCTCACGGTTGCCAAGTACGCCAAGAAGCGTGCAGCACTGAAAGCAATCATCGTTGATCTGAACGCAAGTCCAGAAGCGCGTTGGGAAGCTACAGTTGCTCTGCAGAAGCAGCCACGTGACGCAAGCGCTTCGCGCATGCGTAACCGCTGCCGCCTGACCGGTCGTCCACACGGCGTTTACCGCAAGTTCGGCCTCGGCCGTAACAAACTGCGTGAAGCGGCAATGCGTGGTGACGTACCAGGTCTGGTTAAAGCCAGCTGGTAAGTACTTTCAACGTCCAGGTGGTCTGAATCGCAAGATACTGACCGCCGGTGACCTTGAATCTGGAACAAGCCCCTTTTGGGGCTTGTTTCATTTCTGGAGTGTGTCTAAAATACGCGGCTCGCCTGAGCCCGTGTTTTTTACCCGGAGATTCTCGGCGACATATGTAGCCGCAAGGCTAATTTTTTTGTATTAGGAGCGTCTAGCCCATGAGTATGCAGGACCCGTTAGCGGACATGCTAACTCGTATCCGTAATGCCCAGATGGCTGAAAAGTCCGTCGTAAGCATGCCATCTTCCAAGTTGAAGGTAGCTGTTGCCAAAGTCCTGAAAGACGAAGGCTACATTGCGGGTTATCAGATCAGCAGCGAAATCAAACCACTGCTGTCCATCGAGCTGAAGTACTTCGAAGGCCGTTCGGTCATCGAGGAAGTGAAGCGCGTTAGCCGTCCAGGCCTGCGTCAGTACAAGTCCGCTGAAGATCTGCCGAAAGTTCGTGGCGGTCTGGGCGTGTCTATCGTCTCCACCAACAAAGGTGTGATGACGGATCGTGCTGCGCGCGCTGCCGGTGTCGGCGGCGAAGTTCTTTGCACTGTGTTCTAAGGGGGGATAAGCATGTCTCGCGTCGCTAAGAACCCCGTTAAGCTGCCAGCCGGTGTCGAAGTAAAATTCGCAGGCCAACAGCTTTCGGTGAAGGGTGCCAAGGGTACTCTTGAACTGAACATCCATTCGTCCGTTGAGATCGTTGAAGAAGCTGGTGAGCTGCGTTTCGCTGCTCGCAATGGCGATCAACAAACTCGCGCAATGGCCGGTACCACGCGTGCGTTGGTAAACAACATGGTCCAAGGCGTAAGCCAAGGCTTCGAGCGTAAGCTCCAGCTGGTCGGTGTTGGTTACAAAGCGCAAGCAAAAGGCACGGTTTTGAACCTGGCCCTTGGCTTCTCGCACCCAGTGGATTACGAACTGCCGGAAGGCATCACCGCTGAGACTCCTAGCCAGACCGATATCCTGATCAAGGGCATCGATAAGCAACTGGTAGGTCAAGTGGCTGCTGAGATCCGCGACTTCCGTCCACCAGAGCCGTACAAAGGCAAAGGTGTGCGCTACGCGGACGAAGTCGTCCGTCGTAAAGAAGCCAAGAAGAAGTAGGGCATAGCAAATGACCGACAAAAAAGTTACTCGACTGCGTCGCGCTCGCAAAGCACGCCTGAAAATGCACGAACTCGAAGTCGTGCGTCTCTGCGTGTTCCGCTCGTCGCAGCACATCTACGCCCAGGTCATCTCGGCCGACGGCAACAAAGTCCTGGCAAGCGCCTCGACTTTGGATAAAGAACTGCGTGATGGTGCCACTGGCAACATCGACGCGGCCACTAAGGTTGGCCAGCTGGTCGCTACGCGTGCTAAGGCCGCTGGCGTCTCGCAAGTGGCTTTCGACCGCTCTGGCTTCAAGTACCACGGTCGCGTGAAAGCGCTGGCTGATGGCGCTCGTGAAGCTGGGCTGGAGTTCTAAGTTATGTCAAATAACGACCAAAAGCGCGACGAAGGCTACATTGAGAAGCTGGTTCAAGTTAACCGCGTAGCCAAAACCGTTAAAGGCGGCCGTATCTTCACTTTCACCGCGTTGACCGTGGTTGGTGATGGTAAAGGGCGTGTTGGCTTCGGCCGTGGCAAGTCGCGTGAAGTGCCTGCTGCGATCCAGAAGGCAATGGAAGCTGCTCGCCGCAACATGATCCAAGTTGACCTGAACGGCACCACTCTGCAGTACGCAATGAAGTCCGCCCATGGCGCTTCGAAGGTGTACATGCAGCCTGCTTCTGAAGGTACCGGTATCATCGCTGGCGGCGCTATGCGTGCTGTCCTCGAGGTTGCTGGCGTTCAGAACGTTCTGGCCAAGTGCTACGGCTCGACTAACCCGGTAAACGTGGTTCACGCCACTTTCAAAGGTTTGAAAGCTATGCAATCTCCTGAGTCCATCGCTGCTAAGCGTGGTCTGACTGTCAAGGAGATCTTCTGATCATGGCTACCGTTAAAGTAACGCTGATCAAGAGCATGACCGGCCGCATCCCTAACCACAAACTGTGCGTTAAGGGTCTGGGTCTGCGTCGCATCGGTCACACTGTAGAAGTACTTGATACTCCCGAGAATCGCGGGATGATCAACAAGGCTTACTACATGCTGCGTGTAGAGGGTTAATCGATGAAACTCAATGATCTGAGTCCAGCGCCGGGTTCCCGTCGCGAAAAGCATCGTCCGGGCCGTGGTATCGGTAGCGGTTTGGGTAAGACTGGTGGCCGTGGCCACAAAGGTCAAACCTCCCGTTCCGGTGGCACCATCGCTCCAGGCTTTGAAGGCGGTCAACAGCCGCTGCATCGTCGCCTGCCTAAGTTCGGTTTCGTATCCCTGAAAGCCATGGACCGCGCAGAAGTGCGTCTGTCCGAGCTGGCCAAAGTGGAAGGCGACATCGTTACTGTGCAGACCCTGAAAGATGCCAACGTGATCAACGTCAACGTACAGCGTGTGAAAATCATGCTGTCCGGTGAAGTGACTCGCGCTGTCACTATCGGCAAGGGAATCGGCGCCACCAAAGGTGCGCGTTCGGCTATCGAAGCAGCTGGCGGCAAGTTCGAGGAATAAATGGCTAAGCAAGGTGCTCTCTCAGCGCTCGGCAAAGGCGGTATGTCTGAACTTTGGGCTCGTCTGCGTTTTCTGTTCCTGGCGATTATCGTCTACCGAATAGGCGCACACATCCCGGTTCCAGGTATCAACCCGGACCGACTCGCAGACCTGTTTCGACAGAATGAGGGGACCATTCTTAGCTTGTTCAACATGTTTTCCGGCGGCGCGCTGGAACGGATGAGCATCTTTGCACTGGGGATCATGCCGTACATTTCGGCATCGATCATCATGCAACTGATGACCGCCGTCAGCCCGCAGCTGGAGCAGTTGAAGAAGGAAGGTGAAGCTGGCCGTCGCAAGATTAGCCAGTACACCCGCTACGGCACTGTAGCCCTCGCCCTGGTCCAGGCTATCGGCATGTCCGTTGGCCTGGCTGGGCAGGGTGTTGCGTTCACTGGTGACTTTGGCTTCCATTTCGTCGCGGTATCCACGTTTGTGGCTGGTGCGATGTTCATGATGTGGCTGGGTGAGCAGATTACTGAGCGTGGTGTTGGTAACGGTATCTCGATGTTGATTTTCGCAGGTATCGTCGCCGGTCTTCCGAGAGCAATTGGGCAGTCTTTCGAGTCTGCACGTCAGGGTGATATCAATATCTTCGCCCTGGTTGCCATCGGTTTGCTGGCAGTAGCGATTATCGGTTTTGTGGTGTTCATTGAGCGTGGCCAGCGTCGTATTGCTGTTCACTACGCCAAGCGTCAGCAGGGCCGTAAGGTCTTCGCTGCGCAGACCAGCCACTTGCCGCTGAAAGTGAATATGGCCGGTGTTATTCCGGCAATTTTCGCGAGCAGCATTTTGCTGTTTCCGGCTTCGTTGGGTACCTGGTTTGGTCAGTCTGAAAATATGGGCTGGCTGCAGGACCTCTCTCAGTCGATCGCTCCTGGTCAGCCGTTGAATATTCTGCTGTTTAGTGCAGGGATTATTTTCTTCTGCTTCTTCTATACGGCGTTGATGTTCAATCCGAAAGACGTAGCGGAAAACCTGAAGAAGTCCGGTGCCTTTATTCCGGGCATCCGTCCAGGTGAGCAGTCGGCACGCTACATTGATGGCGTTCTGACTCGTTTGACCCTGTTCGGTGCTCTATATATGACGGCCGTGTGCTTGTTGCCCCAGTTCCTGGTGGTTGCAGCAAACGTTCCGTTCTACCTTGGCGGGACCTCGTTGCTGATCGTCGTCGTGGTTGTGATGGACTTCATGTCCCAAGTACAATCGCACCTCGTTTCGCACCAGTACGAATCCCTGATGAAGAAAGCCAACCTGAAGGGCTACGGCAGCGGCATGTTGCGCTGAGTACCCCATAAGGTTCGAGGAGTTGGTGATGAAAGTTCGTGCATCGGTGAAAAAGCTGTGCCGTAACTGCAAGATTATTCGCCGCGAAGGTGTTGTTCGAGTAATTTGCAGCGCGGAACCGCGTCACAAACAGCGCCAAGGCTGAGTGTGATCCGCTTGAAGCCCGGCAGCTAGTGCGCTGCCGGGTTGATTATTTGTTATTACAGCGATATTATCTCGCGCCCTATTTCTTGGCTTCCGGGGCGTAGGTAGCTGTCAATTGGAGTCCCACTGAATGGCCCGTATTGCAGGCGTTAACATTCCAGATAACAAGCACACTGTTATCTCGCTGACCTACATCTATGGTGTTGGTCGCACAACTGCGCAGAAGATTTGCGCGGTCGCTGGGGTAAACCCAGCCGCTAAGATCAAGGATCTGAGCGACGAGCAGATTGAACAGCTGCGTGGCGAAGTGGCGAAGTTCACCACTGAAGGTGACCTGCGTCGCGAAATCAACATGAAAATCAAGCGTTTGATGGACCTCGGTTGCTATCGCGGTCTGCGTCATCGTCGTGGTCTTCCAGTACGCGGTCAGCGTACCAAGACTAACGCGCGTACCCGTAAAGGTCCGCGTAAGCCGATCCGCAAGTAATCGCCCCAGCGAATCGACAGGAAAATTATCATGGCAAAACCTGCTGCTCGTCCTCGTAAAAAAGTTAAAAAGACAGTGGTTGATGGCATCGCCCACATCCATGCTTCTTTTAACAACACAATCGTGACCATCACCGACCGTCAAGGTAACGCGCTGTCTTGGGCTACCTCTGGTGGTTCGGGTTTCCGCGGTTCCCGCAAGTCCACCCCGTTTGCTGCTCAAGTAGCTGCTGAACGTGCTGGTCAAGCTGCGCTGGAATACGGCCTGAAAAACCTCGACGTTAACGTCAAAGGTCCAGGTCCAGGTCGTGAGTCTGCTGTCCGTGCTTTGAACGGCTGTGGCTATAAGATCGCCAGCATCACCGACGTGACGCCAATCCCGCACAACGGGTGCCGTCCGCCGAAGAAGCGCCGCGTGTAATCCAGGAGATTGTAAAGAATGGCTCGTTACATTGGTCCAAAATGCAAACTCGCTCGTCGCGAAGGCACCGATCTCTTCCTGAAGAGCGGCGTGCGCGCGATCGAATCGAAGTGCAACATTGAAGCAGCACCTGGTATCCACGGCCAACGCCGCGGTCGCCAGTCCGACTACGGCACCCAACTGCGTGAAAAGCAGAAGGTCCGTCGTATCTACGGCGTTCTCGAGCGTCAGTTCAGCGGCTACTACAAAGAAGCTGCTGGCAAGAAAGGTGCAACCGGTGAAAACCTGCTGCAACTGCTCGAATGCCGTCTGGACAACGTTGTATACCGTATGGGCTTTGGTTCGACTCGTGCCGAATCCCGTCAGCTGGTATCGCACAAATCCGTCAGCGTAAACGGCCAAACCGTTAACGTCCCGTCCTACCAGGTTCGTGCTGGTGACGTGGTCGCGATTCGCGAGAAAGCAAAAAACCAACTTCGCATTGTCCAAGCTCTCGATCTGTGTGCCCAACGTGGCCGCGTAGAATGGGTAGAAGTAGACACTGAGAAGAAGTCGGGCGTTTTCAAGAACGTTCCTGCTCGCAGTGATCTGTCCGCCGACATCAACGAAAGCCTGATTGTCGAGCTCTACTCCAAGTAAGGGCTAGAAAATAGGTGCATCCATGCAGATTTCGGTAAATGAGTTCCTGACACCCCGCCACATTGATGTGCAGGTTGTCAGTCCAACCCGCGCCAAGATCACTCTCGAGCCTCTCGAGCGTGGTTTTGGCCACACCCTGGGCAACGCGCTGCGCCGCATCCTGTTGTCCTCAATGCCCGGCTGTGCAGTAGTCGAGGCCGAGATTGACGGTGTGCTCCACGAGTACAGCGCCATCGAAGGTGTACAGGAAGACGTAATTGAAATCCTGTTGAACCTTAAAGGTCTGGCTATCAAGCTGCACGGCCGTGACGAAGTTACGCTGACCTTGTCGAAGAAGGGTTCGGGGGTGGTTACCGCTGCCGATATTCAGCTGGATCATGATGTCGAGATCGTTAATCCCGATCACGTAATCGCTAACCTGGCGTCTAACGGCGCCCTGAACATGAAGCTCACCGTAGCTCGTGGTCGTGGTTATGAACCGGCCGACTCGCGTCAGAGCGATGAAGACGAAAGCCGCAGCATTGGTCGCTTGCAGCTTGACTCTTCGTTCAGCCCGGTTCGCCGTATCGCATACGTGGTGGAAAACGCCCGTGTCGAACAGCGTACTAACCTGGACAAGCTGGTTATTGATCTGGAAACCAACGGTACTCTGGATCCTGAAGAGGCTATCCGCCGCGCTGCAACCATCCTGCAACAGCAGTTGGCTGCGTTCGTCGACCTCAAGGGTGACAGCGAACCAGTGGTAATCGAGCAGGAAGACGAGATCGATCCGATCCTGCTTCGCCCGGTTGACGATCTGGAACTGACTGTACGTTCGGCTAACTGCCTTAAGGCGGAAAACATTTACTACATCGGCGACCTGATTCAGCGTACCGAAGTAGAACTGTTGAAGACTCCGAACCTGGGCAAGAAATCCTTGACTGAAATCAAGGACGTTCTGGCCTCCCGCGGTCTGTCCCTCGGCATGCGCCTCGACAACTGGCCGCCTGCAAGTCTTAAGAAGGACGACAAGGCGACTGCCTGATCGTCGTAATCACCGAACGTGAGTTTGGTAAGGAATGAACCATGCGTCATCGTAAAAGTGGTCGTCACCTGAGCCGTACCAGCTCGCACCGCAAGGCCATGTTTCAAAACATGGCGGTGTCGCTGTTCGAGCACGAGCTGATCAAAACTACACTGCCGAAAGCTAAAGAACTGCGTCGCGTTGCTGAGCCGCTGATCACTTTGGCCAAGACAGACAGCCTGGCTAACCGCCGTCTGGCTTTCGACCGTACTCGTTCGAAAGCTATCGTTGGTAAGCTCTTCAACGACCTGGGCAAGCGTTACGCTACCCGTGAGGGTGGCTACCTGCGCATCCTCAAGTGCGGCTTCCGCGCTGGCGACAACGCGCCTATGGCGTACGTCGAGTTGGTTGATCGTGCTACTGCTGGCGAAGCTGTAAGCGCCGAGTAAGACGTCAAGCTGTAACGAAGAACCGGGCCTAGTGCCCGGTTTTTTGTGCGCGTAATAAAAGCGCGATTTGTACAAGCTTCTCCAGATTGCGCTCGGCACTATGGTTGTTGGTGTTGTTGGTAGTAATTTTCTATTGATGTCCGCAATTTAATGAATTTGTGGGTGTCATGTTGATGATCAATACTCTCCACCAAGCCGATTAGCCGGCAGTTCCAAGTCCGACCTGAGGAATACGCACATGAGCCAGAATAAAATCCTTACGACCGCCAGCGGTGCTCCCGTTGCGGACAACCAGAATTCCCGTTCCGCTGGCCCGCGCGGCCCGTTGCTGCTCGACGATTTTCACCTGATCGAGAAGCTTGCTCACTTCAACCGTGAAAACATTCCTGAGCGCCGTGTACACGCCAAGGGTTCGGGTGCTTACGGTACGTTTACTGTCACTAAAGACATCTCGCAGTACACAAGCGCCAAGTTGTTCGAGTCTGTTGGTAAGCAAACGCCAACTTTCCTGCGGTTTTCCACCGTAGGTGGCGAGCGTGGTTCGGCGGATACCGAGCGTGATCCGCGCGGTTTCGCGTTGAAGTTCTATACCGAAGAAGGCAACTGGGACATCGTTGGTAATAACACGCCTGTGTTCTTCATCCGTGACCCGCTGAAATTCCCTGACTTCATCCACACTCAAAAGCGCCTGCCACAAAGCAACCTCAAAAGCGCGCAAATGATGTGGGACTTCTGGTCACACTCTCCAGAAGCGCTGCATCAGGTCACCATCCTGTTTTCTGACCGTGGCATCCCAGACGGCTACCGTCACATGCACGGCTTCGGCAGCCACACTTATAGCCTGATCAACGCCCAAGGCGAACGTCACTGGGTTAAGTGGCACTACAAAACCAAGCAGGGCATCAAGAACCTCGCGCCGGCCGAAGCGGCACGCCTGGCGGGTACTGATCCTGATTACGCTCAGCGTGATCTGTTCGGTGCTATCGAACGCGGCGATTTCCCGAAATGGCGCGTCTGCATCCAGATCATGACTGAAGCCCAGGCGAATGCGCACTACGAGAACCCCTTCGACGTGACCAAGACCTGGTCGCAGAAGGAATTCCCGTTGATCGAAGTTGGGGAGCTGGAACTGAACCGCAACCCACAGAATTACTTCGCTGAAGTTGAGCAAGCTGCCTTCGGTCCAAGCAATATGGTTCCAGGCGTGGGGCTGTCTCCTGACCGTATGTTGCAGGGGCGCGTTTTCGCCTACGCAGATGCCCACCGCTACCGTGTCGGCACCAACCACCAGCAACTGCCGGTGAACGCCCCCCTGAGCCCGGTGAACAGCTACCAGCGTGACGGTTCGATGGCATTCGGCCCCAACGGTGGTGCCGCTCCTAACTACGAGCCCAACAGCTACGCGGATGCGCCTAAACAAGCGCCTCAATACGCTGAGCCTGCGCTGGCCCTTAGCGGTGCCGCCGATCGTTACGATCACCGCGAAGACACTGATTACTACAGCCACGCGGGTGCACTGTTCCGTCTGATGAGTGACGAGCAGAAAGCGCTGCTCACCAGCAACATCGCCGGTGCAATGGCGGGTGTGACAAGTGATGTGGTGCAGCGTCAACTGGCGCATTTCTACAAGGCCGATCCGGCGTACGGAGAAGCAATCGCAAAGGCACTGGGTGTATCGCTTAACTGACTCTAAACGATAAGCAGAACCGCCCTCATTTGGGCGGTTTTTGCGTTAATTCAGCTACTTTTCTCCGGAATTCTTCACTTTTCTGCCGTTGATCCCGTGACCTCCGAGTCAGCATGGTTCAAACTACAGACTTTCAAGCAGGGAGATGTAGGGCGATGCAAGGTCACCCCGACGTAATCGATTACCTCAACACGTTGCTGACGGGCGAACTGGCAGCTCGTGACCAATATTTCATCCATTCGCGTATGTACGAGGACTGGGGCTTCACCGAGCTCTACGAACGTATCAACCATGAGATGGAAGAAGAGGCACAGCACGCCGACGCACTGATGCGCCGAATCCTGATGCTCGAAGGCACGCCGCGCATGCGTCCCGACGACCTGGACACCGGCACCACGGTGCCTGAGATGCTCGCCAGTGACTTGCGCCTGGAGTACAAGGTGCGTGCCGCATTGTGCAAGGGCATCGAGCTGTGCGAGAAGCACAACGACTATGTCACGCGTGAAATCCTGCGTGTGCAGTTGAACGACACCGAAGAAGATCACACCTACTGGCTGGAAAAGCAGTTGGGCCTGATCAAGCTGGTCGGCTTGGAGAATTACCTGCAATCGCAGTTCTGATCCCCGGCTACAAAAAAAGCCCCTGGCGCCTTAACGGTGACAGGGGCTTTTTGTTGGGCCCGATAAATCAGGCCCGGTCGCGCGCCAACAGTGGTTTGAGGTAGTAACCGGTGTGCGACTGCGGCATCTCGGAGACTTCCTCCGGTGTGCCCACCGCGATGATCTGCCCGCCCTTGGAGCCGCCCTCCGGCCCAAGGTCCACCAGCCAATCGGCGGTCTTGATCACATCCAGGTTGTGCTCGATCACGACTACCGTGTTGCCGTGGTCGCGCAAGCGGTGCAGTACATCCAGCAATTGCTGGATATCCGCAAAGTGCAGACCCGTGGTCGGTTCATCGAGGATATACAGGGTCTTGCCAGTATCACGCTTGGACAGTTCGCGCGACAACTTGACCCGCTGTGCCTCGCCGCCGGACAGCGTGGTCGCCGATTGCCCCAGTTTGATGTACGACAGGCCCACATCCATCAACGTCTGCAGTTTGCGCGCCAACGCCGGAACCGCGTCGAAGAACACCCGCGCTTCCTCGATGGTCATCTCCAGGGTTTCGTGGATGCTTTTTCCCTTGTACTTGATCTCCAGGGTTTCGCGGTTGTAGCGCTTGCTCTTGCACACATCGCAGGGCACGTAGATGTCCGGCAGGAAGTGCATCTCCACCTTGATCAAGCCATCGCCCTGGCACGCTTCGCAGCGCCCGCCCTTGACGTTGAACGAGAAGCGGCCAGGCCCGTAGCCCCGTGAACGGGATTCCGGGACGCCCGCAAACAACTCGCGAATCGGCGTAAACAACCCGGTATAGGTTGCCGGGTTCGAGCGTGGTGTACGGCCAATGGGGCTCTGGTCGATATCGACCACTTTGTCCAGCAACTCCAGGCCCTTGATGCTGTCGTGGGCAGCCGCTTCCAGGGTAGTCGCGCCGTTCAAGGCGGTGGCACTCAATGGGAACAGCGTATTGTTGATCAGCGTCGACTTGCCTGAGCCGGAAACACCCGTCACACAGGTCAGCAGGCCCAGGGGGATTTCCAGGTCCACATTGCGCAAGTTGTTGCCGCGAGCACCCTTGAGGTGCAGTGCCTGTTTCTTGTTGCGTGGTGTGCGCTTGGCTGGCACTTCAATTTTCACGCGGCCAGAGAGGTACTTGCCGGTCAGCGAGTCCGGGTGCGCCATGACTTCAGCAGGTGTGCCCTCGGCGACAATATGCCCACCATGGACGCCAGCGCCCGGGCCGATATCGACGACGTAATCCGCCAGGCGAATCGCATCTTCATCGTGCTCGACCACGATCACGGTGTTGCCGATGTCCCGCAGGTGTTTCAGCGTGCCGAGCAGGCGGTCGTTGTCGCGTTGGTGCAAACCGATCGACGGCTCGTCGAGGATGTACAGCACCCCCACAAGACCTGCGCCAATCTGGCTGGCCAGGCGAATCCGCTGGGCTTCACCGCCGGACAGTGTATCGGCGCTGCGATCCAGCGACAGGTAGTCCAGGCCCACGTTGACCAGGAACTGTAAGCGCTCGCGAATTTCCTTGAGGATCTTGTCGGCAATCTCGCCGCGACGGCCGGTCAGCTTGAGTACACCAAAATACTCACAGGCGTCGCCGATAGGCAGGTTGGTCACTGCCGGCAACGTCTTCTCACCCACCCACACATGTCGCGCCTCACGACGCAGGCGCGTGCCGCGGCAATCCGGGCAGGGTTGGGTGCTGAGGAATTTCGCCAGCTCTTCACGCACGCTGGCCGATTCGGTCTCGCGGTAGCGGCGCTCCAGGTTTGGCACGATCCCTTCGAACGGGTGGGAGCGTTTAACGATGTCGCCGCGGTCGTTCAGGTATTTGAAGTCGACATTCTGCGAGCCGCTGCCATGCAGAATGACTTTCTGCTGATCCGCCGGCAGTTGGTTGAATGGCACTTCCAGGCTGAATTTGTAGTGGGATGCCAGCGACCCCAGCATCTGGAAGTAATAGACATTGCGCCTGTCCCAGCCGCGTATCGCACCCTCGGCCAACGT
This sequence comes from Pseudomonas sp. Marseille-Q1929, assembly GCF_017316265.1. Taxonomy (NCBI): domain Bacteria; kingdom Pseudomonadati; phylum Pseudomonadota; class Gammaproteobacteria; order Pseudomonadales; family Pseudomonadaceae; genus Pseudomonas; species Pseudomonas sp. Marseille-Q1929. Next base: position 37,667 of record NZ_JAFLWU010000025.1, read on the forward strand.
CAGCTCGCCATTGACCAGGCGCTTGATGTCGAAGAACTGCTTCACCCCGAGGCCATCGCACGTCGGGCAGGCGCCGGCCGGGTTGTTGAAGGAGAACAGCTTGGGTTCCAGCTCGCTGATGGCGTGGCCACAGATCGGGCAGGCAAAACGCGCGGAGAAGATGATTTCTTCACCCGGCTCGTCGTCCATCGGCGCCACCAGGGCAATGCCGTCCGCCAGCTTCAAGGCCGTCTCGAACGATTCCGCCAGGCGCTGTTGCAGGTCGGCCCGCACTTTGAAGCGGTCCACCACCACATCGATGGAGTGCTTCTTCTGTTTGTCGAGCTTCGGCGCTTCGTCCAGCTCATAGAGCTTGCCGTTGATCCGCGCGCGTACAAAACCTTGTGCGCGAAGCTCTTCGAAGACGGAAAGGTGTTCGCCCTTGCGCTCGCGAATCACCGGTGCCAGCAACATCAGCTTGGCGCCTTCCGGCTGGGCCAGCACCAGGTCAACCATCTGGCTGACGGTCTGGGCTTCCAGGGGAATGTCGTGGTCGGGGCAGCGGGGGATACCCACTCGCGCATACAACAGGCGCAGGTAGTCGTAGATCTCGGTGATGGTGCCCACGGTGGAGCGCGGGTTGTGGGAAGTCGATTTCTGCTCGATGGAGATCGCCGGCGACAGGCCTTCAATGGTGTCGACGTCGGGCTTTTCCATCATCGACAGGAACTGCCGGGCATAGGCCGACAGCGACTCCACATAGCGCCGCTGGCCTTCGGCGTACAGCGTGTCGAATGCCAGGGACGATTTGCCGGACCCCGACAAACCGGTGATGACGATCAGTTTGTCCCGGGGCAGGGTCAGGTCGATGTTCTTCAGGTTGTGGGTTCTAGCCCCACGAATCAGGATCTTGTCCAAGATGGCCTCGCACGGCGGGCGTAAATAATGCAGGAGTATACGGCTAAAGACTGGATGAATATACACTGTCAAATTGCCGGGTGCAGCCTTACATGAAAGCTGCGCGGCAAAGCGCCGCATATACCCTCTCAATCGATGGGACTGGTAGAATCGCCGCCGGTTCACACGAGGTTTTTCCATGCACGATCCCCACAGCGAACGCATGAGTAGCGGCGAGACCCGAGCAGCAAGCGGTCTGGCCCTGGTGTTCGCCTTCCGTATGCTTGGCATGTTCATGGTGTTGCCGGTACTGGCGACCTATGGGATGGACCTCGCAGGCGCGACCCCCGCCCTGATCGGCCTGGCGATTGGCGCCTACGGCCTGACCCAGGCGATTTTCCAGATTCCATTCGGGATCATTTCCGACCGCATTGGCCGCCGCCCGGTGATTTACCTGGGGCTGATCGTGTTCGCCCTCGGCAGTGTGCTCGCGGCCCAGTCGGATTCGATCTGGGGCGTGATTGCCGGCCGTGTCCTACAGGGCGCCGGGGCGATTTCTGCCGCCGTCATGGCACTGCTGTCCGACCTGACCCGCGAACAACACCGCACCAAGGCCATGGCCATGATCGGCATGACCATCGGCCTGTCGTTTGCCGTGGCCATGGTGGTCGGCCCCTTGTTGACCCGTGCTTTCGGCCTGCATGGCCTGTTCCTTGCCACGGGCGGCATGGCGCTGTTTGGCATCGTGATCGTGGCCTTCATGGTGCCGCGCTCCACCGGCACGCTGCAGCACCGCGAATCGGGCGTTGCGCGCAAGGCGTTGTTGCCGACGCTCAAGCACCCCGACCTGCTGCGTCTGGATTTAGGTATCTTCGTATTACACGCGATGCTGATGTGCAGCTTCGTCGCCTTGCCCCTGGCCCTGGTGGAAAAAGCCGGCCTGCCCAAGGAGCAGCACTGGTGGGTCTATCTCACTGCGCTGTTGATTTCGTTCTTCGCCATGATCCCGTTCATTATCTATGGCGAGAAGAAACGCAAAATGAAACGAGTTTTGCTGGGCGCCGTCGCGACGCTGATGCTCACTGAGCTATTCTTCTGGCAGTTCGGCGACAGCCTGCGGGCGCTGGTGATCGGCACTGTGGTGTTCTTCACCGCGTTCAACCTGCTGGAAGCTTCGTTGCCCTCGCTGATCAGTAAAGTTTCACCGGCCGGCGGCAAGGGCACGGCGATGGGGGTGTATTCCACCAGCCAGTTCCTCGGTTCTGCGTTGGGCGGCATCATGGGCGGCTGGATGTTCCAGCATGGCGGTTTGTCGGTTGTGTTCCTCGGATGCGCGGGGCTGGCTGCACTTTGGCTAGCCTTTGCTGTTACCATGCGCGAACCTCCATACGTCACAAGCCTGCGCCTGCCGTTGTCGCCCGAAGCAATTCGTGAAGCCGGCCTGGTAGAGCGCCTAATGGCCGTTGTTGGGGTAACAGATGCGGTAGTGATCGCCGAAGAAGCCGCCATCTACATCAAATTGGACACCGAATTATTGGATCGCGCGACGCTTGAGCAACTGGTCAACCCAGTGCCGACAGCGCGCCCAGCCTAGGAGAACGTTATGGCCCGTGGGGTTAACAAAGTCATATTGGTCGGTACATGCGGCCAGGATCCCGAAGTTCGCTACTTGCCTAACGGTAACGCCGTGACCAACCTGAGTCTGGCGACCAGCGAACAGTGGACCGACAAGCAAACCGGCCAGAAGGTCGAGAAAACCGAATGGCACCGTGTGTCGATGTTCGGCAAGGTGGCAGAGATCGCCGGTGAGTATTTGCGTAAAGGTTCGCAGGTCTACATCGAAGGCAAGCTGCAAACCCGCGAGTGGGAAAAAGACGGCATCAAGCGTTACACCACCGAAATCGTGGTCGACATGCAAGGCACCATGCAACTGCTGGGCGGCCGTCCACAGGGCGACCAACAGGGCCAGGGCGGCATGTCCAACTCGGCACCGCGTCCACAGCAGTCGCGTCCGCAGCCAAGCCAGCAGCCTCAGCGTGAGTCGCGTCCAGCGCCACAGCAGGCCGCTCCGCAACCGGCCCCGGATTTCGACAGCTTTGATGACGATATCCCGTTCTAAGGTCCAAGACCCGGAACGCACAAAACCCCCGATAGCCCAGGCTTCGGGGGTTTTTTATTGCCCGATCATCCGGGCATTTGTTCTCATGGCCTACAGGATTTAGGCTGTGGCCAACCTTTAACATGAAGGAATGCTGCGATGACCTGGTCTGCCAAGCAATACACGATGTTTGAACAACAGCGCACCCGTCCCGTTCGTGACTTGGTTGCGGCAATCCCGAACACCGACGTGCGCACCGCCGTCGACCTCGGTTGCGGCCCCGGCAACTCCACCGAAGTCCTGGCCGAGCGCTTCCCGCACGCCCACGTCACCGGCATGGACAGCTCCGACGACATGCTCGCCGACGCACGCAAACGCTTGCCGGCACTGAGCTTCGAGCTGGCGGATATTGGCGACTGGAACCCAGCGCAGGCATTCGACGTGATCCTGGCTAATGCATCCCTGCAATGGCTACCGAATCACGCCACGCTGTACCCGCACCTGGCCAACCAACTGACACCCGGCGGCACGCTGGCGGTGCAAACCCCGGACAACCTCGACGAACCCGCCCACCGGCTAGCCCGTGAAGTTGCTGCCGAGGGGCCATGGGCCGCCAAGATCGGCGCGGTCAAACACAATGAGCGTCACGCCGCGAGCTACTACTACGAACTGTTGAGCAAACACTGCAGCACTGTCGATGTGTGGCGCACCACTTACCTGCACCCGCTGGCAGACCACGCCGCGGTGGTGGAGTGGTTCAAGGCGTCCGCCCTGAGACCGTTCCTCGCGCCGCTGACCGACAGCGAAAAGGCCGCCTTCCTACAGGAATACCAGGCACGGATTACACAGGCTTACCCAGCCCTGGCTGATGGCACCGTATTGCTGCCATTCCCGCGCCTGTTCATCATCGCGACGCGTTAACGTCGAGCAGGCAAGTGGCGGTCAGGCCGCCGCCGCTTGCGCCTGCAAATATTCATCCGCCGAGACCACACCCGCATAACCAAACGCCAATGAGGCCATATACGCCCCATGCACCTGCGCGGCCGGAATCACCTGGCCATTGAATTCCAGCGCCCGGGTTGCGCAGGCGTCATGAATGACCGTGACCTTGTAGCCCAAATCCGCCGCTGCCCGCACCACGGCATCAATGCACATATGGCTCATGCTGCCGACCACTACCAGTTCGGTGATGCTGCGTTGCTCCAGCAGAGCACGCAGATTGGTTTCGCGAAACGCATTGACGAAATGCTTCAATACCACCGGCTCGTTGCCCTCGTTCAGCACCTTGGGATGCAAATGTGCACCCTCGGAACCTGGGGTGAAGAACGGCGCGTCCTCGGAGGTAAATTCGTGACGCACATGAATCACCGCATCACCGGCCTGGCGAAACGCTTGCAGCACCTGCGCAGCCTTGTCCGCCGCGGCGTCAACGCCGTCGAGTGGCCACTTGCCCTGAGGGAAGTAGTCGTTCTGGATATCGATTAGGATGAGTGCTTGCTTGGCCATGGGTATTGCCTCGTGATGGGTTGATGGGCCCAGTATCTTTGCTGGCGCCTGCACCTGGGATTGGCTGCACCGACAATAACAGGGGGAAAACTGACAATGGTCGTTGTTGAATTGGGCGTGTTGATCTACCAGGGTGCGCAACTGGCCGCCGTACATGGTTTGACGGACTTGTTCGGCGTAGCCAACCGGATCGCTGCCGAGCATCAATCCGCGCAATTGCCATTGCTGCGAGTCAGCCACTGGCAAGTCGACGCACAAGGCAAACCGCTGCGCGTATTCGACAGCCACCCCGGCCCCGAGCAGCCGATGATGGCGGTGCTGGTGCCGCCGTCCATCGGCGAGTTTACCGAAGAACAAACGCCGCCGGCGCTGTTGGCGTGGTTGCGCGAGCAACATGCGACAGGCACGGTGCTTGGCGGCGTGTGTATTGGCTCGATCATGCTGGCGCGCAGCGGCCTGCTGGATGGGCGCAGCGCCACGACCCACTGGTCATCGGCCCAGTCCTTCGCGGCCCGCTATCCGGCGGTGCGCCTGGAGGCGGACAAACCCATCGTCGATGACGGCGACTTGATCACCACCGCCGGACTGATGGCCTGGTCCGAACTGGGCCTGCGCCTGGTGGATCGGCTGATGGGACCGAGCATCGCCGCCGACACGGCACGTTTCCTGGTGATCGAGCACAGCGACAGCGCCAGCCAGTGCGGCAGCAACTTTGCGCCAATCCTAGGGCATGGTGATGGCGCCATCCTCAAGGTTCAGCACTGGCTGCAAGCCAGCGGCGCGGTGGATGTGTCTGTCGCCGCCATGGCGCAAGAGGCGGGCCTCGAGGAGCGCACTTTCCTACGGCGTTTTCGCGGCGCCACCGGCTTGAAACCCACCGAATACTGCCAGCACCTGCGCGTGGGCAAGGCGCGGCAAATGCTCGAATTCACCAACGGCACCATCGATCACATCGCCTGGACCGTGGGTTACCAAGACCCCAGCGCCTTCCGCGCCACCTTCAAGAAAATCACCGGGCTTGCACCCAGTGATTACCGCAGTCGATTTGGCGTTTAAGATCCTGGTGTTCTCTAAGCCGTCTTCGCGAGCTCAAGCCGGCGCCTTCTTCACCCGCAACGCCTTCGCCTTGGCCTCCACCCCGAGGTACATCACCAGCGCGATCAGCAGTGGCAAAATAAAGTAGATCGCCCGATAAGCAATCAATCCCGCCAGCAGGCTGCCCCGCGACGCCTCATGTTGCAGTAGCCCGATAAACACGGCCTCCAACACCCCAAGCCCCGCCGGGATATGGGTGATCACGCCGGCAATGGCGCTGATCAGCAGCACCCCGAGTACCAACGGGTAATCCAGCTTGGCCGGCAGCAGGATAAAAATCACCGCCGCCATCAGCGACCAATTCAGTGCGCCCAATGCCAACTGCAAGCACGCCATGCGCACCGACGGCAGGTTGATCTCCATACCGCGAACAGACCACTCGCGTTTTTTCGAGAATTGGCAGGCGGCCAGGTAACCCAGGCTGAGCAGCACCAACACAACCCCAATGCCCTGCAACGCGCTGGTGCTGACTTTCCACCCTGGCGGCATCGTCACCAGGCCACTGCTGAAAATCACCCCGGCCAGTGCCATATAACCGAACCAATTGGTCGCCAGGCTCAGCCCCAGGATCTTGGCGATATTGCCGGTGCTCACCCCCAGCCGGGAGTACAGCCGATAGCGCATGGCAATCCCCCCCACCCACGCGCTGAGGTTGAGATTGAAGGCGTAGCTGATGATGCCCACCGGCAGGATCTGCTTCCAGCCCAAGTCTTGGCGGATATAGGTGCGGCCGATCAAATCAAAGCTGGCGTACACCAAAAAACTGCACAGCGTCACCGCGCCGGCGATCAGCAAGGTACGCAGCTTGAAGTCGCCCAGGGTCTGTAGCACTTCGCTCCAGTCGATGCGCCGGGCGAGCAGGGTGAACAACACGATCAGTGCCAGGAAGAACACCACGGTCAGCGGCGTCTTCCAGCGCTTGAAGCGCGATTCAGCGGTCATGGGCCTGGCCCTCAAACGGCTTCAACCGAGGTTTATGGGCGGGCAGCCAACCGGTCATCGCGGGGAAGTGACGCATCACATGAAACACCAGGAAACCTACGGTCAATCGCCACAGCCACAAGCGCGGCTTGCGGTTTTCCGGCATGGTCTGGCAGTGATCGCGGGCGAGTATTTCCAGGCGCTCGTAGAGCTGTTGGTTGAAGGCGCGATCGCGTATCAGCACGTTGGCTTCCAGGTTCAGCGCCAGGCTCAGCGGGTCCAGGTTACTCGAACCCACGGTGCTCCAGTCGTCGTCCACCAGGGCAACTTTTCCGTGCAGCGGGCGCTGGCAATACTCGTGGATCACCACGCCATCCTTGAGCAGGTAGGCGTAGAGCATGCGCGCGGCCAGCTTGGCCAGCAGCACATCCGGTTGGCCCTGAATGATCAGCTGCACCTGTACGCCCCGGCGCGCCGCATTGCGGATTTCCCGCAGCAGGCGGTAGCCCGGGAAGAAGTAGGCGTTGGCGATCACCACACGCTTTTGTGCCTGGCCCAGGGCGTGGATATAGGCCTCTTCGATGTCATCGCGATGTCTCACGTTGTCGCGATAAATCAAGCGCACCAAGCCCTCGCCCTCGGTAGACCCTGCGCAAGGCCGCTGCTGGCGCCGCCGCCAACCGCGCCGGGCGCGTGCCTGACGGCCACTTTGTGCCAGGGCGAAATGATGCAGGTCGGCCACCGCCGGGCCAATCACTTGCACCGCATAATCCTGCTTGGCCTCGGGGCCGAAATCGCCCAGATGGTCGGCCGAAAAATTGATCCCGCCGATAAACGCCACGGCGGCATCCACCACGACGATCTTGCGATGCAGGCGGCGAAACCAGTTGGTGCGAAAGCCCAGGGTCTTGGACGCCGGGTCGAACATCTGCACCGTCACCCCGGCGTCCGCCAGCTCACCGAGAAACGTCGGGCTCAGCTCGCCGCAGCCAAAGCCGTCGAGGCTGACCACCACCTTCACGCCACGCTGCGCCGCGTCGATCAGGATGTGTTGCAGCTCATGCCCCACCTTGTCTTCGAACAGGATAAAGGTCTCCAGCAGAATTTCCCGCCGCGCCTCGCGCAGGGCCGCGAAGACCTTGGGGAAGTACGCCTCGCCGTTTTCCAGCAACTGCACCTGGTTATCGCTGTGCCAGCCGTAGTCCAGGTCGCGGGCCTTGGCGGCGTCCGGCGGTTGGTCGGTGGCGATGTGTTCGACGGCGACGCTCATAGCTCGATCTCCACCGACAGCGGCACGTGGTCTGACAGATGGGACCAGGGGCGGGTGGTCAACACCCGGGGGTTATGCACCTTGAGGTTGCGCACGTAGATGCGGTCCAGCGGCAACAGCGGCAGGCGCGCCGGGAAGGTGCGTGCCGGTTTGCCGTGGGCCTGCATGAACACTTCGGTGAGGCCGCTCTGGCTCAAGTCGGCCTTCTGGCGCCAATCGTTGAAATCTCCGGCCACCACCAGCGGCGCATCGGCCGGAATCTCACGGATGCGTTGCTCCAGCAAGCGCAGTTGCTGCTGGCGATGCACCTCGCGCAGGCCCAGGTGGATGCAGATCGCATGCACCTCCTGCCCGGTGCCCGGCAGTCGCAGTACGCAATGCAGCAGGCCACGGTTTTCATGGCCACTCTGGGAAATATCCAGGTTGTCGTAGCGCACAATCTGGAATTTCGACAGCAGCGCATTACCGTGGTCACCGTGGGGGTAGACCGCGTTGCGCCCGTAGGCGAACTGCGGCCAGATGCTGTCGGCGAGGAATTCGTACTGCGGCATGTTCGGCCAGTCGCTGTAGCGCTGCGGGTGGCGTTCGTGGGTGCCGTGGATCTCCTGCAGGAACACCATGTCCGCGCCCACACTGCGCACGGCTTCGCGCAGCTCGGGCAGGATGAAACGCCGGTTGAGGGCGGTAAAGCCCTTATGGATATTGACCGTCAGCACCGTGAAGCGGGTGATGGCGAGGCTGGGGGTGATGGGCACCCAGTCGGGAGTCGCAGCCATGGTTGCTCCTGAAGAAGAGTGGGGCGTTATCCCCCCGTTTAGGGCTGACTCTAAGGGCGGGTGGAAAGTTTCCAGCGTCCTACGGACGGCATAAACATGGCCGGGCGGGGGAACGATCAAGGCTCAAACCCGTCAGTTCCTTACAGACCCTGCTGAAGGAGCCCGGTGTTTTGCTGAACTCAAAGACTGCATTACTGCTCGGCGCGCTGCTGTTTTGCGGCAGCAGCGCACTGCAAGCTGCCGACCCACAACCCGAAGCGCCGGCCAAGCCGGAACTGCTGGTGGAAGGCGGCCTGCTCGGGGCCATCAGTTCCAGCATCGACAATGTGCAGGACAAGCTCGACCTCAATCAAAGTCTGGTCGATGCCTGGCGCCTGCGTGCAGATCGGGCGGCAGACGAAGTAGGGCGGCTGGTGGACCAGACGTCAGAACGTTCGCCATGGAGCGTTGCCGGGGACTTCCTCCTGTTATCCGGGGTGTGGATCGGCGCCTTTGCGTTGCTCACCTTGTTGGGCCGGTGGTTCGTGCAGCGCCTGAGCCGGCGCGCCTTTGTCGAACAACGCGGGCGCCTGCAAGCCGTGCTCGGCTACGTGGTGCCCTACACGATACCGGCACTCATCTGCCTGCCCTTGACGCTATACGTCAGCCACTTTTTACCCACTTCAGTAGGACGAGCGCTGGCGCTGTGTTTTGCCTACGCCACCAGCAGCGGGATCTTTTCCACGTCGATGCTGTTGTGTGTGATCGTCATGTTCAACCTCGGCCACAAGCGGCCAGCCGTGGGGATTATTCGCAGTTATTGCCCCAAGCCGCTGTTCCTGATCGGCTTTCTCGCCGCCCTCAGCGATGCCCTGACCAGCCCGCAAATCGCCCGCCAGCTCGGCGGCAATATCACCAGCAGTATCGCGGTGTTTACCGGCCTGTTTGCTGCGGTGATCTTCGGCGTGCTGGTGGTGCGCCTGCGCCGGCCAGTCGCCCACCTGATCCGTAACCGGCCGTTGGCTCAGCGCCTTAAACACCCGGCGTTGCAACAATCGCTGCGGGTGTTTTCCGGGCTGTGGTACTGGCCGATCCTGTTGATGGTGCTGGTCTCGGCGATCAATTTGATTGGCGCCGGTGACGACAATCAAAAGGCCCTGCGCTGCGCGTTGTTCACCACGATCCTGCTGATCGGCACGGTGTTCCTCAGCACCGTGCTGCAACACCTGTTCAAGTCCCGCAGCCAGGTGGCGATCCAGCGCAGCAGTGCCTACAAGGAACGTTTCCTCAGCCTGTTGCACGCGATCCTGCGTATCGCCATGGCCATCGGGTTTATCGAGATCCTCGGGCGGATCTGGGGCGTCTCGTTGTTCGAGTTTGCCGAGCGCAATTCCATCGGCCGGGCGATCAGCGATTCCCTCAGTAGCATCGGCCTCATCCTGCTGATGACCTGGCTGTTCTGGGTGGTGCTCGACACGGCGATCCAGGAAGCCTTGAAGCCACCCGTCAACAAACGCTCCAGCCGCCAGCCGAGCACGCGGGTGAAAACCATCCTGCCGCTGGTGCGCAACGCGGTGAAAATCATCCTGGTGGTGATCTGCGCGATCACCACCATGGCCAACCTGGGCATCAACGTCGCGCCGCTGCTGGCGGGTGCCGGGGTGGTGGGCCTGGCGATTGGTTTTGGCTCGCAGCAACTGGTGCAGGATGTCATCACCGGGTTGTTCATCATCATTGAAGACACCTTGTCCATCGGCGACTGGGTGGTGCTCGACTCCGGCCACGCCGGCACCGTCGAAGGCCTGACCATCCGCACCCTGCGCCTGCGCGACGGCAAGGGGTTTGTGCATTCGGTGCCGTTCGGGCAGATCAAGGCGGTCACCAACCAGTCGCGGCAATTTGCCTACGCGTTCTTCTCGGTGCAGTTCACCTACGACACCGATGTGGACAAGGCCGTGGAGTTGATCCGCGAGGCGGGCCAGTCGATCCGTGACGATGGGTTCCTCAAGTACAACCTGCAAGGGCCGCTGGAGGTGTTTGGCGTGGATAAGATGGACCTCAATGGCGTGGTGCTCACGGCACAGTTCCGGACCGTTTCGGGTGGGCAATATGCGGTGAGCCGTGCATTCAACCAGCGCTTGAAGAAGCTTGTGGATAACTGCGCCGAGGTGCAGTTCGCGCAGACTTATCCACAGCAGGTGATGGTGCCGGTGAAGGCGGCCCTTGAGCATGAGCCGCCAGAGGCCGGCGCGAAGACAGTTAATCCGTGACGGTTGCGCTACAAACCCGCAAAATGCAACGATTCTGACAAATACTTAATTAGCCATCGTTCCACACTGACCGGGCCTGCACACTCTATGCGAATGCGCCTTATGTTGTTGGGCGGCGGGAATGCCCTCGGGCAGGCGCTGATTCGCCTCGGTGCAGAGGAAGACATCGGTTTCCTCGCCCCCAAACCGCCCCAAGACGGCTGGGATGCCGCGAGCCTTACCCAATTGCTCGACGACACCCGTCCCGATGCGTTGATCAACCTCGCCTACTACTTCGACTGGTTCCAGGCCGAAGCCGTCAGCGAAACCCGTTTGGCCGCCCAGGAGTTCGCCATCGAGCGCCTGGCTGAACTGTGCCAGCACCACACCATTACCTTGTTGCAACCGTCCAGCTACCGCGTGTTCGATGGCTCCCGTGCCACCGCCTACAGCGAAAAGGACGAGCCGGTGCCTCTGGGCCTGCGTGGCCAGGCGTTGTGGCGCATCGAGCAGAGCGTGCGCGCGACGTGCCCGCAACATGTGTTGCTACGTTTTGGCTGGCTGCTGGATGACAGTGTCGATGGCACCCTCGGGCGCTTCCTCGCCCGGGCCGAGAAGCCGGATGAATTGCTGATGGCGGATGACCGTCGCGGCAACCCGACGCCGGTGGATGATGCGGCGCGGGTGATCATCTCGGTGCTCAAGCAACTCGATTGTGCGGCGCCGTTGTGGGGCACCTATCACTACGCGGGCCAAGAGGCGACCACGCCGTTGGCGCTGGGCCAGGCGATCCTCACGGAAGCGCGTACGTTTCATCCGCTGGCGATTGAATCACCCACCGCCCAGGCCCACGCCGCGCGGCCGGATGCGAGTGATGAGCCACAACACGCGGTGCTGGCCTGCAAGAAGATCCTGCACACCTTTGGCATCAAGCCACGGGCGTGGCGGGCGGGGTTGCCGGCGTTGCTGGATCGGTTCTACCGGCATACCTGACACCGGCCTAAACGCAAATGTGGGAGCTGGCCCATGTGGGAGCTGGCTTGCCTGCGATGCAGACACCTCGGAGTTTCAGTCATACCGAGGTGATGCTATCGCAGGCAAGCCAGCTCCCACACAAACCAGCTCCCACATGGGTTATGCGGTGCTGCTTAGAACTTGTAACCGATACCCACCATGTAGACCATCGGGTCCACGTCCACATTGACCTTGGCGCGAGTGCCTTGGCCCAGGGCGTTGTTGTCCACGGTGGCCTTGGTGCTGATGTCGATGTAGCGCGCCTGGGCGTTGATCATCCACTTGTCGTTGATCATGTAGTCCGCACCGATCTGTGCGGCCCAGCCCCAGGAGTTTTCCGCCTTGAAGTTGCTGAAACCTGCACCCTGGGCGCGGCTGCCGACGTGTTCGTCGTAGATCCAGGTGTAGTTGATACCGGCGCCCACGTACGGTTGGAAGGCGGACTTGTTGTCCAGCGGGTAGTACACGACGCTCAAGGTTGGCGGCAGGTGTTTCAGGGTGCCGAGCTTACCGTTGGCGGCGCCCAGGGCGGTGCCCTTGATCTTCACGTCGTGTTCGAACGGCGTGGCGGCCAGCAGTTCGATACCGACGTGGTTGGTCAGCATGTAAGCGAAGTTGAGACCCAGTTGGGTGTCGCTGCTCATGGTCGCCTTGCCGCCCAGGTTGGCACCGGCCAATGGGCCTTGGTCAACTTTTACGGTACCGCTGTCGGCCTTCGGGTTCACGGTAATTGCACCGGCGCGAACCAGAATGTCGCCCGCTTCGTGAGCGTGGGCAACCGGGGCGACGAGGGCGAGCGCGAAGAGGGACGCGCCGAGCAGGGACTTGTTCATGGGAGCTCCAAAGGACGTTTAAAAGTTGTAGGTCCAATGGTAAAGATCGTTCCGTGCGGTCTTTTGATTCAGCTCAATGAAAGGGCGATCAGCGTTATTCCTGCAGTTCGTACATGTAAATCTTCTCGGCATCCATCTGGTAACCGGCATCGGCCAGCTCGCTGGTGGACGCTTTGACCTGCATCGCGCCTTCGATCCAATACGGCTGGTACAGCTCATCGAGCTTCACGCCGACTTCGCTTTTCACATGCACGATCTGGTTCGACGGCGGCGGCGGCACATGGATGCACGCGCCGAAATACGGCACCAGCAAGAACTCGGTGGTGCGGCCTTCTTCGCTGACTTCCAGCGGCACGATGTAACCCGGCAAGCGAATATGCTGACCGTTGAGCGCCTGTACCACCGGCGCGTTGGGCAGATCCTGCTTGGCCGCTGGCGCCGCTTCGGCCGACAACGCATCGGCCATGCCTGACAGGTCGTGCAGCGGTTTCATGTTTGGCACTTCCGGCGGCGCGTCAGGTGGGATCATCTCCTGCCACGACAAATCCTTGGGCTGGTCGCCGGCCCACACGGGGGCGCTCACCAGCAGCAACAGCGCAAACAGGGCACGACGCATCGAAGCCTTCCTCATAAACGTATGGACAGGCCGTCGGCCAGGGATTGTCGATAGGCGCGCCACGCGGGCACGCTGCCCATCAACAGCGCGGCGGCCAGGATACCGGCGAGCAACGTCCATTCATATTCGCTCGGCCACGCCATCGGCAAGTCCAGGCCGTAGTTGGCCTGCAAATAACCGCGCGAGGCGGCGATGCACACATACAGCAAGCCAACCCCCGCGACCACGCCAGACAACGCCAGGGCGAAGGCTTCGAAGATCAGCAACGTCGCGATATGCCACGGGCGGGCGCCCACCGAACGCAGGATCGCCATTTCGCGGCGGCGCTCGTTGAGGCTGGTGAGAATCGCCGTGAGCATGCCGATCAAACCGGTCAGCACCACGAACAGCGAAATCACGAACAGCGCTTTTTCGGCGGTGCCCATCATGCTCCACAGCTCTTGCAGCGCCACGCCCGGCAGGATCGCCAGCATCGGTTCGCCTCGAAATTCATTGATCTCCCGTTGCAGGGCAAAGGTGGAAATCTTGTTGTTCAGGCCCAGCATGAATGCGGTGATGGCCTGCGGCGTGAGGTCCATGTTGCGCGCCTGATCCGCACTGATGCGGCCTTTGCCCTGGGCCGGCACGCCGTTGTGCCAGTCGATATGGATCGCTTCCATACCGCCGAGGCTGATGTGCAGCGTGCGGTCCACCGGGGTGCCGGTGCGCTTGAGAATACCGACCACGGTGAAAGGTTTGTCATCGTGCTTGACCAGGCTCACCACCGCCACGCCGTGGGCCAGCACCAGTTTGTCGCCGAGCTTGTAGTGCAGCGCCTCGGCGACTTCGGCACCGAGCACCACTTCAAACGGGTCGGTGGCGAAGGCACGGCCGCTGGCCAGTTCGAGGTTTTGCTTGCGCCCGTACTGGTAGTGCTCGAAGTAGGACTCGTTGGTGCCCATCACGCGGTAGCCGCGATGGGAGTCGCCGAGGGAAATCGGGATCGCCCACTTCACCTGGGGGTTGGCGGCGAAGTGCTCGTAGCTGTCCCAACGGATGTTGTTGGTGGCGTTACCGATGCGGAAAACCGAGTACAACAGCAGGTTTACCGAACCGGAACGGGCGCCGACGATCAGGTCGGTGCCGCTGATGGTGCTGGCAAAACTGTTGCGCGCCTCGACGCGCACGCGTTCCACAGCCAGTAACAAACACACGGAAAGCGCGATGGCGAATGCGGTGAGGATCGCGGTAAAGCGGCGGTTAGCCAGGCTGGCCATGGCTAGACGGAACAGATACATCTCAAACCTCTGCGGGCGTGGCGGCGCGATTGAGTTCGGCCAGCGACAGGTGGCGGTCGAACAGTGCTGCCAGGCTTTGGTCATGGCTGACAAACAGCAGGCTGGCGCCGGCGTCTCGGCATTCGGCGAACAGTAGCTGAAGGAAAGCTTCGCGGGCGTCGTAGTCCAGGGCCGAGGTGGGTTCGTCGGCGATCACCAGTTCCGGTTGGCCGATCAACGCCCGGGCAGCGGCGACCCGTTGTTGCTGGCCGATGGACAGCGAGTCGGCGCGGCGCTCCAGCAAGTCCTTGTCCTTCAAGCCCAGGTGCGCGAGCAGGGTGGCAGCGGCTTGATCGACACTGCCATGGCGTTGCTTGGCCCGTTGTGCGCGCAGCTTGGAAAAGTGGCACGGCAACTCGACGTTCTCGCGCACCGAGAGGAACGGCAGCAGGTTGAACTGCTGGAAGATATAGCCGGTGTGGTCCACGCGGAAACGGTCGCGGGCGCCGGCCGACAGCTCGGTGAGTTCCTGGCCGAGCAGGCGGATGCTGCCCTGGCTGGGTTTCTGCACACCGCCGAGCAAACCCAGCAGCGTGGTCTTGCCACTGCCGCTCGGGCCCTTGAGGAACAGTGTTTCGCCCGCTTCCAGGCGGAACGCGGGGATGTCCAGCAACTGCGGGTGACCGGGCCAGTTGAAGCCCAGGTCGGACAGTTCGATCAATGCTTGGGTCATGTGAAATCAGTGTCGCCTGTTGGCTGGGTTGCAAATGTGGTGCTGGACCCCTGTGGGAGCTGGCTTGCCTGCGATAGCATCACCTCGGTATGACTGAAACTCCGAGGTGTCTGCATCGCAGGCAAGCCAGCTCCCACACAAGCCAGCTCCCACATTGACCGGGTCTGCTTCAGAACTTCAGGGTAGCGGCTGTAGGCGTCGCTTCAACACCTTGCTGACCGCTCGGGCCGATCAGTTGTACCTGAATTTTCTGGGTGGCGGGGAAGGTCTTGAACACCTGGGTCAGGTCGAGGTTGCTCAACGCGGTCGGCGTGGCGCAGGTGAATTGGTAGTGGGCGTGGATTTCGCTGTGGTCGTGATGATGCTCGCCACCTTTAGCGTCGTGATCGTGGTCGTCATCATCGTCGTGATCGGCTTCGGGCTTGTCGCCGAACAGCGGGCTGTTGAGTTCCTGGCTGCTGACCACGCAACCCGCGCCTTTGGGCAGGTTGAACAGGGCCAGCGGGTTCTCCAGCTGTTTGCGCACAGCGGCGACCTTGGCTTTATCGGCGGCGGTGGTGGCGACGTGTTCAAAACCCACCAGATTCATCGCCGGGCTGTCCAGCTCAAGCTCCAGGGCCTGGCCGTCCAGCACCGCGTTGAGGCGACCCACACCATGTTCATGGGCGCCGAGGCTGCCGTGTTCGTGGTCGTGCTCTTCGTGAGCATGGGCAACCGCCAGTGGCAGCAGGGCAAACGGCAAAGCAAGCAACAGACGGCGCATGGGGCGGCTCCAGGACATGAAAGTTTTGTTATGTGATCTTATAACAATAGTCGCGAGAGTTTGACCGCCTGCTTGGCGTTGCGCAAGCCGCATGGGAGCATGCCGGTCAGAAAAGTGCAGGAGTACGGACGATGTTGCGAATTCGAGGAACCGTCGGCGACCTGCCGGTGGATTTGACCCTGGAGCTGGACGACGGCGATTGGGCACGCCTGGGCGCGCAATTGCAGGCAGCCCCGGTGCCAAGCGCACCGGCAGCGGCGCCGGTCAAGCAGGATGAAGATCAGTGGCAGAACGCCCAGGATCTATTGCGCAAAGCCGGGCAGCTCAACGGCCTGGAATTGCTCGATCAATTGGAAGGTTTGGCCGGCGATGCCTCGGCGGGCAAGCGCCTGCTGGTGCGCCTGCGCCATAGCGCCAAGGTCAAGGTCGCCAGCGGCGGGGATACGCCGCTGTACAGCTGGATCGGTGATTAGTACAGCGCCGCGAACAACTTGCGACGGTACACCGTGACCAGTGGGTGATCGTTGCCCAGCAGTTCGAACACCTGCAGCAAGGTCTTGTGCGGCAAGCCTTCGCTGTAGCTGCGGTTGCGGATAAACAACTTGAGCAAGCCTTCCAGCGCTGCGTCGTACTGCTGGCGCGCCAGTTGCTGGATGCTCAATTGATAGGCCGCTTCATCGTCCTGCGGGTTTTGCGCCAGGCGGGTTTTCAGGTCGGCGGCGTCTGGCAGGTCGGCGGCCTGGCGCAGGAAGGTGATTTGCGCCTTGGCGCCGGCGAGGGCGGCTTTGTGCTCGTCGCTTTTCACGGCGTCGAGTACGGTCTGGGCTTCACCCAATTCGCCGCGCTCGGCCAGGCAGCGTGCATACAGGATCAGCGCGGCGGCGTTGGTGTTGTCCTCGCCCAGCAGCGTCACCAGCACGGCCTCGGCATCGCTGATACGGCCTTCGGCAAACAACGCCTGGGCCTGCTCCAACGGATTAGCGGCTGCCGGTGGTGGCATCTGCACATGGGGCTCCAGCATCGCCCGCACCGCCGACTCCGGCTGCGCCCCGGCAAAGCCGTCCACCGGCTGGCCGTCCTTGAACAGCACCACCGTTGGCAGGCTGCGAATGCCAAAGCGCGCAACGATGTCCTGCTCGGCCTCGCAATCAACCTTGGCCAACAGCAACTCGCCCTGATAACTCTCGGCAATCTGCGCCAGCAGCGGCATCAACGCCTTGCACGGCGCACACCACTCGGCCCAGAAATCCACCAGCACGGGCTTGTGGAACGAATTCTCGATGACGGCTTGGTCGAACGTGGCGGTGGTGGCATCGAAGATGTACGGCGTGGGCTCACTCATGGGGCGTCTCGAAGAAAGCGGGAATGGGGCAACTATAAGGGCTGGCGCTGGCGGCTGAAAGCGCGGCGGGTTCAAGATCGCTATCGCGGGCAAGCCCGTTCCCATAGGGGAATGCATTTCAACAGGACAATGCAGCCCGAATGTGGGAGCGGGCTTGCCCGCGATGGCCTCAAGAACGCCGCGAGTGGTACAGGCTCACCTTGCGAAACTCCCAAGGCTCGGCCAGGTCCGGCAGCGTCAACGCATCAAGGATCTCCAGCCGCTGATAATCCGCATGCTGAAAGTCGCGCACCCGCGAATCCGCCACCAACGCTTCACGACCACGGGTAAGGAAGTGATCCAGCAACGGCAGGTTGGCGCGGTCGTAGAGGACGTCGGCCACCAGGATCAGGTCGAAGCGGTCGGCTTCGGCGAAGAAATCCGCCGAATAACCCAGCGTCACACCGTTGAGTTCGGCATTCGCCCGGCACGCCGCCAGCGCCAGCGGATCCAGATCACAAGCCACGACTTCCAGCGCCCCGGCTTTGACGGCCGCAATCGCGGCCACGCCGGAACCGGCGCCAAAATCCAGCACGCGCTTGCCGGCAACCCACTCGGGGTTCGCCGCGAGGTAGCGCGCCAGCGCCAGGCCGCTGGCCCAGCAGAAGCTCCAGTAGGGCGGTTCATGCAGGATGCGCCGGGTTTCTTCGGGGCTGAAAGCGCGGTCCATGTTGTCCGCATCCAGCAGCCATAACGACAACGCGGTGTCCGGCAGTGGGCAGGGCACCAGTTGCGCGTCGCCTATCAGTTCGCTCAACGCCTCTTGCAGGGCCAGCGGTGGGGTCATGGTGCCTTGACGAGTTGCAGGGGGCCGGTGGTCTGGGTGATCGCCTGGGTGATGCGCACGGCGGGCAGGTGCAGGATCAACTGGCCCGACTGGCTGGCGCGGCCGCGCACTTCAACACGCGCACCGGCCGGGAAGGCCTCGGGGTTGAAGCGCAGGCGGAAGGCCAGGGGCTTGCCGTTGCCGGTCAGCACGCTGCTGGCGAGCAATTGTTGCGGGCGCGAGCGCTCGTCGATCACCAGCAAGGCCATCTCGACTTCGGCGCCGGCGGGCACGTTGGTCAGGCTGCCGTTGATTTCGCGCTGATAGGCCGGCAGTGGGCCGAGGTCTTCAATACCCGGGACTTTTTTCTCTTGCGCAGGCACCGGCTGGGGCGTGGACGGTTTAGGGGCTTCGCTGCTGCAGGCGACCAGGAAACTGAACACGGTGAGCAAGACAAGTGGTCGTAACTGCATGTACGGCTCCAGAAAGGGCAAAATCCGTGGCTTTAAAATCAAGAAACATAATAGCCAGTCTATATACCGTAAAGGCTATGGCTTGTCTTGCCACGGGGATGCGCTACCATGGCCCTCCCTTTTTTTGTTGCCTGCCACCATGCACTGTCCCTTCTGCGGTGCCAACGACACCAAGGTCATTGACTCACGTCTGGTCGCCGAGGGCGATCAAGTGCGTCGCCGGCGCGAATGCCTGGCCTGCGGTGAGCGTTTCACCACCTTCGAAACCGCCGAACTGGTATTGCCGCGCCTGATCAAGTCCGACGGCAGCCGCCAGCCTTTCGACGAAGACAAACTGCGCGCCGGTATGCAGCGCGCCCTGGAAAAACGCCCGGTGAGTGTCGAGCGCCTGGAAGCCGCGCTGGTGCATATCAAGCACAAGCTACGGGCGACCGGCGAGCGCGAGGTCAAGAGCCTGGTGGTTGGAGAACTGGTGATGGGCGAGCTGCAAAAGCTCGACGAAGTCGCCTATATCCGTTTCGCCTCGGTGTATCGACGCTTCCAGGACCTCAATGAGTTCCGCGAAGAAATCGACCGCCTGGCCCGTGAGCCTGCCAAACAATGACCCCTCCGTCTGCCGAACAAGCTGTCCTCGACGCTCACTACATGGCCCGCGCCCTCGAATTGGCGCGCAAGGGCCTGTACACCACCCATCCCAACCCTCGGGTCGGCTGCGTGATCGTGCGCGATGGGCAGGTTGTCGGCGAAGGTTGGCATGAGCGCACCGGCGAGCCCCACGCCGAGCCCAACGCCCTGCGCGCCGCCGGTGACAAGGCCCGTGGCGCCACGGTGTACGTGACCCTCGAACCCTGCAGCCACCACGGCCGCACGCCGCCCTGCGCCGATGCGCTGGTGAGTGCCGGCGTGGCGCGCGTGGTGGCCGGCATGCAGGACCCCAACCCGGAAGTGGCGGGGCGCGGTATGCAGCGTCTGGCCCAGGCCGGGATCGAAACCCGCAGCGGCGTGCTGGAAAGCGAAGCGCGCGCGTTGAACCCCGGTTTCCTTAAACGCATGGAACACGGCCTGCCGTTTGTGCGGGTCAAGCTGGCGATGAGCCTGGACGGCCGCACCGCGATGGCCAGCGGCGAGAGCCAATGGATCACCGGCCCCGCCGCCCGCGCCGCCGTGCAGCGCCTGCGTGCCGAGGCCAGCGTGGTGCTGACCGGCGCCGACACGGTGCTGGCCGATGGTGCGCGCCTGACCGTACGCGCCGCCGAGCTGGGCCTGGACCCGGAAACCACCGCGCTCGCCATGTCGCGCCCGCCGTTGCGCGTGCTGATCGACGGTCGCCTGCGGGTGCCGCTCAACGCACCGTTCTTCAAGGCCGGCCCGGCATTGGTCATCACCTGCGTGACCGCGGAAAACCAGTTCCCCCGTGGCCCCGAATGCCTGGTGGTGCCGGGCGTCGAGGGCCAGGTCGACCTGCGTTCGGCGCTGGTCGCCCTGGCGGCCCGTGGCGTCAACGAAGTGTTGGTGGAAGCCGGGCCAAGCCTGGCGGGTGCCTTTGCCCAGCAAGGCCTGGTGGATGAGTACGTGATTTTCATCGCCGGCAAGTTCCTCGGCTCTGCCGCCCGGCCTTTGCTGGACTGGCCGCTTGAGAAACTGGCAGACGCCCCCCAACTCAAGATCACTGAAATGCGCGCTGTGGGCGATGACTGGCGAGTCACTGCCATCCCTGTTCCTGCAGCGAGCGTATAATTTTCTGCCTGCGCCCAGCGCGGTAACGTTTTCCAGGAGAAGGCCATGTTCACCGGCATCATCGAATCCATCGGCAGCATCCGTGCAATGACCCCAAAAGGCGGCGACGTACGCCTGTCGGTTGAAACCGGCAAGCTGGACCTCGGCGACGTCAAACTGGGCGACAGCATCGCCATCAACGGTGTGTGCCTGACCGTCATCGAGTTGCCAGGCAACGGTTTTGCCGCCGATGTCAGCCGGGAAACCCTGGACTGCACCGCGATGAACGACCTCAAGGCCGGCAGCCCGGTGAACCTGGAAAAAGCCCTGACTCCGACCACCCGCCTGGGTGGCCACCTGGTCAGCGGCCACGTCGACGGCGTCGGCGAAGTCGTGGCCCGCAGTGAGAACGCCCGTGCAGTCGAATTCCGAATTCGTGCGCCGAAGGAACTGGCCAAGTACATCGCCCACAAAGGCTCTATCACTGTCGACGGCACCAGCCTGACCGTGAACGCCGTGAACGGCGCCGAATTCGAACTGACCATCATTCCCCACACCCTCAGCGAAACCATCATGGCGTCTTACCAGCCAGGTCGCCGGGTGAACCTGGAAGTGGACTTGCTTGCCCGTTACCTGGAGCGCCTTCTGCTTGGCGATAAGGCCGCAGAGCCAAGCCTTTCTCAAGGGCCGAGTAACATCACCGAAAGTTTTCTGGCCGCTAACGGCTACCTGAAATCCTGACCAAGGGGGTGCCGCGTGGCGCTCAATAGCATCGAAGAACTGGTTGAAGACATCCGCCAAGGCAAGATGGTCATCCTGATGGATGACGAAGACCGCGAGAACGAAGGCGACATCATCATGGCCGCCGAGGCGTGCCAGCCCGAGCACATCAACTTCATGGCCAAGCACGCCCGTGGGCTGATCTGCATGCCCATGAGCCGCGAGCGCTGCGAACTGCTCAAGCTGCCGTTGATGGCGCCGCGTAATGGTTCGGGTTTTGGCACCAAGTTCACCGTGTCCATCGAAGCCACGACGGGTGTGACCACCGGTATCTCCGCCGCTGACCGCGCGCGCACCGTGCAAGCCGCTTCCGCTAAGGACGCCAAGGCCGAAGACATCGTCAGCCCCGGCCACATCTTCCCGCTGATGGCCCAGCCCGGTGGCACCCTGGCCCGCGCCGGCCACACCGAAGCCGCCTGCGACCTGGCGCGCATGGCCGGTTTCGAGCCAAGCGGGGTGATCTGCGAAGTGATGAACGACGACGGCACCATGGCCCGTCGCCCGGAACTGGAAACCTTCGCCGCCGAACACAACCTCAAGATCGGCACCATTGCCGACCTGATCCACTACCGGATGATCCACGAACGTACCGTTCAGCGGATTGCCGAGCAGCCACTGGACAGCGAACTGGGCCAATTCAATTTGGTGACCTACCGTGATTCAGTGGAAGGCGACGTGCACATGGCCCTGACCCTGGGCACCATTTGCGCCGAAGAGCCGACCCTGGTGCGCGTGCACAACATGGACCCGCTGCGCGACCTGCTGATGGTCAAGCAGCCGGGCCGCTGGAGCCTGCGCGCCGCCATGGCTGCGGTTTCCGAGGCAGGCAGTGGCGTGGTGTTGTTGCTTGGCCACCCACTGGATGGCGATGTATTGCTGGCGCATATCCGCGAAACCGCCGACCACGCGCCGGTGAAAAAACCGACCACCTACAGCATTGTCGGTGCCGGTTCGCAGATCCTGCGTGACCTCGGCGTGCGCAAAATGCGCCTGATGAGTGCACCGATGAAATTTAATGCCATATCCGGTTTCGACCTGGAAGTAGTAGAATACGTGCCCTCCGAATAAAGGCCGGCGATTCCTGCCCCTTGTTCGCGGTTAAATCATCACTAAGGGACGCCGTTTGTGCGTCCCGGCTCTTTAAGAGATTTGTCGAATGACCCTGAAGACCATCGAAGGTACCTTCATCGCCCCCAAAGGCCGCTACGCCCTGGTAGTTGGCCGCTTCAACAGCTTCGTGGTTGAAAGCCTGGTAAGCGGTGCCGTGGACGCCCTGGTTCGCCACGGTGTGAGCGAGAGCGACATCACTATCATCCGTGCGCCTGGCGCCTTCGAAATTCCACTGGTTGCGCAAAAAGTTGCGCAGCAGGGTGAATACGCTGCGATCATCGCCCTGGGCGCGGTCATTCGTGGCGGTACTCCGCACTTCGAATACGTGGCTGGCGAATGCACCAAGGGCCTGGCCCAGGTGTCCATGGAGTTCGGCGTGCCGGTTGCGTTCGGCGTGCTGACTGTGGACTCCATCGAACAAGCCATCGAGCGTTCCGGCACCAAGGCCGGCAACAAAGGCGCTGAAGCTGCCCTGTCCGCCCTGGAAATGGTCAGCCTGCTGTCGCAGTTGGAGGCCAAGTGATTTCCGACGAGAGCGACAACTTCAACCCGCGCGAGCCACGTCCAGCCGATGCCGGTAAGCCGTCCAAGAACGAGAAGCGTCGCGCTGCTCGCCAGTTGGCGACCCAGGCCCTGTATCAGCGCCACCTGGCCGGTACTTCGCTGAACGAAATCGAAGCGCAGTTTCGCGTCGACAACGATTTTACCTTCGCCGACCTGCCGTATTTCCACGACATCCTGCACGGTGTGCATGCGCACCTGACCGAGATCGACACGGCCCTGGCACCTTGCCTGGACCTGACCATCGAAGAGCTGGACCCGGTTGAACTGTGCGTGATGCGCCTGTCTGCCTGGGAACTGCTGTACCGCGTTGACGTGCCGTACCGCGTCGTGATCAACGAAGGCATCGAACTGGCGAAAGTCTATGGCTCGACCGACGGTCACAAGTTCGTCAACGGCGTGCTCGACAAGCTGGCCCCGCGCCTGCGTGAAGCCGAAGTGAAGGCGTACAAGCGCTAATCCGCGCTTGAATCCTTGATGGGTGAGTTCGAGCTGATCCGCAAATACTTCGCCGCCGCGCCTTGTGCGCAGGGCGGCGAAGGCATTGCCCTGGGGATCGGCGACGACTGCGCCTTGCTGGCGCTCCCCGCCGGGGAGCAGCTGGCAATCTCCACCGATACCTTGGTGGCCGGGGTGCATTTTTCCGACCCCTGCGACCCGTTCCTGCTCGGCCAGCGCTCGTTGGCCGTGGCCGTGAGCGACCTGGCCGCCATGGGCGCCCATCCCCTTGCATTCACCCTTGCCCTCACCACCCCGACGGTCGATGCCGATTGGCTGCAACGCTATGCCCAGGGTTTGAACGCCATGGCGCAAAGCTGCGGCGTGCGCCTGGTCGGCGGTGACACCACGCGCGGCCCGCTGAGCCTGACCCTGACCGTGTTTGGCCGGGTGCCCGCCGGGCAAGCGTTGACCCGCAGCGGCGCGCAGCCGGGCGATGTGTTGTGTGTGGGCGGTGAGTTGGGCAATGCCGCTGGCGCCTTGCCACTGGTCTTGGGCCAGCGCAGCGCCGAGGCGGCGATTGCCGAGCCGTTGCTGGCGCACTATTGGTCGCCGCAACCTCAGTTGGCGTTGGGGCTGGCGTTGCGGGGCAAGGCGACCTCGGCCATGGATATCTCCGACGGGTTGTTGGCCGATTGCGGGCATATCGCCAAGGCGTCGGCTGTCAGCCTGTTGATCGAACGCCAGCGGTTGCCGTTGTCCCAGGCGTTGCTGGCGTTTGTCGGTGACGACGACGCGCGTGTGGCGGCCTTGAGCGGGGGCGACGACTACGTGCTGGCGTTCACCCTGCCGCCTGGCGAACTGGCGCCGCTGCTGGCGGACGGTTGGCCGATCCATGTGATCGGCCGGGTCGAGGCGGGGCAGGGCGTGACGCTGCTGGACGGCAACGGCCAGGACATCACCCCGGTCGTGCGTGGCTATCAGCACTTTCGCGAAGCGCCGTAAGTCGGCGACCTGCGCTAATCTCTACTGGGTCTTTCCGGAGTAGGAGCTTGTCATCATGGATGTGCGCCACTGGCTGTTGATCGTGCTGTGCGCCTTCATGCCTCTGGCCTACGCCGAAGAGGCTCCCGGCAAAGTCGTGCTGGCCAGTGAAGCCTGGGACGACTACACCAACGCTGACGGCAGCGGCCTGGCCTGGGACGTGTTGCGCGAAGTGTTCGAGCCGGCCGGGATCAAGTTGCAAACCCGCACCGTGCCGTATACCCGTTCAGTCGGCCTGGCCCAACGCGGCGAGGTGGATGGCTGGGTCGGTTCCTACCGGGACGAAGCCACCGGCGTGCTCTACCCCCACTGGAATTTCGACTCCGATCACATCTACGCCCTCGGCCTGGCCGGCACGCCGACGCCAACTGCGGCCACACTGGGCAATTACCGCCTGGCCTGGGTGCGTGGCTATAAGTACGAGGAGTACTTGCGCAACGTGCGCCGCTTCAACCAGATCGAGCGTCGTGATGGCATCCTGCCGATGCTGCAACACGGTCGTGCTGACTTCTATATCGATGCATTGACCGAAGCCAAGTACGTCCTCAGCCAGTCCAGCGAGCCATCAAAGTTCCAGCTCACCCATATTGCCGAGCTGCCACTGTACATCGGCTTTGCCGATACTGAGCGGGGACGGGCGTTGATGGCGGTGTATGACCAGCGGGTCGAGGCGTTGGTAAAAAGCGGCGAACTGAAGGCGGTCTTCGAGCGCTGGAAGCAACCTTACCCGTTCTGACCTGCATAGAACCGAGTGGAAGGCCAATCGAACCTATTGATCTTTATCAACGATCATTCAGCTTAAGCGTCTGTAGGAACCTGCTGTTACAATGGCCGCCTTTGTAAAAACTGAAATCAGGAGCACACGGTGCCCGTCGTTTTCGTCGCCGCTTCCAAGCTGCCTACCCCTTTTGCCACGTTCACCATGAACGGCTTTCTTGAAGAAGCCACCGGACGCGAGCACGTCGTGCTCAGCCTCGGCGATATCGCTGACGGCGCTCCGGTGCTGGGCCGCGTGCACTCCGAGTGCCTGACCGGTGACGCCCTGTTCAGCCAGCGTTGCGACTGCGGTTCGCAACTTGAAGCGGCGATGCGCGCCATTGCCCGTGAAGGCCGTGGTGTGCTGCTGTACTTGCGTCAGGAAGGCCGTGGCATTGGCCTGATGAACAAGATCCGCGCCTACGAGTTGCAAGATGGCGGCGCCGATACCGTCGAGGCCAATGAGCGCCTGGGTTTTGCCGCCGACCAGCGTGACTACGCGATCTGCCTGCCGATGCTCGAACACCTGGGGGTCAAATCCCTGCGCCTGATGACCAACAACCCGCGCAAGGTCAAAGCCTTGACCGAGATGGGCATCACCGTCGCCGAGCGCGTGCCGCTGCACACCGGGCACAACCCGCACAACAAACTCTACCTGGCCACCAAGGCCAGCAAGCTCGACCACATGATGGGCAACGAGCATCAGGGCGAGGTTGACCGCGCGTGACCCGTGGCCAGGTGAAACGGCGACTGTCCTTCAACTGGTGGCAGTACCTGGCCCTGGCGCTGCTGCCCTTGTTTGTGATCAACCTGGTGTTCGGCCAAGCCGAATCCTTGCTGCCCGTGCTGGCCATGCCGTTCTTTATCGCCGGCGTGGCCTCGATGTTTCTCAGCCTGCGTTATTTCCATGGCTATAAACACGCACTGATCGCCACCTCGAAAGCCCTCGACACCCCTGAAGAGCCTGGCGCCTGGATCACCCTCGCAGCCCGTCGGCGTACCGCATTGCTGATTGCCGCCGTGCCCGCCTGGATCGGTGCGCTGGCGGTATTTGTCGGTCTGGAGGCGGTGCCTTTGTTTCTTTTGGCGCTCTCGACCCTGGTGCTGTTTTACCTCTATCGCATCCCCCGTCAACTGGGATGAGGCGTCACCTGCTGGCGCTCCTGCTGCTGGTAGGCAGCGTCCAGGCGCTGGCGGCCGAACGCGTGGTCAGCCTGGCGCCATCCCTGTCTGAAATCGTGGTTGAACTGGGCGCCGCCGACTTGCTGGTGGGCGTGCTCGATGGCGGCGAACGCCCCGCAGCCCTGGCGACGCTGCCGTCGGTCGGTCACTACGGCCAGTTGAACATCGAGCGCCTGCTCAGCCTCAAGCCCGACCTGATCCTGCTCTGGCCCGGCAGCGTCGGCCCGGCTCAGCGGGAGCAATTGCAGCGCTTGAACATCCCCGTCTACGTGGCCGAACCCCAGAGCCTTGAACAGCTCGCCAGCCAGGTCCAATCCATCGCGGACCGGTTGGGCCGTGCCGATGCGGGTCGCCAACTGGCCGCGCAGTTGCGCCAGCGCTTGGCCGAGTTACGTCAGCGGTATCAGCGTGCCGAGCCATTGCGGGTGTTTTACCAGGTATGGAACCAACCGCTTTACACCGTGGGTGGCGGGCAGATCATCAGCGATGCGCTAAGCGTTTGCGGCGCACGTAATGTGTTTGATGACCTCACATTGCCCGCGCCGCAGGTGAGCATCGAGTCGGTGCTGCAGCGTGATCCGGAGATGATTCTGGTGGGGGATCAGGCGCAGAAGGATGCCTGGCGTGTCTGGCCAAACATGGCTGTGCGCGTGCGGTTGGTGCCGGATAAAGGGCTGGAGCGGCCCAGTGGGCAGATGGTGGAGGCGGTGGCGAGGTTGTGTCAGGTGATATCGCCTAAACTGTGAGACCGCTATCGCAGGCAAGCCAGCTCCCACAGTTGACCGAGTACCGTTCAAACAACTCGGTCAACTGTGGGAGCTGGCTTGCCTGCGATGGCGCCGGTACAGCCAACTCAGATCTCAGGTGTCCAGGTCACCCCAACCATCCACACCCGGCCTTCTTCCCGATAAGCCTGATTGTTCTTGAAGTCCACATCGTCATAGCTATACATCGCCCGCGCGAACGACTTGTCCAGCAAGTTATCGACCTTCAGCGACAACGCCACTTCCCGATTCAACGCCCAACTGCTGCGCAACCCCAGCAGCGCATAACCGCCCAGGCGCTGTGTATTGTCCTGCGCGTCATAGCTGCCGCTGATTGCCTGCCAACTGGCGCCCACGCCCAGCCGGTCGAACTGCCGGTCAAGGTCCAGGCTCAACGTACGACGTGCCCGACGGGCCAAGGTGTGGCCACTGTCGCGGTCACGCGGGTCGATGAGCGATAGCCCAAGGTTGCCTTGCCAGCCAAACAGCTCTTGCTTGAGCGCGGCCTCAAAGCCATTGATACGTGCCGCTGCGACGTTTTGCGGCTTGCTGGCGCTGTCGAGGATGATCGCATCGCGCAGGTCGGTGCGGTACAGCGAGGCCTCCAGGCGCGTGCTGTCGCTCAATTGGCTACGCCATTGCAGCTCATAGCTCTTGGAGGTTTCGGGCCGCAGGTTGGGGTTGCTGTACTTCGTGTCCGGGTAATACAGGTCGTTGAAAGTGGGCGCGCGAAAGCCCTCGCTGTAGCTCAGCAACAGGTCGTTATCTGGGTTGAGCGGCAAGGTCAGGGTGCCACTCCAACTGTTCTGCACGCCGAATTGCTGGTTCTGGTCGCGGCGCAGGCCCAACTCCGTAGAGAACCACGCGCCGTGGAAGCGATGCTGCACAAACGCGGCGCGATTCCAGCGGCTGTTTTCGGTAAAGGTGGTGGAACCGTGGAAACGGTCTTCGTACCAATCCGTGCCGAGTATCAGGCTGTTCTGCTCGTTCAGGGTCAGGTCGTTCTGCCAGTTGACCGAGTCGCGGTAGGTGTTGAACACGCTGAACTCATCGCTGAGGGTGTCACGCTTGGTGTCGCGGTTCTCGCTGTGGCCCAGTTCGAGGCGCGATTGCCAGCGCTCACTGAGGCGCGCATCGACATAGCCGCTGGCGCTGCTCACGGTGTAGTCGGTGTAGGGTTTTTGCCCAACGCTTTGCCCGCTGGCGAAGTCATAACGGCCGAAGCTGTTGTCGTATTCGGACTTGCCACGGCTATCCAGCAGGTTGAAGCCCACCGCCAACTCATCACTGAAGGTGTGGCTGAGGTTCAAACTGATGGACTGGTTGCGATAGGCATCATGGTCGCCATCGCTGGGGAATGACGTATGGGTCGAGTTGATGCCCGCCGTTTCATCCAGGCTCGCGCCCAGGTTGAACCGCGTGCGGTCATCACCTCCGGACAGCCCGAGGCTGCGCTCCCAGGTCTGGTTGCTGCCAAAGCCCAGCTTCAAGCGCGGCTGTAGACCTTGCTCGGCATTGCGCCGGGTGAAGACCTGGATCACCCCGCCAATCGCGTCGCTGCCGTAGATCACCGAGCGTGAGCCACGCAACACTTCCACCCGTTCGATCTGATCGACATTCAGGTATTGCAGGCCGCTGTCGCCGGAGGTGGTGTTGGCGATGCGCTGGCCGTCCACCAGCACCAGGCTCTGGGCGGATTTTGTGCCGCGAATATAAACCCCCGGCAAGCTGCCACGCCCGCCGGTGGGGGCGATTTGTACGCCGGGCACGCGGCTGAGCAGATCGGTCATGCTGGTGGGTTGCAGGCGGTCGATATCGTCGCGGGTGAATACCGTGTTGGCGGCGCTGCTGTCGTTGCGCGCCTGGACCTGGCGGTTGGCGCTGATGACAACGTCGGGGAGGTTCAGGGCTTGGTCGAGGGTGTCGGCGAGCAGTTCGGGGGCGGGTAGAAACAGCAGGGCGAGGTGCAGGCGTTTCATGGTCAATCCATAACCTTTAAAAACAATGCAAAACCAATGTGGGAGCTGGCTTGCCTGCGATAGCATCACCTCGGTATGTCTGATGTACCGAGGCGCTTGCATCGCAGGCAAGCCAGCTCCCACACTTTGATCGGGTTTACAGGCCTAGTAGAGCTGTACGTTTCAGAACCGACGCTTCAATCCCAGCTTCATCCAACCCGCACTCCGCCAGCATCTGCGCCGGCTTGGCGTGTTCGACGTACACATCGGGCAAGCCCAGGTGCAGCACCGACTTGAGGATATTCTCCCGCGCCAGGAACTCGCTGACGGCCGCGCCTGCACCGCCCATGATGGCGTTTTCTTCGACCGTCACCAGCAGCTCGTGGCTGGCGGCGATGTCGCGTACGAGGGCTTCATCCAGCGGTTTGACGAAGCGCATATCGACCACAGTGGCGTCGAGCTTCTCGGCGACTTTCAGGGCTTCGGCCAGTTGCACGCCAAACACCAGGAACGCGGTCTTGCTGCCTTGGCGGCGCACGATGCCTTTGCCGATCTCGATAGGCTCCAGGTCCTTCTCGATCACCGCATTCGGGCCGTTGCCGCGCGGGTAGCGCACGGCGGCCGGGCCGTTGTACAGGTGGCCGGTGCTGAGCATCTTGCGCAGTTCGTTTTCGTCGCTCGGCGTCATCACCAGCATGCCGGGGATGCAGCGCAGGTAGGACAAGTCGAAGCTGCCGGCGTGGGTCGGGCCGTCTTCGCCCACCAGGCCTGCGCGGTCGATGGCGAACAGGACGTCGAGGTTCTGCACGGCGACGTCATGCACCAACTGGTCGTAGCCGCGTTGCAGGAAGGTGGAGTAGATCGCCACTACTGGCTTGGCGCCTTCACAGGCCATGCCAGCCGCGAACGTCACGGCGTGCTGCTCGGCAATCGCCACGTCGAAGTAACGCAGCGGGAAACGTTCGCTGAACGCCACCAGGTCGGAGCCTTCCTTCATCGCCGGGGTAATGCCCACCAGGCGCGGGTCGGCGGCGGCCATGTCGCACAGCCATTCGCCGAACACACCGGAATACTTCGGCCCGCTGGCCTTTTTCGGCGCGGCGGCGGGGGCGTCCACGGGTTCCAGCTTGGTGATGGCGTGGTAGCCAATCGGGTCGACTTCCGCCGGGGCGAAGCCTTTGCCTTTTTTGGTGACGATGTGCAGGAACTGCGGGCCCTTGAGGTCACGCATGTTGCGCAGCGTGGCGATCAGGGTGGGCAGGTCGTGGCCGTCGATCGGGCCGATGTAGTTCCAGCCCAGCTCTTCGAACAGGGTGCCGGGCACCAGCATGCCCTTGGCATATTCTTCGGTACGCCGGGCAATTTCCCACGCGCCAGGCAGACGCGAGAGCACCTTCTTGCTGCCTTCACGCATGCTGGCGTAGGTGCGGCTGGAGAGGATCTTGGCCAGGTAATTGGACAGGCCACCGACGTTGCGCGAGATCGACATGTCGTTGTCGTTGAGGATTACCAACATGTTGGCGTCCACTTCCGGCGCATGGTTCAGCGCTTCGAAGGCCATGCCGGCGGTCAGCGCGCCATCACCGATCACCGCAATCGCCTTGCGATCGCTGCCTTGCAGGCGGGCGGCAATGGCCATGCCCAGCGCGGCGCTGATGGAGGTGCTGGAGTGGCCGACGCCAAAGGTGTCGTATTCGCTCTCGGAGCGACGCGGGAAGGCGGCAATGCCGTCCTTCTGGCGCAGGCTGCCCATTTGCTCGCGGCGGCCGGTGAGGATTTTATGCGGATACGCCTGATGGCCCACGTCCCACACCAGCCGGTCGTCCGGGGTGTCGAACACGTAATGCAGGGCGATAGTCAGCTCGATGACGCCCAGGCCGGCACCGAAATGCCCACCGGTCTGGCCGACCGTGTAGAGCAATTCCAGGCGCAACTCATCGGCCAGGGTTTCCAGCTCGGCTTCACCCAGACGACGCAGGCCGGCCGGCGTGGCAGCACGGTCGAGCAGGGGCGTGGACGGGCGCTTGCGGGGAATCTCTTGAAACGTCGTGGGCATCAGGCGAATCGTTATAGGTATAAGAAGAGGCGGCAGTTTACCTCAAGCATCGCAAACTGCCCACGCAGAGCGCCGAACTTGGCTGATATGCGGCTGCAATGGCCGCCCTGATCAGTGCCGGCGTTCGACGATATACCGCGCCAGGTCGCGCAGGGGCTCGGCCGCCGCGTCGAAAGGTCGCAGGGCGGCCAGGGCCTGGTCGCGCAGTTCCAGGGCATAGTCCTTGGCGGCTTCAAGCCCGAGCAATGCCGGATACGTCGGTTTGTCTCGTGCGATGTCGGCGCCCTGGCGTTTGCCCAGGGTGGCGGTGTCACTTTCGACGTCGAGGATGTCGTCCTGCACCTGGAACGCCAGGCCGATGGCGCGGGAATACGTCTTTAGCGCTGCCAGTTGTTCAGTTTCAGCACGGCCACTGGCCAGGGCACCGAGGTGCACGGCGGCTTCGATCAGTGCACCGGTCTTGTGGCGATGCATGTATTCAAGGGCCTGTTGATCCAGCTTCTGGCCGACCGAACCCAAGTCGATGGCTTGACCGCCGACCATCCCGGCGGGGCCCGCGGCGACGGCCAGGGCGGTGACCATGCGCAAGCGGATCTCGGCGTTGACGCTGCTCAGCGTTGGGTCCAGCAGGGCGCTGAACGCCAGGCTTTGCAGGCCGTCACCGGCGAGAATCGCACAGGCTTCGTCAAAGGCTTTATGGGTGGTTGGCTGGCCGCGACGCAGATCGTCATCGTCCATGGCCGGCAAATCGTCGTGTACCAGGGAATAGGCGTGGATCAACTCCACCGCACAGGCCGCGCCATTGGCCTGCTCGGCCGGTGCGCCGAGGGCTTCGCACGCGGCATACGCCAGCAATGGGCGCACGCGCTTGCCGCCGTTCATCACGCTATAGCGCATGGCTTCGTAAAGACGCTTGAGTTCGGGGCTTGGCGCAACAAACAAGGGCTCCAGCGCCGCATTGACCCGGGCTTGGCTACTGGCCTGATACGCGTCGATCATTCCGGCTGTTCCGCATCGAAAGGTTCTTCGGCCAACTCCCCGTCACGCTCCAGCAGCACCTGGACCTTCTGCTCCGCCTGCGCCAAGGCGCTCTGGCAGTCGCGGGTCAGGCCGATGCCTTGCTCAAACGCTGTCAACGAGTCTTCCAGCGACAACTCGCCGTTCTCCAGACGCTCGACCAGGGTTTGCAGGTCGGCGAGGGATTGTTCGAAATCGAGTGCAACTTTTTTGCGGGCCATGGCGGCTATTCCGGTAGACGGTAAACCGGCGCGACACTAGCAGACATGGGGATTTGGGGCAAATGAGCGGGGTGGCTCAAACGCCCAATGCATTGATTTGATAGCGCGTACTACGGCCTCCGCCGGGCAATCGCACCAGGCAGTTTTTTTCCAGCAGATCAGCCAGGTGACGAGTGGCGGTCGCCTTCGATACCTTGGCCACGGCCTGGTACTGTGCGGCGCTGATGCCATGTTCAAAGCCCTTCTCCCCGCCATCCAGCAAGCGGTTGAGCACCTTGATCTGCTCGGCAGACAGCACGAGGTCGCGGTGCTGCTGCCAGAACCGACTCTTGTCCAGTACCCGGTCAATCCGCGCCATGGCTTGTTGCACACTGCGCAGCAAGGTCTTGAGGAACCATTCGAGCCAGTCGGTGATATCCAGCGTGGCCTTTTGGCTCGACTCCAGCGCCTGGTAATAACCCGCGCGGTCCTCAAGGATGCTGGCTGACATGGCATAAAAACGAATGGCCTGGTGCTCACCCTGGGCCAATGCCAGGTCTGTGATAGTGCGGGTCAGGCGACCATTGCCGTCGTCGAACGGGTGCAGCGTGACAAACCAGAAGTGCGCGACGCCGGCGCGGACCAGCGGATCAAGCTCCGGTTGGTCACGGCTGGTTTCGAACCATTGCAGAAACTCATCCAGCGCGTGTTCCAGGCCTTTGCGCGGCGGCGCTTCGAAATGCACCGTCGGTCGATCAAGCCGCCCCGACACCACCTGCATCGGCTCATCCCCGCGCAATGCGCCGATATTCAGCGCGCGCGCGGCGAAGCCGGCTTCAGGCGTCGGGAACAACAAATGATGCCAATTCAACAGGCGGGCGAGGGTAAAGGGTTGGGCGAATTGCTGCGTGGCATCCAGCATCAGCTCAGCCAGGCCTTCGCTGCGGCGGCTGACGCGGGCGTCCTTCAACGGCTCCAAACCCAGACGTCGCGCCAGGGACGAGCGTACCGAGCCCACATTCAACTGCTCCCCCTCGATTGCCGAAGAAGTCAGGATGTTTTGCAGCAACGCATCCAGTTCATTCTGCGCGTTGACCGCCTGGCTGACGGTGCCGAGCATGCCCAGCAGCTTGCCTTGGGCTTGCCCGCACTCGCGCAACAAGACCGCCAGGCGAACCGGTTGCCAGTGGAAGTGCGGCCAGTCGGCGTGTTGCCAGACCCAGAAGGGGTGGTCCATGGAGCAGTACCTGAGTGGGTGAGCCGAATAAAGAGGCTATTCGGCTCATTTGGTGAGCCGATTGTGCAATGTATTCGGCTCACCGTCCACCGTCAGAAATCGTACTTGAACCCCGTCATCACATTGCGCGGCGCCCCATAAACCCCGGCGCTGGTGGTGGTGAAGTACTCCTTGTCGAACACATTGTTGAGGTTCACCGACGCCGACAGGTTTGGCGTGATGTCGTAGCGCGCCATCAGGTTGGCCACGGCGTAGCTTTCCTGGGTGTAGTAGCTCAGGTCGAAGCCGGTTTTGCTCTGCCAGTTGAAGCCGCCGCCGACGGTCAGTTTGTCCAGCGGGCCGGACAGGCGGTAGGTGCTGAACAGTTTCACGCTGTGGCGGGGGATTTGCGTGGCGATGCGTTGGTCATCGGCGTCGGTGCTGACGCTGTAGGTGTAGCCGCCGGCGGCGTTCCAGCCCGGGGCCAGTTCGCCGTTGAGTTCCAGCTCCAAACCTTGGGTGGTGGTGCCTTGCACGGCTTTGTAGGCTTGGAACAGCGTGGGCGTCAGCTTGTTGCCGTCGGGCTGTGAGAGGTTGTCTTGCTCCAGGCGGAACAACGCCAGGCTGGTGTTCAGCGTGTCGTCATTGAAGCTGCCCTTGATGCCCAGCTCATAGCCGGTGCCTTCCAGCGGCGCCAGGTAGGAGCCGCTGACGGTCTGGTCGCTTTGCGGGCTGAAGATCTTGGTGTAGCTGCCGTATACCGACCAGCGGTCGCTGAGGTCGTAGACCAGGCCACCGTAGGGGATAAATACGCCGTTTTCTTCGCGGTCGAGGTGGATGTCGTCGTAGCCCGCGGCGCTGTAGGTAACGTCGTCAGTCTGCTTCCAGTTGATCAGGCGCCCGCCGAGGATCAGGCTGGTGGCGTCATTGAGGTGCCAGCGCGAGGTGAGGTAGGCCGAGTACTGGTTTTCCTTGAAGTCCTCTTTGCCCTTCTTTTCGAAGTCGGGCTTGGGCGCGCTGCCGTTCCAGTCGTAGATCGGCCCGAGGGTGCCGTCGTAGCCGGTCCAGGCGCGCATCCAGCCGCCGTAGTCCGGGGCGTTGGTATTGCGGATTTGCGACAGCTGCATCCCGGCGATCAATTCATGCTCGCGCCCGAGGAATTCGAACGGGCCGGTGACATAGGCGTCAATTGCATTCTGCTTGGGGTTGCCCTGGAATTTGTTGGGGATCACCACGCCGCCCAGGCCGGTGACCGGGTCGGGGTTGCCGGAGAGAAAGTCGATGGCCGAATCGTATTTATTCTCGGTGCGGGTGAAGTCGAGTTTGGCGCTCCAGCCGTTATCGAACTGCTGCTCCAGGGACGCGAAATAGCTGGTCTGGTCGTGATCGTAGAACGACCAATCGGTGGCGGTGTTGTAGGAACGTTTGAAATCCGTACGCCCGCCAGCGCTGTCGAACAGTGGGAAACCGCTACGCGGCGGCGCGTTGGTGTGCACGGTCTGGTAGCTGAAACCCAGGGTCAGCAGGGTGCTGTCGCTGAGGTCGAATTCGCTGATGCCGTAGACCAGGTTGGTGTCCTGTTTATAACGTTCGACCCAGGAGTGCTGGTTCTTGTAGTCCAGCACCATGCGCCCACGGATGTTGCCGGCGTCGGTGAGCGGCCCGGAGACGTCCACCGACGTGCCGTAGCGGTCCCAACTGCCGGCTTCGCCGCTGATGCTGGCCTGGGGCGTAGCGGTGGGGCGCTTGCGGATCAGGTTGATGGTGGCCGACGGTTGGCCCATGCCGCTGATCAGGCCGGTGGCGCCGCGGACCACTTCGACGCGGTCGTACATGGCGGTGTTTTGGGTGTAGTTGTCCATCCGCGACGAGGTAGGCACGCCGTCGATCTCAAAGTTGCTGATGGCGAAACCGCGCGAGTAATAGGCGTCGGAGTCTGCGCCCTGGCCTTCGCGCACCACGGTGATGCCGGAGGTGGCCTCCATGGCGTCCGTCAGGTTCGAGAGTTTCTGGTCGGCGATGCGCTGTTGGGTGATCACCGTGACGGACTGCGGGGTTTCCTTGAGCGCGATGTTCAGGCGGTTGGAGCTGCTGGACGACTGCGTGGTGTAGGAACCGGTGCCTTCGGTGGTGGAGCCGGGCGCCTTGCCGGAAATGCTCACCGGCGCCAATTGCAGGGTGTCGCTCGCACTGGCCGGGATATCGATCACAAAACTGTTGGCGTTTGGCTGGCTGTAGCGGGCGTGGGTGCCGCCGGTGAGAATGACCAGCGCTTGCTGCGGCGTATGGTCGCCGTGCAGTTCAGCAGACCGCAGGCCATTGGCTTGGGCAGCGTCGTACAGCACTTGGTAGCCGCTTTGCTGGGCGAACTGGTCCAGCGCGTCGGTGAGCGATTGCGCGGCGATGTTGAACGTCAATCGCTGGCTGCTCGCCGCGCTTGTCACCGGCGTGGCCGCCTGGACGTAGGAAAGCGGCAAGCCGGCCGCCATCAAAGCGACCGCCAGCGGTAAGTAGTTGAACCCCGTGACCTGTGAATACGGCATACATCCTCCCCGGACTACAAATGATAATGCTTCCTAAGTGCGGGGTAAGACGCAGCAGGCAGCCGAATTACCGTGGGAGGTGAAAATAATTTTTGCGTGACGCTCAACCGCGCACGATCAGCACGCGACGGGTCAGCGCGGTGGTGCGCAATTTTTGCGTGCTGATCAACGCGTCGAGGGCGCTGTCAATCTGGTTCAAGTTGAAGCTGGCGCTGATGGGCCGTTGCCCGACCTGTTCGTCGAGCCAGATCACGCGGCCGCCCTGGTAGCGCATCAACTCCTCCAGCACCTCGCGCAGCGGTGCATTGCGCACGCGCAGTTGGCCGTCGCGCCAGGCCAGCAGGCGCTCGGCATCGACGGCTTGCGGCGCTTGCACCTGGCCCTCGATGACCTTGAGTTGTTCGCCCGGTTGCAGCACCTGATGTTGCCCGCCGCCCATCACTTCGACGCGGCCGCGCAGCAGCGTGACTTCGTCTTGGGCCGCGCCATGGCTGACGGCAAACGCCGTGCCCAGCACGCGCACCCGCGTAATGCCGGTTTGCACCACGAACGGTCGGCCATCGTGGCTCACGTCGAAGAACGCCCGCCCGCGCAACAGGTGCACGCGGCGTTCATCGTTGTTGAGGCTGATATCGACGGCGCTGTCACTGTCCAGGTGCACCTGTGAACCGTCGGCCAGGGCGATGTCCTGCTGCTGCCCGGTGGCCGTGGCGTAATCGCTGCCCCAGGTGTTCAGCGGCGGTGTCGCCAGCATCAGCGTGGCGAAGGCCAGCAACACGCAGGCAGCGGCGGCATACAGCGTGCGTCGCGGCAGCGGCCGGCGTCGTTCACTGCGGCGTACTGCGTGGGCCGGTTGCTCCAGCAGGCGCCAGAGCATTTCCACATTCTGGTAGGCATTGGCATTCAGCGGGTCCGCACGCCACAGTTCGTAGTCGTTGCGCTGCTCGGCGCTGACGTCTGCGCTGCGCAGGCACGTCCACCAATCCAGCGCTTGCTGATCACGTTCGGACGGCGAAGGTGCAGGGTGATTGTTCATTGGGACTCGTTGCCTTGCAGGACCGCCGCGCAATGGGCCATCGCCTTGTTCAAATGCCGCTCGACCGCACGGGCATCCAGGCCCAGGCGAATGGCGATTTCCTTGTAGCTCAGTTGCTCGACCCGGGCCAGCAGAAACACTTCACGGGTGGGCGAGGGCAGCCCATCGATCAGGCGCTGCAAATGCTCCAGGGTATTTCCGGCGATCGCACTGCCTTGCGGGTCGGCGTCACCGGCCAGGTCCTGCAGCTCCTGTTCGTCGCGAATGCCGCGTACGCGG
Organism: Pseudomonas sp. Marseille-Q1929; assembly: GCF_017316265.1. Lineage (NCBI taxonomy): Bacteria > Pseudomonadati > Pseudomonadota > Gammaproteobacteria > Pseudomonadales > Pseudomonadaceae > Pseudomonas > Pseudomonas sp. Marseille-Q1929. The sequence goes on from NZ_JAFLWU010000025.1 coordinate 74,928, forward strand.
TTGCGGCGGGCATGGTCGATGCTCAGGTTGTTGGCGATCCGGTACAAAAAGGCCCGCACGTTGCCGATCTTGGCGACTTCGCTGTTCATCAGGCGGATAAACGCGTCTTGCAGCAGGTCGTTGGCGGTTTCGCGGCAGTTCACCCGGCGGGTGAGGTAAGCCAGCAGTTCATTGCGGTGACGGCGATAGAGCGGGCCGAGGTTGCGGTTGCCGGGGTCGTCGGACATGGCAGGAAGGGCCGCTCTGGGGGTGGGGGAAGGGATGGTAGTGCTAATGAGAAATTGTCGCAAGAACACCTGTTCGCGACGCCAGTGTGTGGCAGAGGCGGTTATCACAGTAATGGCCTAGTGCTATTCTGCGCCACGACCTGCAGCCACCCGTGGACAGTGCAGGCAAAAAAAGCGCGTTTGAGGAGATAGGGATATGTCGTTGTTGGCGTTCTTGCAGGCCAAAAAGTACTCAAGCTCGGGGCGTGTGCATGTCGCGCCGAATATTCCCAAGAAGCTGCTGAGCAATGCCCTGGCGGCTTACGATCTGACGCTGGACCCCAGCGACGTGGTGGTATTGATCGACGACACCATGTTCGGCAGCGGCAAGGATGGTTGCTTGATCGGGCACGACTGCCTGGCGATCCGCGAAACCTTCAGCGACGCTGTCAGCTATGCCTATAGCGAAGTGCAGTCCCTGGAGATTCAGGGCAGCAAACTCTTCCTCAACAAGCGTCAGGCGATTGCCTTCAACATGCCGGACAAGGGCGATCTCAATCAGTGCTTCACCTTGGTGCTGGAGTGGATGCGCAGCCAGTCCGCCGATCAGCCACCGGCCTCGGTCAAACGCGCTGAAGCCAAGGCTGCCGGCAGCCAGGAATTGAGCGCTGCACAAGTCGACGCCGTGGTGCAAATGACGGTCAACCTGGCCGAGCGCCTGGGCCTGGAGCGCGTCTATGTGCGCCCGCACATCCCGCAGAAAAAACTGCACGCGGCGCTGGAGTCCTACGGCGCCAATATGCGTGAAGATGAAGTGCTGGTGCTGATCGACGACACCCTGTTCGGCGGCGCCAAGGAAGGCGTGCTGATGGGCGAGAGCAAGCTGGCGCTGAAAATGGTGTTTGAAGCGCCGCGCCTGTTTTTCTGGCGCCACCTGGAAGGGCTGTCGGTGGAGAAGCGCGATCTTTACATCAATGCGCGTAAGGTCGGGTCCTTCACCCAGGTCGGCGAAAAGGAGTTGGGCGAGTTTTTCTCACTGATCGACCAAGCGTTGGTGGATGCACGCCAAGCCTCGGGCGATGACATCCCGCTGCCCCAGATCGTCGCGTCTGAACCTGAGCCTGCGCAGGCCGAAGAAATCTTCGCCCTGGCAGTCATCGAAGACACCGACGTACAGAGCCCCGCCGAGCAACAGAAAAAAGCCGGCGCCAAGGACAAACTGCTGGGCTACGTCGCCGTCGCCATCGAGCAAAACAAGCCGAAGATCCTGCCGTTCCTCAAGGAGAAAACCGGCGAAGCGTCCCTCGCTGCGTTGCGTGATGATGCGAACGTCGAGAAGCTTGGCGGGTTCATTTATGCCTTCCTGCCGGGTGTGGTGCGCCTGGCGCTCAAGGAAGAAACCTTCGTGCGCTTCGTGCTGGAAAACCGCAACAAGCTCCTCGACAAACTACTGGTCGGCGAAGCTGAACGCATCGCCGCGTTGCCGGATATCACGCCGGTGAGCCGTGGCTATCACGCCGACCTCGACGACCTGCTGATGGACGACGAGCCCGAGGTGCGCCCGGGGCAAAAACCGATCGAGGCCTTGCGCGCGATTTTGCAGGAGCTCAAGCAAGAACTGCACGACGACCCGGAGGCCGAATTCATCTGGCAGTTGCCCATCGGTTTCCTTGACGCGCTGCTGCCCAAAGCCGAAAAACTGATCGGCTTCCCCGACAAGAAAGTCGAGGACCAGGTCTTTTTTGCCTTGGCCCTGATGTACGGCTTTTCCTTCCACAAAGTGCCCGAGGCGGTGCGCAGCCAAGAGAAGATTCTGGAAAGCTTCCTCAACGGTTTCGGCGTCATTTTGAGTTGCTACGAAGAGCACAACCCCGCCAGCGCCTTTAACGTCGATGATGATGTGATGCCCATGTTGCTGATCATGACAAAGGTGGCGAGCAAGCAGCAGCTCAATGAACTGGTCAGGAAGATGCTGGACGAACACACCCACACCGCCGAACCGGGCGACTTCGAGATGGACGACATCATGTCGTTGCTGCGGGAAGCCAACAACGGCGCAGTGGCCTGGGTGGACGCGTTGACCCGTATCAGCGTCGACCGCGAACGTGAAGTGCAACGCAAATGGGGCGACGTGCTCAACTAAGACCGTGACGGGCGGCCAGTTTCAACCAGGCGTTCGAACTGGCATTGCCCTTGCGCACCGTCCAGGCTGGCCTCAAAGGCCAGCAAGCCGGCCAGTACCTTTTGCTGGGCTGCAATCTGCGTGACCAACTCGTGTTTTTTCTGCGTAATCGCCTGTGCTGCACGTTGCTGCGCAAGCGTATTTCCTGGGTCGTCGTGGAGGATTTCCTGCAACTCCTTGAGCTTGAACCCCAGCTGTTGCGCGCACTTGATAAACATCAGCAGCTCGACACTCTGCTCGGAATAGACCCGGTACTGGCCCTCCCGTTGGGGCGGCGGCAACAGGCCAATCGCCTCATAGTGCCGAATCGCCTTGATGGTCGTGCCTGACAGTTGCGCGGCTTTGCCGATGTACATGAAAACTCCCTTTTCCCACGAGTGCGCCGGCCTGTTGCAGCCATTTTTCCCGTTGTGCGGGTGTCGATCCCAATACCGGCCCGAACAGCAACGTCTTACTCGGCTTGATCCCGCAAAACGCCAGGGTGGTCTTGCGCATCTGATGCACGCCCGGCATGCGGTAGAACCAGCGGTAATACCATGGCGGCGTGTCCAGGGCCACCAACAAATGTGCAGTCCTACCAGCTAATAGCTTGTCGGGGAATGCCTTGCCCGCGCGGTACTTGAAGGCAAAGCCGGGTAGGAAAATACGGTCGATAAAGCCTTTCAACAACGCCGGGATACCGCCCCACCAGATCGGGAACACGAAGGTCAGGTGAGTGGCCCAGAGGATGTCGGCCTGGGCGCTGAGCAGGTCGGGTTCCAGGGCTTGGATCTGGGTGTAGCCGTTGTGCAGGATCGGGTCGAAATCCAGCTCGCCCAGGCGTAAGACACGCACCTCGTGACCGGCGTTTTTTGCACTGTGGGTGTAGGTCTCGGCGAGGGCGGCGCAGAAGCTGGTGGTGGCGGGGTGGCCGAGGATGACCAGGATGCGGTGGGGCATGGTGGGGTGTCCTGAAAGGGAGGATTCAGGGTAGGGGGTGCTGTATAGGGGAGAGTCAAGGGCGGCATTTGTGCAACAGCCTGCTGCACAAACAACAAAAGCCTGCTTTTTCAAGGCAGGCATTTTGTTTAACGCGCGGTGTTTAGTCCTTGCGCGCCGTCAGCGCCGAGTAACCATTCATCAAGTTGCGGTAGTTCGGAATGCGCTGAGACAGCAGGTTGCCCAGGCCTTCGATATCGTTGCGCCAGTCGCGGTGCAGCTCACAGGCCACCGAGAACCAGTTCATCATCTGCGCGCCGGCCTGGGTCATGCGGCTCCATGCGGCCTGTTGCACGGTGGTGTTGAACGTGCCCGAGGCATCGGTGACCACAAACACATCAAAGCCTTCCGCCAGTGCCGACAGGGTCGGGAACGCGACGCACACATCGGTGACCACCCCGGCAATGATGATCTGCTTGCGGCCGGTGGCCTTGATCGCCTTGACGAAGTCTTCGTTGTCCCAGGCGTTGATCTGGCCAGGGCGGGCGATGTAAGGCGCGTCCGGGAACATCTCTTTCAGCTCCGGTACCAGCGGGCCGTTGGGGCCTTGCTCGAAGCTGGTGGTGAGGATGGTCGGCAGCTCGAAGAACTTGGCCAGGTCTGCCAGGGCGAGCACGTTGTTCTTGAACTCGTTGGGCGAGAAGTCCTGCACCAGGGAAATCAGGCCGGTCTGGTGATCGACCAGCAGTACGATGGCGTCGTCTTTGTTCAAGCGGTTGTAGGTTGGCGTGCTCATGGTTGAATCCTTTTTTGTTTAGGTTGGTTGGGCGTTGCGTTCAACATGGGCACAGATTAATGGGTGGGTGTCGGCGGATAAATCGGCTGAAACGGGTAATACCGTCAACTCAAAAGAGACAATGGGTGTTTAGCGTTCTGTATTGGTGTTTTCTTTCACCGGAAAAAGTAAGACAAAAAATCTCACGCGTGAGCTATTGAGCGTGGCGAAAATTGCCTGTAGATTTTCTCACGCGTGAGTTTTTCACAACGAGGTCAGTAGTATGAAAAGCAGCTCTCCATCGAGCCCGTCCGCCGGGTCCGATTCCGATTCAGCAAGCCTTCAAGGAGAGCGCTTGAAACCGTCCGCAAAAAAACCATCGAGCTTCTACATGAAGCAGATGCGCGCGGGCCTGGCGGCCGCCGGTTATGTGAAACACGAGACTTGGGTGCTTCCCGAAAACCGAAGCCTGCTCAAGCAGATGGAGAAACAGCTCCGCCAGCCGATTCTGGCTGGCTCATTCATGTCGGAGATTTACATGAGCGCAGGTACCAACTGGAATATCGATCGCCTCTTCACGGCTCTCCAGGCCCTGGACGACGTGGTTTCCAATGACATTACGCTTTCTCTGGTTCAAGGCTCCGAGTCCAGCATCAAGCTGGAAATGAACGACTTCGGTGGCTTGCCGATTTACATCGCGGTGGTGGGCGAGCAGATCATCGTGGATACCGTGCTGGTGGACGTCGAGTCCATCAACGACGTGTCGGCATTCAATGACGCCGTGCTGCGCAGCCGGGAAATGTTCCCGCTGTCCTCGATCGGTATCGAGTCCATGCCTAACGGGCAAGTTGTCTACAACATGTTCGGCGCGCTGAGTTCAGACTCCAGCCTGACCAACATCGTGACCGAGGTGAAAACCCTGGTCGACAACGTGCAGCGCGCCAGCGAAGCCTTCGAACGTTTCTTCAATTAAGTATTCGGGAGTATCCAATGACTCAGTCCATCTGGAGCAAATTGTTCACCGCGCTGCGTGGCGGTGCCAGCGAAGTCGGCGAATCGATCGTTGACCAGCAGGCCCTGCGCATCCTTGACCAGGAAATCCGCGACGCCGACACCGCGCTCGCCAACGCCAAGCGTGAGTTGGTCAGCATCATGGCCAAGCACAAACTGGCGACTGATCGCGTCAGCGAGTACGACGCCAAGATCAAGGACCTGGAGTCCAAGGCGATGGCCGCCATCCAGGCCAATCGTGAAGACCTGGCCCTGGAAGTGGCCGAAGCCATTTCGACCCTGACCAACGAGCGGGACGTCGAGCAAAAGCAGGCCACTGAGTTTGGTGGTTACGCGGAGAGCATGCGCAAGGACATCACCAAGGCCGAAAGCCGGATCAAAAGCCTGCGCCAGCAAGTGGACATGGCCAAGGCGCGTGAGAGCGTGCAGAAGGCTCAGGTCAGCTCGTCCATCGCCAGTGGTGGTGCCAATGGCAAGTTGGAGACCGCCGTCGGTACGCTGAACCGCTTGCAGGCCAAGCAGCAGCAGCGCGCCGCTGAACTGCAAGCCCAGGATGAACTGGCCGAGGCGTCGTCGGGCACTGACCTGGAGCGCAAACTGCGCGAAGCCGGTATCACGCCAAACGAAGGCAGCGCCAATGCGATTCTGGAGCGCCTGAAGCAAAAGTCGGCGGAGTAAACAGCGTCGCAACAGGAAGGGCAGTCTCTGCCCTTCTTTTTATGTCGAGGTCAGGATGGACGCCCTGAAGGGTTTCAAAGTAGTCGCAGGCCTGGCCTTGTCTATGGTCGTGCTGCAATTGCTCAATATGGCGACCGGCTATAGCCTCATGGCATTCGGCCTGGTTCCGAGAACGCTACACGGGTTGTTCGGCATCCTCGCGTCTCCGTTCCTGCACGGGTCGCTTGCCCACCTCAGTGCGAACCTGATTGCCTTTTTGATACTGGGCACTCTGGTCATGCTTGAAGGGTTCAACCGGTTCTTCACCGTCAGCGCGATCATTATCGTGCTGGGTGGCTCACTGGTCTGGCTGTTCGGCTTTGCGGGTGTGCACGTGGGAGCCAGCGGCTGGGTCTTCGGGCTGTGGGCTTATCTTTTGTCGCGTGCCTGGTTCCACCGGAGCTGGCGCAACCTGATCACGGCCGGTGTCGTGGCGCTACTTTATGGGGGCCTGATCCTGGGTTTCCTGCCTCGTCAGGGGGTGTCCTTCGAAGGGCATCTGTTTGGTGCGCTCGCCGGATTTATTGCAGCCAAGGTACTTCTCTCTACGCCACGCAGCAGGTTTAATGCCGGCTGAATGCACTTGAGCATCCAGGCGATGACAAGTACCCAGGGAGTCAGGGGCAGAATGTCGATTTTTCTTTTGTTGCGCAGGTACGCCTCATCCCTCGTTCACCGCTTCGGCTGGGCCGGTCTGGTCATCGCCCTGGGTGTGCACCTGAGCACGGCTTATCTGGGGCTGGTGGTGCTGGGCGAACACCACCTCACCACCTTCGCCACGTTTGTTTACTTCTATCTCACCACCACACTGACCGTCGGCTATGGCGACCTCGCGCCGCAGACCTCCGCGGGGCGGGTTTTTGTGGCCGCCTGGATCATGCTCGGCGGCATAGCACTGCTGACGGCCGCCATCGGCAAAACCACCAGCAGTGTCATCGATGCATGGAGAAAAGGCATGAAGGGCAAAGGCGATTTCACCGGCAACCTCGGCCATACGGTGCTCATTGGTTGGGAAGGCGCGTCCAGTGAGCGAGTCATCGAGTTGTTGCTGCAAGACGAAACCTCGAACGACAACCTGATCGTCATCTGCGACTGCACCCTCGACGAAAACCCGATGCCGGGCAAAGCGGCGTTTATCCGTGGCGACAGCCTGTCCTCCACGGCGTTGTTGCTGCGTGCGGGTGTTCCCGGCGCTGAGCGTGTGCTGGTGCGCACCCCGTCTGACGATCTGACGCTGGCCACGGTGCTGGCGGTGAATCAGTTGAATCCCGTCGGCCATGTGGTCGCCCACTTCAATGAAAGTGAAATTGCCGCACTCGCCAGCTCCTACGCCCCGCGCCTGGAATGCACCTCAAGCATGGCCATCGAGATGCTGGTGCGCGCCTCCCAGGATCCCGGCTCGTCAGTGGTCATCAATGAGCTGTTGTGTGTGGGCCAAGGCGCCACCCAATACTTGATGAAGTTGCCCGAGGCCTTTGAAGCCACGTTTGGCGAGCTGTACGCGCAGATGAAAGAACGCCACAACGCCACCCTTATCGGCTATCGCGCCAAAGGGGCTCAGCAGCCCTCGATCAACCCACCCAGCGCTACGCGCGTTGAGGGTGGTGAACTCTTCTACATCGCCTCCACCCGCCTCAAGGACATTTCCAATGGGATGGTTTAAACAGTTGATGGGGCTTGAAGCCCCGAATGCGCACGCTGAGCCGGCACAGGCTGCCGGCCAGGCGCTGCCGACCACCGGCCCCTTGGGCCTGGCTCCGGGCAAAGGCGTGATGTTCGACACCACCCTGAAATTGTTGCTCGACGGGCATACCTCGGTGGTCATCCCCGGTTCCCAGGAAATCTGGAGCAACGGCACCGTGGACCTCGGCCAATCGACCTGGCTGTCGCGCTATTACATGAACGACGAGGATTACTGGTTGCAGGTGCACACCACGGGCGACATCGCCGGGCAGGTGGAGTCAGTGATCCTGTTCAACTACCTGAGCTACATCACTATTGGCAGCGAAGCTGAACTGCGCCGACTGGCGGGGCCGCAGAGCTTAATCGGGTTGCCGGCCTACACCCATGACGGCGTCGAATACACCCGTGTGTGGGGCAGCGAAGACGGCCAGACAGAATTGGTGGCGATGAGCGAGCAGGTGATCAGTCCCGAGGATTCCTACAGCGTCGAGCATCGCTCGATGCTATATGCCCGTGAGACCGGTCTGACTGATCGGCGCGAGTTCCTGCTGTTTTCCGTCGAAGAAGACGCCGAAGGCACTATCAGCCTGAGCACGTCGCTGGGCATTTCGCTGTACACAACCGACTTGAATGCGCTCTAAAAAAGGAAGCCACCCATGCTAGAAGCTCTCTCCATTTCCCTGAACAAAGCGGCCGTGCTCGGGTTTGTCATCTACATCCTGGGGGCTGCCGTGCTGTTCGGCCTGTTCCAGTTCATCTATACCCGCGTGACCCCGCACAAGGAGTTTGAACTGATCCGTGCCGGCAACGTTTCCGCAGCGGTCGCCCTGGGCGGCGCCATCATCGGTTTCGCCATTCCGGCCAGCAACGTGATTGCCTATTCGATCAGCCTTCTCGACTTTGCCGTATGGGCGGTGATCGCGGCAGTTGTTCAACTGCTGGCGTTTTTGCTGACCAGCCTGGTGCTCAAAGGCACCTCCGAGCGCATCAAGAACGGCGAACTCGCGGCCGGCATCTACGTGGCCGCTGTGGCCATCAGCGTCGGCATGTTGAATGCCGCGTGCATGACGCCTACCCAGAACTGATCGCGCACGGAGCTCCCGATGAAACGAAGCAAGTATGTCCAGCTGTCGCTGGCAGCGTCGGTCGCCATGGCGATATCCGGTTGCGGGCCGACGGAAAAAACCTACGATTTGCAGAAGAAGTACAACTTCCAGTCGGTTCAGCAATGTGCCGATGAAAAACTTCCGGTGGATGTCTGCTCGGACGCCTACATGACGGCCATGGCCGAGCACCGCCGCATTGCGCCGGTATACGACAGCCAGACCGATTGTGACGCCGACTTTGTCGCCGACTGGTGCCAGCAGGACTCCACCGGCAAATTCATCCCCAGGCTGGGCGGTTTCGAACTGACTGCCGAAGGCCAGGTGACGCAATCCCAGGTAGACGCGGCCAACGCCCAAGTGGCGGGCTCACAGGCCAACAGTGGCGGCTCAGGCTTCTCCACCAGCAGCCTGCTGACCGGGCTGCTGATCGGCAACATGCTGAGCAACAATCGCAACAGCTACCGCTCCGAGCCGGTGTACCGCTACCGCGATGATCGTGGCAACTACGGCTCGTCAACGCTCAACCAGCGCGTCTCGAACGGCGCGACCTTCGGCCGCTCGAACCAGGCCAGGTATGGCAGCAGCAATTACTCGAACACACTGCGCTCGTCCAGCAAGTCGAGCTCCGTTGCGTCGGCCACCTCCCGTGGTGGCTTCGGCAGCAAGGCCAGCGCACGCAGTGGCTGGGGTGGCGGGTCGAGCAGTTAAGGAAGGCAGGCCATGAAGAAAATCCAATGCGCAGAACGTCACGACTGGAAACAGACCGCCGACAGCCTCGGCTTTCTGTTCCACACCATCGACGGTGAACCCTACTGGGACGAAAGCGCGTACTACCAGTTCACGCTCAAGCAAATCGAGCAGGACCTGGAAGACCCGACCACCGAGATCCATGACATGTGCATGGACCTCGTGGCCCGCGTGGTCCAGAGCGAAGAACTGCTGGAGCGCTTGAGCATTCCCGCGCCGTTCTTCGACATGATCCGCACCTCATGGCTCGAAGGCCACCCGCACCTGTACGGGCGCATGGACTTTTCCTACAACGGCAGCGGCCCCGCCAAACTGCTCGAACTCAACTACGACACACCGACCAGCCTCTACGAAGCCGCGGCGTTTCAATGGGGCTGGCTGGAGCAATGCATCGAACGCGGCCTGTTGCCCAAGCACGCCGACCAGTTCAACAGTATCGACACCAAACTGCATCAGGCCTTCGCCCAGTTGCAGGTCAACCAGCCGTTCTACTTCGCCTCGATGAAAGACTCGGTCGAAGACAAAGGCACCACCGACTACCTGCGCCTCGTCGCGGAAAAAGTCGGCATCGAATCACGTCATATCGACATCGAAGACATCGGCCTGACCAGCGAAGGCCGCTTCGTTGATCTTGAGGATCGCTGGATTCCCCACCTGTTCAAGCTGCACGCCTGGGAGTTTATCTTCCATGAACCGTTTGGTGCCGCAATTGCCCAGAGCGACACACAGTTCTTCGAGCCTGCGTGGAAATCCATCCTCTCCAACAAAGGCATCCTGCCGTTGTTGTGGGAATTCAACCAAGGCCACCCAAACTTGCTCGCGGCGCACCTGGATACCGACCCGGGCAAAGCCGTGCCGAAGGGCTGGGTGCGCAAGCCGTTCTTCTCGCGGGAAGGGGCGAACATCGAGCTGCAAACGGTTGATGGGCTGATCGTGAAAGAGGACGGTCCCTACACCGATGCGCCGTTCATCCTTCAGGAATTTGCGCCGCTGCCGCGATTTGGCGACAGCTATACGCTGATTGGTTCTTGGGTGATTGGGGATCAGGCGGCGGGGATTGGCGTGCGGGAAGACAATAGTTTGATCACGAAGGACTCGAGTCGGTTTTTGCCGCATTTGATATTGGATTGAGCGTCATACCGTCACCTGAAGGCGGCAATTGGAACACCGGTATTTTCTGTCCGTTGATTGCGGGTGCGAAAGCCACTGTGAGGCGTTGCCCGATACGTAACTGCTGCGGCTCGTCGCACTGGACGAGCGACAACAGCGTCGGCCCTTCATCAAGTGTCACGTACGCGATGCAGTGGGTTTCGTCGTCCCGCCCGCTGTAGCTGAAGCTGTACAAGGTGGCGTTGCCGCTCGCGACAATCCAGTCGGTGTTTGCAGTCCCGGTAAACGGGCTGTGATCTCTGGGGTAGTAGTAGGGTTTGCCGGTGTCGAGGCAACGGCGCAGCAACAGCTGGTCACGATTGGCGGCGTCCCAGAATGGCGCGCTTTCTGGGGTGATGTGGGGTGAGGTCAGTGGCATGTCAGCATCGCTCCAGGATCAGGGTCGCGCTGCCGTGCCGCGACCCCAGTAAACCGCCAGTGCCGTGGGCCAGGGCCAGCGCGCAGTCGGGGCGTTGCACGGCGGGGTGGGCTTCGCCGCGCAGTTGGCGCACGGCCTCGATCAGCCTGGCCATGCCGCCGCGGTTGCCGGGGTGGTTGTTGCACAGCCCGCCGCCATCCGTGTTGACGGCCAGCGTGCCGACGCCGCTGATTAGTTTGCCGTCGGCGACAAACGCGCCGCCCCTGCCGGGTGTGCAGAAGCCGAGGTTTTCCAGTTGGATTAAAACGGTGATGGTGAAACTGTCGTACAGCGAGGCGTAGCCAATATCGCTAGGTTTGAGTCGCGCCTCGGTGAAGGCTGCGGCGCCGGATTTCACCCCGCCCGAGGCCAGTAGGTCGAAGTACCCGCCGTTCAGGTGGCTGATCGAATACCCCGCGCCGATGGGGGCAATCAGCGGCCGCTTGAGCGTTCGGGCGATGGACGGATGAGCCACCACCAGTGCACCGCCGCCGTCGCTGATCACGCAGCAATCCAGGCGGCGCAAGGGGGCGGCGATCAGCGGCGAGTTCAGCACGTCGGCTAGCGAAACCGGGTTGCGCAACATCGCCTGTGGATTGTGCTGGGCATGGTGCGACGCCGCGACTTTGATCCAGGCCAACTGCTCGGCGGTGGTGCCGTGTTCGTACTGATGGCGCATTGCGCACATTGCGTAGAGGTTGATCACAGCGGCGCCGTAGGGCATTTCAAAAGGTGCTTCGCAGGTGGTTTGCGGTTGGTCGCGGTGGTTGGCGTCGGGTCGCAGGCGCTCGGCACGTGGTCGCCCGGCTTGGGTGATCAAAGCGACGGTGCAGCGCCCGTCGGCGATTGCGCGTGTGGCCTGGGCGACATGCTGGAGGTAGGACGAACCCCAGCTCTCGGTAGTCTCCAAGTGGCGGGGTTGAATGCCCAGGTACTCGACCATGGAGAACGGTCCTACACCCGGTGCGCCCCAACCCGGCACGTCGCCGGCGCAGAAATAGCCGTCAACATCGCCCAGGCTCAGCCCTGCATCGGCCAGTGCGCCTCGGGCGACGTCGGCATGCAGTTGTGCCAGGGAGCGGTCCACCGCGTGCCGTGTGGGGTGTTCATAGGCCCCGACGATAAAGGCTTTGCCCTTCATGATTGGGCGTACTCAATAAAAAACGCCAGTGCCTGCGGATCACGCATGGCGCTTGGATTGGCCACGGTGTGCGGATCGTGGCCCATGAGGATCCGGCGCACCGGCACTTCCATTTTCTTACCGCTGAGGGTCAGGGGAATCAGCGGCACGGCGATGACCTGGTCCGGCACATGCCGAGGTGTACAGGCCTGGCGCAGGCAATTGCACACGCGTTGTTGCAATGCTTCATCCAACTGCGCACCCGGGCGCAGTTGCACAAACAGCGGCATGAAGAACCCACCTTCAGGCAAATCCAGATTGACGATCAGCGCGTTGTCGATCTCGGTGATCGGCTCCAGTGCCCGGTAGATTTCCGCCGTGCCAATCCGCACGCCGTAGCGGTTCAAGGTCGCGTCCGACCGCCCCAGTACCTGGCAGCCGCCGCGCGCATTCAGCAAGAAAAAATCCCCATGGCGCCACACGCCGGGCCACGGTTGGAAATAGCTCTGCCGATAACGTTCGCCCGCCAGGTCATTCCAGAAACATACCGGCATTGATGGCATGGGTGACGTCACCACCAGCTCGCCGACTTGATCGATCAGTGGTTGCCCGTTCTCGTCAAACGCGTGGGCGTCCACCCCCAAGGCGCGCGCCTGGATTTCACCGGCATAGACCGGCAGCGTCGGCACGCCGCTGACCAAACCCGTGCATATGTCCGTGCCGCCGCTGCCCGTGGTGACCCAAATGTCCGACTTCAGGTTTCGATAAAACCAGGCGTTGCATTGTGGCGACACCGGCGAACCAACGGGCATCACCGTGCGTAGCGCGTGCAAGTCAAAACGCTCACCGGGCACCACGCCTTGGCGATTCATCAGCTCGATGTAGGTGGGGCTGGTGCCGAAAAAACTGGCGCGGCTGTCTTGCAGGATTTGCCACAGCGTATCGCTGTTCGGCCAGGTGGGATGGCCGTCGTAGAGAACCGGGCGAACGCCGCAGAGCAGAGCGCTGAACAGGGTGTTCCACATCATCCAGCCGGTGGTGGTGAAGATGAATGCCGCATCGCCGGGGCGAAAATCCAGGTGCAGGTGCAGGGCTTTCAATTGCTCCAGCAGAATCCCGCCATGGCTTTGCACGATGGCTTTGGGCAGGCCGGTGGTGCCAGACGAAAACAGCACCCATAAGGGGTGATCGAAGGGCAGTTGCGCGCAGTGGAAATCGGCGGCGGCTACCGTAGGACGTGCGTGCAATACATGCCAGTCAATGGCGTTGCCCAGTGTCAGCGGTTCATCGGGAAACACCATCGGCAGCACGATGACCTGCTCGATACTGTCCAGCTCGCGGGCGATTTGGCGGACTTGCTCACGCCGGTCAAACACCTTGCCACCATAGCGATAACCATCCACCGCCAGCAGCACTTTGGGCGCCAATTGCCGCACGCGATCCAGCACACCTTCCGCGCCGAAATCCGGCGAGCAACTGGCCCAGATCGCGCCGATGGCCGCGCAGGCACATAGCGCGATCATGGCCTCGGGGACGTTTGGCAGGTAGGCCACCACCCGATCGCTGGGCATCACGCCAGACTCGCGCAGATAAGTGGCGAGCGTGCGTACCTGCTTGCAAAAATCACCCCAGGGCAGGCCCTGCAAAGCGGTCGTTTCATTCAGGTAGAGCAGCGCATCGCCTGCCTGCTCGTTGCGCAAAATGTGTTCGGCAAGGTTCAGCCGTGCGCCGGGAAACCACTGGGCGCCTGGCATCGCTCGATCACCCAGCACCGCGTGGTAGGGGCTGCTGGCCTGCACCTGGAAGTGATCCCAGATCGATTGCCAGAACCCCTCCAGGTCATTGACCGACCACTGCCACAGCCCGTGGTAGTCAACAAAAGTGCGCCCACGTTCGTGTCGCAACCACTCCAGGTAATGGGCTAAACGGGTGTGTTGGATTTGTTCAGCGCAAGGCTGCCAGAGCAGTTGGCCCTGGGCCACGTCGTTGAATGCGGTCGCCACGATAAAAGGCCTCTGACGTTATTGTTGTTCGGGTCATGGGGTGCTCATACGTGGCGGACTGTAGCGATAAATTGTACGTCGTACAATTGTCCGCCTTTCTTCTTTTGTTGTGTGATTTTTCAGCGGCGGGCAGCCAGGCTTTCCAGCCCGCAGAGGAAGGTTTCGACATAAAACCCAAAGCTTTCATCCAGTGCCGCCTGCACGCCGTTTTGCCAGCGCAGGCTGAAACCTCGATTGCTTAACTGGTGCATATTTTGTGCGAGGGTCGGGTGCTGCTCGGCATCTACCGCTTGCAGGCTTTCCTGCACCTGACATTGCCACGCGTCGGTGTCTTCCGGCAGCGGCGCGAACTCCAGGGTGGTGAAGCCGGCAAGGGCAGCGATAAAGGTGTTGTAGGCGCCGGTCAGCGATGGCCCACTGAAACCGGCTTGCTGTAACGCCGCCAAGACGCCCTCGACCAATGTGAAGTCTGTGCGGGTGTTGGATACCAATTGCGCCCCCAGCAACGGCGCGACATTCGGGTGTTGGCGCACGGCGTCATGGCAGTTGACCATGGCGGCACGCAGGTAGTCCTGCCAACGCACCTGAGGCTCGGGCGCTACGTTTTCCAGGACTTTGGCCAACACTTCGCCCAAGAGCAGTTCGCGCGATGAGACGTACCAATAGATCGCCGTCGGGTAAACGCCCAGGCTGCTGGCCAGGTTGCGCAGGCTGCATTTATCCAGGCCTTCGCGGTCGATCAGGGCGAGGGCCGCGGCGATGATGGTGTCTTTGTTCAGTAGGCTTTTCGGCTCTTCCCCCGTAGTCTTTTTGCGCCTGCCCCGTGGGTTTGCGGTTTTGCTGGTCATGGCTGTTGTTGTTCCGGTTGAGCGACGGCGAAAGGATAGCGGGTCACCGATTCGCTGTCGCTCTTGCGGGTGGGCCTCAACGGCCGCCGTAGCGCTCGGCAAACGCCTGTGTTGCCACCACCAGTCGGGTCAACTCGCGCTCGGTCAACGGCAAACTCAGCGCAAATAGTCCGCGCCGTGCACTGTAGATCCCACATTCGAGCAGGTGAAAGAAGAACAGATCCCGTAGGTTGTTTCGATCCGGCGGGATATCCCACGGGCTGCGGATCGGCAAGGCGGTGGGATGCAGGTTCATCACCGAGCCCTGCCCGGTAAATTGCATCGGCATCTTTGCCAGCACTTCGTTGAGTTGCCCGCGCAGGCGGTCACCCCGGGCGTTCAAATGCAATGCCGCTTCGCGGGTGTACACCTGCTCCAACCCAGCGATGCCCGCGGCCATGGTCAGCACATTATTGTTGAAGGTGCCGGCGTGGGAGAGGCCGCCGTGACGCGGGTCGAACTGCGCCATGATGTCTTTGCGTCCACCGAGCACGCCACAGGGCATGCCGCCGCCGAGGTATTTGCCCAAGGTGATCAGGTCGGGGTGAATGCCGAGCTTTTCCTGCAAACCTCCGGGGCCGAGGCGCGAGGTCATCACTTCATCGAAGATCAGCAGCGCGCCATGGGCCTGGCTCATTGCCCGCAAGCCTTCAAGGAAACCGCTCTCGGCGCAGATGCAGCCGCTGGCACCGAGCATCGGCTCTACCAGGATTGCCGCAACCTCGCCACGGTGTTCCTGGAACACCCGCTCGACACTGTGCAGGTCGTTGTAGTCGGCCAGGACCACCTGATGCGGCACATTCATCGCGGTGGTCGGTCCATGAAAACTCAGCACCCCACCGTGATAGCCGCCGTTAAACGCGATGATCCGGCTGCGCCCGCTGTAGGCCTTCGCTGCCGCCAGCGCGAGCAGATTCGCCTCGGTTCCGGAGTTGGTAAAGCGTACCTGCTCGATACAGCTGAAACGCTCAACGATCAACGTGGCCAGCCGCGCTTCCAGCTCTGTATGGGCGCTGAGATTCAAGCCGTTTGCCATCGCTGTTGTCAGCGCGTGAGTGATCGCCGGGTGGGAGTGTCCATACAGCGCCGCCGTGTACTCGGCGAGGAAATCCACATAGCGGTGCCCATCCAGATCATCGAGAAAACAGCCGTTGCCCCCCGACATCACCAACGGAAACGGTTCGTAAAACAATACCGAGCGTGTGTTGCCGCCGGGCAATACTCGCGCGGCGTTTTCCAGCTGCCGGGCGCTGTTGGGGTTGGCTTGGGTGTAACGCTCGATGCAGCGCTGCAGTTCAGGCGTTCCAGACATCACTCACCTCCTTCTTCACGGCAGCGCGTTTCGGATACACCAGCAGCAACAATCCAAACCAGGCGGCCGCCACGTAAAACGCTGCGCGGGTCTCCGGGTCGCGAATCACCAGTACCGTCAGCACACCCAAGTAACCCAACACCAGCACACTGCTGAACGTGGGCCAGGGCAGGCGATAAGCCACCTGCAGCGCCTCACCGCGCAGTACCTTGCGGCGATAGGCCATGTGCGCCGTGATGATCACCACCCACACCCAGATCAACAGGCCCAGAATCCCGGTGATCAACAGGCTGAAAATGCTTTCGGGGATCAAGTAGTTCAGCAGCACCCCCACCAGCAAGATCGCCGTCGAGACCATCAAGCAACGGGCCGGCACCTGGTTCGCACTCAACACCTGCAACTGACGCGGCGCCTGCTGGATATGCGACAGCGCAAACAGCATGCGGCTGGTGGCAAACAACCCGGTGTTGCACGACGACGCCAACGCACTGATCACCACAAAATTGATAAACCCGGCGGCGACACCCAGGCCAATACTGTCGAACACCATCACAAACGGGCTTTGTGCGGTATCGATCTGATTCCACGGATACAGCGCCATGATCACCGCAATCGACCCGAGGTAAAAAATCGCCATCCGCCACAGAATGCTATTGATCGCGCGCGGCAACGTCCGCTGCGGCTCAGCCGTTTCCGCCGCCACCAAACCAATCACCTCAACCCCGGCAAAGGTAAAAGCGGCTACCGGCACCGCGTACCAAAAGCCACTCCAGCCATTCGGAAAAAAACCATCATGGCGCCAGAGATTAGCCACCGACGGCGCGGTTGGTGCCGACGTCTCCCAGCCCAGCAGCAGAATTGCCAACCCCGCGCCAATCAAGCCGACAATCGTCAACACCTTGATCAACGCCAGCCAGAACTCCACCTCGCCAAAGGTCTTCACCGCAAACAGATTGATCACCATCAACACCGCCGTGGTGACCAGCGCTGGAATCCACTGCGGCAACTCCGGGAACCAATACTTCATCAACAGACCGATCCCGGTGACCTCCAACACCCCACCAGAATCCAGATCATCCAATACGACCACCCCGTGATAAAGGCCACCCGCGGCCCCAGAAACTCCTCCGCATATGTGGCAAACGAACCGCTGCTGGGCCGATACAACGACAACTCCCCCAGCGCCCGCGCGATCAAATAAACCATCCCCCCACACAGCGCATACGCCAGCAACAATGCCGGCCCCGCCGTGGCAATCGCCTTGCCCGACCCCAAAAACAAACCGGCCCCGATAATCCCGCCGATCGCGATAAGCATGACGTGGCGCTCCTTGAGCGAACGCGCCAGGCCATGGTTGGAAGAGTGAAGCGGTACTGTGGACATCAGCATTCCCCGAGCTGCCCTGGGCAGCAGTGGTTGAGCGTAAGATCCGGTTGTAGGCCGGGTTTATTGTGCGGTGTTCAATAAGCAGGTTTTGGGCCAGCGGAGGGATGGGGTGGGGATTTGGTGGCTAAACTGTTTGTTTAGATTGGTTTGTAGGAAGGTTCGTTTTGGGG
>NZ_JAFLWU010000026.1:0-91548 GCF_017316265.1 Pseudomonas sp. Marseille-Q1929
CTGCGACCGTTACCGAATGCAGCCGGTAATCCCATTGCGCGCTATGCCGCGCAAACCTCGACCTGGCTTGCCCCGACTGTTTGACCGGCCCAAATACCGGCAACGGAACATCATTGAGCGGATGTTTGGCTGGCTGAAAGAAAATCGCAGGATCGGCACTCGCTATGACAAGCTGGCCAAGAGCTTTGCAGCCATGGTCACCTTGGCCTGCAGCCTACGTTGCATGCGGCAATACTTTTCGTACAAAGCCTAGATTATGGGCTTTGTTGCATGAGGGTCCTGCAGTTGACAGCGCACCTCCTCCTGGATCAGAAGTGTCAGGCTCTGTGGCATCCCCGGCAGCAAACAGTTCCCAGAAAGCAATTCCGAGCCAGGCAGAGCCAGCTATTACGCCAGCAGTGATAGGTGTTGAGATGCCCGTCATTTCCGGCTGGTACACGTTCTGCCCTACCGCGGCTGACCAAGGTAGCCCAAAACTTCTGGATCTCCTTTATGACGTGCGAGCGAATGCCGGCAAAGTGGCCTTCTTCGACATACAGGTGGACATCGACTGCGTGTTGGGTAGGCAGCCGGACTATGATGCTGCGTTCAGTAGGCTCGAGGACGCGGACGAGGTAATTTACCTCTTGCGCGTGCCCCTAGTAATGGACGGCGATCCTGTCACGCCCCGGCAATGGATTAGCGGCAAGCGCGATCCCTCCGTTCTGCGTACCATGTATAGCGACAATGGTTCCGCGATAGCGATACACAATGGGAACGACAGTCGTAATCCCCTGTCACGTTTCCAGCCCCATGTTGAGGGAAGCAACGACATCCTCTTCGGGCCCTATGCGATAAAGGAAAGCTCCGACGACGATGCCATCACGTTCGATCTGAACGCTTCGTTTCTTGACAGTGCCGCTCTGCAGCAGGCGACCATTATCGCGGAAGAACTCCGTGCTACCCGTGCGCTGCCTACGACTTTGCATTCGCCAGTCGGGAAAGGCGGGTCATAACCGTTTTTGTTTTGCGCAACTGCCATTCTGCTTGTGGTTGGGAATGTTTGCGAACCAACACCGCAATGTTCGAAGCGCGAGCGGTAAAGATCCGGCTTGGGGCGGAAGCCGTCGATCAGAAGGATCAGCTCTTGGCCATTGCCTGCTTATCGTCACTTTGGCATTCGTTGATTCTGTTCAATCTCGAGCCAGGGCATCCGTCGTCGTCTGTTGTGCATCCTTTGCACGTAATGTTGCTGTACGTCTGCAATGTCGTCATCTGCCGCCCATCTAACGCGCGGCAGAGCGGCAGCGGTGCATTGCCAACTCCGCTTCCGTAAATTTCTGACGGTAACATCGCCTGAAAGCGAATTTTTGATACCGGATGAGATGCCACCATTTGGGCTCTAGAAGCAGTTGGAGCTTTGGCCATGAGCAAAGAACCGCAAGCGATAGTCGCCTTGCTGGATCAGCAATATGAGCAGTTGTTGGTGGACGCGAGACGCCTGGTAACAAGCTATGTGGATGCGTCCATGAAGCTGTACAAAAAGACTGGGGCCAGATCTGTTGTAGCTGCCGTGTCAATCAAGCAAACGAGCCCGAATGCGTACTCGATCTACTGGTGCAAACTGGTGCCACTGCATGGGCAAAAAAACAAATTCGCGCCCCTTACTATTGCCAAGGGCAATGGCAAACACAAATACCCGGCTTCCTCGTTCGAGTTTGTTAAATACCCTTACCGCCGCCTGGTTTTGCAGGTTGAGGAGCGTCTTGCTGAGATTCGTAGCATTGCCAGCGAGAATCGTCAGCTGCGTCGGACGTTGGTCGCTTATGAAAAGAAACTGTCTAGATACCAAGCGCTTGATCATGGCGGTCTCTATTCGGGAGAGTAGAGGCTGAGTGCCTATAAGCAGTGCCGAACGGATCTGAACCGATTTTAGCGTCCGAAAGCCCCGTGCAGCATGGTCTGACGGGGCTTTCTTGTATCAGCAGTGAATTCCTGTGCGACATGTTGCAGCGCTTGAGTAGGTTACGGGCTATAAGCAGTGTAGTGCGCTAAATCTACTCGCTGCCAGCCAGCAGGCCAGTGCATGCGGGGTTCACAGGCTATATTTGCTATTAGCAGTGATGCGTACGTCCAAGGCTGCTGGCCAACTGCGATCTGTATTAGCAGTGAGAGGCTTCACTTTCATAAAATAAACATTGGTAGGTGCCGGTCTAGCTGGTACCTGTGTCGCGCAGCGGATGGCGGCGGTGATGCGCTACCCTTCACTGCATCGCTGCTGTTCGAATGCAATGCGGTTCATTACGCAGATGGGGATGGGGTAGCCCTGGATGTGGGTCGTGAGAGCCTCGCTGCCGGCGATCACCATGATGCAGGAGAGGCCTCTGCGGAAGCGCATTCCTCGTCCCGAGTAATTGCGCGGGATGATCTCCCATGATTCGTCGTCGTAGTAAAAACTAACGATTTCTGACCAGTGCGATTGGACGCCCGCGCCCATGATGCCTACTGGTGTCAGGCAGAAAATTTCTACCTGGGTTTCCTGCCCAAGAGGTACGGCGTAAACCCGACCGTTTGGTGCAATGGGTGGGAAGTACTGCCCGTTATCGAGGTGGCGAAATTCCATGGTGGTGCTCCGGATAGATGAGGTCGCTAGACACTCTCCGGTAGTTTTAGGAAAACCCAAGATCAGATGTTGCCTGCGAGGCGGCGCACGGGTTATGGCGTACCGGGCAAGCTAATTCGCCACATCGAGAAGCGAGCATGCCGTTGATCTAAGCGCTTCGGCGCTCCGGTCATTTTCGCATTGACGCGGCAACTGACTACCCAGCCAAGGTCATCGCTGATCTCATGGACTTGGGTGGCAAATATTGCGTATCGCAGTAGTGATGCCTTGCAGGTGGATTCGGGTAGGCGCCCGCTGCCGATGAAAAGGCAGCGGACAGTTTGTTACAGGTATCTGGTCATACCGCTGAAGACTCAATCGTCGCCACGCTTCTTGTCCAGATACGCTGCGACCATGTAGCCAACAGCACCTGTGATGGTGAGCGCACTGATGACCGCAAGTACCGCATATACCAACAATTCAAAACGATCCACGCCCTGACTCCTTTGACTCGAGGTAAGCCAAGTTTAAGGGCGTCTGATCTAATCCCAAATCTGCTGCGTAGTGCCTTAGCGGCTGGTACCGGCTGCTTCCTTCAGTAGGGTGGCTCGGGCACCGACGTATGCATCAGTTTCCCAGATACGCAAATTTCCGAGCTCGTAGGCGACGTGATCCCGCGCCTCTAGATCCTCGTCGTGGGGAGCGTTTCCCCCAAGAATCGGAGCTTTATGATCGGCCCATTGTTCGTAGAGCTCGCAGGCATACGCTGAGCGGCAATCATCAAAATTTAACCCATGAGCAAGCAAAAGCTCCTTAGCTGCAGGTAGGCTGTTTTGCCGCCATATCCGCCATGCTTCTTGTCTTGGATGGTGACAGTGCCGCACACCTTGAACTGCCGAGGCCGTTTCCAAAACGGCGATCTGCTTGCCCCCTGAGATATTAATTTTGCGGTGATCGTATGGATCTTCGCTGCCGTTACTTACCGAATGATATCCGTCTGCTTTGGCGTCATTCAGAGCTATTCGGGCATCGAAGAAAAACGCTTCACGCAGCGAAATGCCCAGATACCGCACTAACATAATCACCACCGCCAGGTGCTCAGAGAGGCGAGTTTGAACGTCTTCTACAGCTGCCTCGAACCTCGCTTGATCAAGGCTGCGCGGGACGGTAATCCGTGCATGGTTAGGAAAGCCAATACGGTCGCCAACGTCAGCTGTCGCGACTTTCCAGCCACCATCGGTTGCAAGGGCCATTACTGAATACACGGTCTCAAGCAAGTTCGCCGCGCCTTGCTGCGAGAGATTCCCGTGGTACACCTGGATACAGAGTTCTTCGCCGTATTGCCGCACCAGTTTTTTATTGACGAGCTCCAGGATGTCCACCTCATGAGACTCCTTGGCGTAAATACTAAACTGGGCCCACTGCTGGTCGTGGATCATTGCCTCGTGTTGGCTGAGGAGGCCGCGCCGGACTGCCTCCCTGAGGATCGCCGAACCGGCCTTGCTCAAGTCCCGATCAAAATGTAGGTGGAAACTCTGCTTCATGGTCATTCCTCCAATCAGCTCAGGTGCTGAGCTGCTGTAGGGAATGTTGAGGAAGAAAAAATATCCTGTGGTTCTTTTTCGGTCGCTTTCAGCACCTGAAATTGACGAGCGCATCCGTCTCGTAAACGGTCGTTTATGGCACACCTATTCCAAATGATCTTTTGGACTTGGGATTTACCGCTTTCCTGTCACTTTTCCTGTACCGAAATCAGTGTGAGAAAAACGTATGGGAAAGCGGATTGGATATGCCCGAGTGTCGACTGATGATCAGAATCTCGATCTGCAGCGAGATGCACTTGCTCTGGCTGGGTGCTCCTTGGTTTACGAAGAGACCATGAGCGGCAAGTCAGCGGATAGGCCGGAGCTAATGCATTGTCTCAAAGCTCTACGCAACGGTGACATTCTCGTCGTGTGGCGACTGGATCGCCTCGGCCGCTCGCTGCCTGATCTGGTCGGTATCGTCAGTCGCTTGGAGCAGGGGGGAGTAGGATTCGAGTCAATCAACGAGCGTATCGAGACCACCAGCGCTGCCGGCAGGTTGATCTTTCATGTGTTTGCTGCACTGGCCGAGTTCGAGCGCAACCTGATTCGAGAGAGAACTCGTGCTGGACTGGCTGCGGCTCGTGCTCGTGGCCGGAAGGGGGGACGCAAGCCTGCGTTGGATGACCGTCAGGTGCGTGAAATACGGGCGCTTCTCAAAGATCCCGAAATTCGGGTAATGGATATTGCCCAACGGTATAGCGTTTCCCGGACAACACTTTACCGCTATGTTGGACCGTCGAAATCATCTGCAGCTATTTGATTGATGTTGATATCTTCCGCTTAATTGCTCAAAGGATGGTCGAGCAGGCGAGCGAAGGTTATATCTGGCGTACTAGTCTTCGCGGAAATTGGATAAGTGGACTCTCCATGTGAGGTTTAGCAGCATCACTTGATGGTCATTGGCCGACCCGCTGGAGAGTCGAATGCAGCTTTGATGACTACGCTCCATTGAGTGCGGTTATGCTCTGCCCACCCGAATGCCAAGGACTATGTGATGATGCTCGGTCTGAACCTTCTGAAGCAAACCAAAGATGATTTCCTCGCAGACCTTGCGACTCTGGCGAAAGCGCAAAGCACGCTCATCTTCATCGACACCAACATCATTTCCTACTTGTTCAAGCTCCATGCCGCAGCTCGGCAGGAATTTTTTGACTGGACTGCAAAGGCGATCGGCGAGGGACGGCTCTTCCTCCCAGCCTGGTGCGCAGGGGAATATCTGGCGCGCGTAAGAGAAAACCAGCTTCACACCTATACCCCGAGAAGTAAGGACGATCAACCGAGAAACCAGCTTGAGGCGATGCTCGATACCGCTTCGCTGTTTGTCGATGAAGCCGTTCTCGCGGCTTCGGATTTCGCCGGTACTCGGGCTCAATATCTCACAGGGTTTCGAGAGGCAATCGATGGTCTGAAGCAGTACACGCGGGCTTTTCGTCATCAGTTTGACCCCGACAAGATCCATGCAGAGATCGAAGAGTTTCTAGGGCCAGTGGTTTTGGATTCGCCGGTCGCTCAACTCTGCGACCGGGCTGCCAAAGAGGGGCCTTCGCGCATCGAACACCGTTTGCCACCTGGCTTCAGGGATGAGGCCAAGCCTGAGAATCGCTTGGGCGATTTGATCATCTGGTTGGAGATTATTCGCTACAGTGAGATCCGAAAAGACGACTTCACCCATGTGCTATTTTTGACCAACGATGAGAAGTCGGACTGGGTGTACGCACCGGCGAAGCGACTCGATACCGTGCGTGGTACGCTGAAGCCAGTTCCGAACAATAACCCGGCCTTAAAAATTATCGATCCGCGTCTGGTTTCTGAATTCAAGCGGGTGGTGGGGCACGAGCACGTTTCAATTTGTACCTTGTCCGCATTGGTTCAGGGCCTGTCGAAGACCGATCCTACGGTGGTTGCTCAACTCGCTGCTGCTATCCAGATCGAGCTGGTGGCGAGCGATGGTGTCGCTACTGAATCCGGAGCTGCGGGAGTCGAAGCCGCTGCTGTTGAGCCTGAGGCGGCGGTGGAGGTGCAAGCTGTAGAGCCTGAGGTAGTCCAGGAGGTGCCGGCAGAGGCTGATCCGGTTGAGCCCGTTCTTCCTGCCGAGCCTGTACCACCGGCGAACATAGATCCTGGTGAAGCGATAGCACAGGCCATCCATATTCAGGGATATCGTGATGCTGACTACCATTCGAGCGGCCCTGATGCGCTCAACGAAATAATCAGTTCGCTGCAGTCACATAACTGGTATATCCAGAACCCAGCGATTCTTAAGCTCAGAACGATCCTGCAGGAAGACTTTCCGCCTACCTCCTGGTTCGTCTTGGGGCGTAATATTTACCAAGCCGCTTGTGGCAATGCGCAAAAAGCCATGGACTTCATACTCAACCTCGATTCGCGATTGAGGGCGTTTCCGGAGCCTGCTTCGAAGTACGTGCTGGCAGGCATCGTTTATGAAATCTACTTCAACGGTCAAGGTGAGTTGCGTCAAACGCCCAAGGCGGGAGCGTTTGCGAAGCCGTTAGCCCTTGTCGCCAAAGAAGATCATGAGGATGTGCGAGGCTTTATTCGCTCCAAGCTTGAAGCAGCCGGTGCGAACCTATTCTTCACGCCAGGGGATGAGCGGCAGTGTCTGGTCGTTGTTCGAACAGAGCCAGTAGCACAACCGGATGATACCGAAGAGAAGCGGATACTGAGTTCGATTACCCTAGACGGACATGAGATTTTGGTCGATGCGCTGCCTGGGGGCGACGAATTGTTTGTTCGATATCGACTCTCTTATCGAGCCAAAGACATTCTCGAAGATATCGCCATCAGCCTGTCGATTCCCGACTGGGCTCTGAGCTTGGAGCTGGATCCGCAAGTTAAAGCTGATGCTCGTTTCTACGTACCTGAAAATAGCTGGCTCAACCCTGGTGTTGTGCTGGACGGAGCTGGGGCGGACTGAGTTGCTTTAGATGTTGCCTGGGAAACGGGAGCAGTCATACAGGCTCTCGCGCGAGTCGAAGGTGTTCAATAAAAACGAAGGCGCTCAAGACAAGTATTGAGCACCTTCGACATGCGTTGAGCACCTTCAGGGAGAGGTGGGCAGTCCCAATGCCCATCCGCCCTGCATACCTGTTTTGTGTGACCGTATACCGAGCTTTTTCCGAGCTCTACGAACTGATGCCCACGAAATGCAAGACTCTTCAGCTAGAGACTTCAACGCAGTGATTGCAACAGGCCCAGCCTGTAACGTCTCCTCCAGAAAGCTGCACGCTTCTTGAATGGCTGATGCTGGTATTGGGCTGTTCGTTTGCTCGATAGCAGCCAGAATGGCTTCAGCGCTTCCTTCGATGGCCTCTCCCCATCGGATGCAGGTTGTTTCCAGCTGCTCGCCTATAACGACGGGCTCAACGAAATACTCAATCCCTCCGCTATCAATCGAAACGTTGGATTTGGCTCGGACAAGCACCCTGGCTTCTGAATTCTGATCTTTCTCTGCCACCAGTACAGTGCGAGCGAGCGCGGAGAATGCCTGGCTGCCGATCACACGATTAGCTGCGGAGGACTGGCCCGAACCTTTGCTTAGGTGAGATATGCCGAGGACAGCACAACAATGTCGTTCTGCAAAATCCACTACCATTTGCAGCCCCTGCCGAACTTCGTTTGCTCGGTGCATGTCCCCACGAATGAGATTGATCAGGGGGTCGAAAATCAGCAATGAGACGCCATCAATCCGTGCGGCTGCTTCATTTAAAAGGGCAAAGTTGGCAGCAGGATCAAACTGTCGCCTATTCCCACTCTGATCCCTTAGCCCCTCAATTACGTGCACGCGGTTCAGGTCTGCGTCTGCAGCTATGAGGCGAGGAATGATGGTGTCAGCTATACCATCCTCGCCGCTCCAAATTACAACGTTGCCTGCTGCGTCACCTATGCTGCCGTCTGGCCAGTCCGCTCCTCTACTAAGCCTGGCGGCCAGCGATATTGCCAACGTGGTTTTACCGCACCCACCTGCGCCGGCAAGAATGGATAGCTTTGCCCTTGGCAGCCAGCCTGGCCAAATCCACTGGATCTTTTCCACTGGAATATTGACCGCTGCTGTGAGTTCTACCGTCCAGCCTGGCTGTTGAGGTGTTCGGCGCTGCATTACAGCGCCTCCCTTTGCCGAATCCAAGCTTGGATTTCGCTGTTTTTCCAGCCGACGCTGGAACCGCACAAAAGGCGTTGTCGCGGGAAAAGGCCCTCCGATATTTTGCGATAGATCGTTGAGCGTTTGAGGCCGACGATTGCTTCGACATCGCGTAAGCGAAGAATTTTGTCATTGTCGCCGACGTCGTCAAAGTTGCTAACGTGCATTGCCATAGGTTTTGAGTCCTAGGTCCTGAAGCGTGGGGCAGCGTCCTCCGGCACTACTGCTAAAAAGGGTAAAAGACGGAAATCGGCTGGCTATTTAGCGAGCACGGGCATTTGCCACACGCATAGGTATATGCGCGTTTCCAAGATAAATGTTCGGTAGCGTCGGAGGTCGTTGTGGGCTACAGAAGTTCTAGGGCCCTAAGGCTTCTAGTGGCAGAACGGGCTGAGGGTGTTCTGACCAGATACGCAAATCAACAAATGGCAGCTGATGCGGCCCGTTCAGCGGATGCGAACGAGGCGAAAGTTTTTAACGTCGTTACCAGGGCGACGTGGCGGACCGTTGCGGATCGATAGGGATCGCTTGGGACGGACAATTTTTAACATGAGAGTGCCGGGCTGGCAATCAGCAGATGCTCTGCCTTGGTTGGGTAAGGGGCCCCAACCAAGGCAGTAGTTGACTGAGTGCTCAGCGTTTTATCGGGCTTAACTAGTCATCTGTGGCGATATCGAGTTTGGGCAGCGCCTTGACGATTTTCTGGGTTTCCAGGCTCACGGTGACCACGCGCTGGAAGAGCTCCAATGGATACTTGGGGTTGCCCATGGTTTCGTTGGCCCAGTCGTTGGCGTCGTTGACGATGCCGCTGGCCTTGTCGATACGCACCGCTTGGCGCTCCATCACCCAATCGAGTGCGGCTTTGCCGTTGACGACGTAATCCCACGCCGCTTCAGGAATGCCCTTTAGGGTGATGCGGTGGTTGTAGATGACGGTGGTCTTGTCGCCCTTCTTGGCGAACTTCATCTTCTCCACGCGGTAATCGGCATTAGTCAGCGTGTCCTTGGCCTCGATGGTCAGCGGGTAGGGCGCGACGGTTTCGTAGTTCAGGTGAAGTTCGGCCAATGCGCGGCCCGCCTTGCTGAAAGCCCAGAAGTCGACGGCTTTCTTCACTGCCGGAATGCGTGGCAGTTCCTTGCTCAGGTTGTCGGCATAGCGCTCCCGGTAGTCGGGCGAATGGAGGATGCTGTAGACGTAGTAGAACAGGTCTTCTTTGCCGATCTGCTCGCCGGGATAGGCTGTATTGAAGTGTGCAAGGCCGGCATCGGTGATGGCATCTCGGCGGCGCAGCCCACTTTCAACCGGCTCTGCAAAGAGGTCGTCATCTGAGGCTTGGGCGGCTTCGTCGTAGAGGTAGAGGGGAAAGCATTGCGTGCCTCCATCGGTCTGTAGTTCTGGCGGGCGGTTCACCATTAACGCAAGTTGACCAACCTCGGCGGGGCGTTGCTTAACCATGATGAGACAATTTTCCGCCTTAGCGTTCGGGAAGATGCGCGGCATCTGGCCAACACGGTGTACTACGTTCGAATCATAAAAGAAAGCCTGCTTGGTAAACGGCCGGTAAACCATGGTTCCAATACAATCTGGACGGAGCTTCAGCATGGTTGCGTCAGCGGCATTAGCAAACAAACTGCTCGTCCAGCTAATTTGCGTCGCATCGTTGGATAACAATGGCTTTATCTGGTCGATTCGCTCCTTTTTTGATCCTTGGAGGGATACAGCACCAACGCGCTGAATCTCTTTGTTATAGAAGTCCAGCATTGATGCTACGTTGAGTTTCACCTTCGACTCACTGGAGTTGATGACCCATGCATCCCGCCCGGTCTCCAGCCCTCTGGTGTAGTTTTCAAAAAGTACTTCCGAAGTTCTGTCGTCCTTATCGCCCAAGACGATGAACTGGCCAAAGCTATTATCACGCTGCTTCAACCAATCACCATGCTCGTCGGGGACTACGTGCTGCCAGCCTGGAATGCCGGCCACACTGGCATAGCTGACTATCTTCTCCAGCTTTTCTTCGCGGCTGAGATAGTCGCCGATATCGTGGAAATAGATCTGGCCGTGGGTTACCGCTTCGGGGTTCTTGACCAGCAGCGAGATGGCAATTGGGGCACGGCTGCCACTACCAAAAATCTTCCCACCTTCCTTACGTGAGGTTTCGCCACTGGTACGCTGGTTGCCACGTAGGTGGAACACATAGAGGCTGGAGAACTCATCCACCAGGCACTTGCGTAGGCCATCTGCAGTATTGGCTTCTACGAAGCCTGCGTTGGTAACGAAACCGATGATGCCGGCATCACCAATACGGTCACTGGCCCAGCGAATGGAGCGGATATAGCTGTCATAGAGTGCGTTCTTGTTGTTCGCGTCTGAACGAGCGGCATAGGTTGTTCGAATGCGCTCATCCAAGCTTGGATAAGGGACGTTAGCGTTGTTGGCGTTGGCGTCACCTTGGCCGACTGAATAAGGCGGATTGCCCACAATCACGCGTATATCCAAATCCTTCTGCCGCTTACGCCGGGCGCTGTTGTCCTCCAACAGCGCGTCTACCAAATCGTCCTTCTCATACATCTGGAAGGTATCGGTCAGGCAGATGCCTTCAAATGGGGCGTACTCGTCGATTACTTCGCCGTGGTAGGCCGCTTCGATATTGATGGCGGCAATGTAGTAGGCCAGTAGTACCAGCTCGTTAGCGTGGATCTCGTGCCGGTATTTGTGCGGCAACTCTTCCGGCTTGATCAGGCCAGACTGGATCAGGCGGGTGATGAAGGTACCGGTGCCAGTGAACGGGTCGATGATGTGGACGCCCTTACTGCCCAGGGTTTGGCCGAACTCCTGTTGCAGCAGGTGGTTGACGCTGTGGAGGATGAAGTCCACCACTTCGACCGGGGTGTAAACGATGCCCAAACGCTCGGTCATCTTGGGGAAGGCGTTGCGGAAGAACTTGTCGTACAGCTCGACGATGATCTTCTGCTTACCCTGGGCGTTGTCGATGCCGGCAGCACGCTGACGCACACTAGCGTAGAACTTCTCGAGGGTATCGGCTTCCCTGGCCAGGTGATGTTCGTGAAGCGCGTCCAGTACGCCTTGCATGGCCTTGGACATGGGGTTGTGACTGGCAAAGCTGTATTCATCGAACAACGCATCGAACACTGGCTTTGTTACCAGATGCTGGGCAAGCATTTCGACGATCTCGCCATCGCTGATGCTGTCGTTGAGATCATCGCGCAGTTCTGCGGCGAAGGCCTCGAAAGTCGCTCTCTCCTGGGTATATTCAGGGTTCTCCAAAATGCCCTGGATACGGTCGATATGGGTGCGGGCGATCTTGGCGATATCGTTGGCCCAGTCTTCCCAGTGGTGGCGGTTGCCGCACTTGTCGACGATCTTGGCGTAGATGGCCTTCTCGATTTCCCCTACCTCATAGGCCAGCTCGGCCTGCTGGGTCATCTGGCCTTCGACATCGTACTTAGCGCGTTTCTCACCAATGCCGTACTGGCCTTTGCCTACTTGGCCGTTGCTGGTGCCGCTAGTTTTCCTGGCCTTTGCCTACTTGGCCGTTGCTGGTGCCGCTAGTTTTCCTGGCCTTTTTCTCGGCCTTGTCGGTGATGGCGATGACTTCCATCTTGCGCGGGTCAGAGCCGATCAGGTCGAGCTTGTTGACCATGGCGTCGAAGCTGTCGTCGTGCGACCGCAGTGCCTGCAGTACCTGCCAGACCACTTTGTAGGTCTGGTTGTCATTGAGCGCTTCGTGGGGCTCCATGCCGGCCGGAATGACCACGGGCAGCACCACATAGCCGCGCTTCTTTCCCGGTGCGTTACGCATTACCCGGCCAACGGATTGCACCACGTCGACCTGGGAGTTACGCGGGGTTAGGAAGAGCACGGCGTCAAGCGCCGGTACGTCCACACCTTCAGACAGGCAGCGAACGTTGCTGAGGATGCGGCAGGTGTTGGCTGGCGGTTCTTCCTTGAGCCAGTTGAGCTTGGCTTCCTTAGCACTTGCGTTCATGCCGCCATCGACGTGTGCGGCTTCGCAGATGATGCGTGAGGAGTCATCGATGTTTTCTGACTCCTGATAAGCCTCCACCACCGACTGGAACATGCTGGCGATATTGATCGAGCTGACCTTGTGCTTGGTGCCTTTGTAGTTGGGCGAGATGACCTGGCAGAAAGCTACAGCGCGTCTCATGGGCTGATCATCACCCACCAAGTTTTCGGCCAATCCCTGCTTGGCCAGTGCCTTCCAGCAACCGACTATCTTGGCGGCGTCGTCTACCTTGAGTTGGTTGTTCTCGTCCTTCAGCATCTCCTGAAGGCGGCGGCTGATGGTGCTCTCCTCTACGGTGAGTACCAGCACCTTGTAATCGGTGAGCAGGCCGCGCTGAACGGCCTCGGAGAAGTTGATGACGAACAGCTCTTTGCCGTAGAGCGCTTCGTCATCCATCGAGCATAGTGTGACTTCGCCGGACTCGGCCTTGAGCTTGGCGTTGTCACCGTAGATGCGCGGCGTGGCGGTCATGTACAGACGTTTGGTGGCGCGGATGTAGTCGGCATCATGAACACGCACAAAGTTGCTTTCGTCATCGTCGCCAAAGGTGGCACCCGTGGTGCGGTGCGCTTCGTCGCAGATCACCAGATCGAAAGCGGCCAGGCCATGATCAGCCTGGGCGCGGCTGATTACGTCGATGGAGTGATAGGTGGAGAACACCACGCTCATGTGCTCGGAATCGTGACGCTTGAGCATTTCTGCCGCGAGGCGATCTGCCTTGGTAGTGGCCGGGTATCGCAGTTCATGGGTGAACACCTGAACCGCGTCATCCTCTGCTTTTCGCTTCTTGCCTACGTCACTGTCGGAGCAGACGGCAAAGCTGTGGAGCGGAGTGGCGCTTTCCTGCGTCCATTCGGTAAGGGTCTGCGATAGCAGCGACAGGCTGGGCACCAGGAACAGTACACGCTTACCCTTGCCGGCCTGCTGCTCGGCAATTTTCAGGCTAGTGAAGGTCTTGCCGGTGCCGCAGGCCATGATCAGCTTGCCGCGTTCGGCGTCCTTGAGGCCAGCCGCCACGGCATTCAACGCGGTTTGCTGGTGCGCGCGCAGCTGCTTCTTGGCCTTGAGAGCGACTGCCTGATTGGGCTGGTACTTGGCCCAGTCTATCTGGCTGTCTTCCAGGGCTTGCAGATCGATTTTACTGACTGGAGGCTGCTGGCCCTGCAACGCGTCCTCGGCGTGCTCGCTCCAGTTGTTGGTGGTGGCAACAATGACGCGGTGCGAGAACGGCGCTTTGCCCGAGGCGGTGAAGAAACTGTCTATGTCCTTCTTCTGGACTTTGTAGTCCTCGGCGTACAGCTTGCACTGGATGGCGTGGTACTCGCCGGTGCCCTGGGTGCGAGCCACTAAATCAATGCCCGCATCCTTGCCACTGAGGCTTTGTTCCTTCGCCCACTCCGCATACGTCCATACTTTGTCATAAAGGTCGCGGTAGGTGGCTTCGTTGCGGAGGTAAGTGCAAATCAGCTCTTCGAAGTAAGTACCTTTTTCGCGTTCGGTGACAGAAGCGCTGCGGTAGGTATTTAGCAAAGCTGATAAGGCTGACATCGGTAGGAATTCCTTTTGGACTGCGTCTGGCGCATTACAGGCGCCAAATCGGCGCAGTTTAGCAATTCAGCCAGTACTGGAGCGATAAGATAGTGCTCGTATTAGCTTGAGGGCTCGCTGGCTGATGGGGGCGCTTGCATTCAGCGTTTTATCGAGTCCAAAAAGTCGGCCCAGATCTGCATCATTTCACGCCGCTCTGGCAAGAAGCTGGTTCGATCGTACGCACGTCCCAGCGGATTTTTTACCGTGTGAGCAAGCTGATGCTCCAAGAGATCTGGGCGAAATCCCAGCACCTCCGCACCTATGGTTCTCGCTGTCGCACGAAAGCCGTGCCCAGTCATTTCGTCGCCGCTGATGTCCATGCGGCGTAATGCGCTGAGTACGGCATTGTTGGACATCGGCCGGTCGCCTCCTCGTGCCGAGGGGAAGGCGTATCGATGTCTGCCGGTGAGTGGTTTCAGCTCGCGCAGAACAGCGATTGCTTGCTGGCTCAGGGGAACCAAATGGTCCGGACGATCCTGTTTGGTGGCAGTGAGCCCTTTCATCTTGTGGCCGGGAATCAACCACTCGCCCGCATCCAGATTGACCTCCGACCACTCCATGTGGCGCAGGTCGCCGGGCCGGCAGAACAGCAGTGGGGCCAGTTTGAGTGCACAACAAACAGGCATTGTTCCCGTGTAGCTATCCAGTGCTTTGAGCAGTGCCCCGAGTTTTTCAGGATCGGTCACGGCAGCAAAGTGTTTCACCCGCTTGGCTGGGAGCGTCCGTGAGAGATTCCCTATCTGGTTGGGCGGGGTGATGCCGGCAGCTTCGGCGAACTCAAAAATCTGTTTGTAGATCTGGGCAACACGACGCGCCGTCTCGCGAGCGCCGCGCTTGATGATGCGCTGGAGGTTTTCGACCAGCATGGGCGTGCTGATGCTGCTAATCGGGAGTTTTCCCAGCCAGGGGAAGGCATTGAGCTCAAGGCGCTGCCGTACAGTCCGGGTGTACTCCGGGTCCCAGGAGGATTCGCGAATATTGAGCCACTGCGTGGCAACCGATTCAAAAGTGTGCTGGTGATCAAGTTGGCTGACCACCTTGGCCATGCGTCTTTGCAGCGAAGGATCTTGGCCGCTGGCAAGTTGGACACGAGCGTCATCACGTTTGCGCCGAGCTTCCTGCAAGCCGACCTCAGGGTAAACACCAAGAGCCAGGCGTTTTTCCTTTCCCAGAAAACGGTATTTCAAGCGCCAGTAACGGCCTCCGTTGGGCTGCACTTCAAGGTACAGACCCTGTTCGTCGTATAGCCGATAGGGCTTGTCCTGGGGCTTAGCGTTGCGGCAGTTGGTGTCTTTCAGGGGCATTGGGGGCACATCCTCTCCGAGCGAGCTGATGAGCGTTTTATGCCCCCATATATGCCCCCGTCAACTGTGGGATGCCCTGGGATCAGGTGGGAAAACGCGGGCAAGAAAAAAGCCGTAAAGCTTTGATTTCTCTAGGCTTTACGGCTTTTCTGGGTCTTCCTGGGAAGGCAAATTGGTGGAGCCGGGGGGATTTGAACCCCCGTCCGCCAGTACTCCGCTGTCGGTACTACATGCGTAGCCGTTTCTATTAAGTTAACCCTCAGCGACCCGAAGGGCAGGGTGCTTTGGGCGAGTTGTGTAAGTTTTAGCCGCTTCGTCCACAACGTACTGCACGGCGATTCTGTTCTATATGACAATCACTTTGGGTTTACAGACATCCCCTGGTGATTGCTGGACCCGAAGGTACCAGAAGCTCAGGGCTAAGGCTGCTTACGCAGCGAGAGCGAATTCCTGGCCGTAGTTTTCGTCATTGGCAACTATAAGAAGTTGCAACAGTGGATTTACGAGTTCTGTTACCAACTCGGCATGCACCTAAAGTTTCGCAACCGGCGTCGAATCCTAAACGGCCCCGTGCTTGTAACTCGTTGTTTCATAGTGAGTGACAAGCCTGTGCAGTGTACGCCAAACCGTCACGGAAGGCCAACCCGAAGGTTGGCCTCGAGCGGGTGAGGCGCCTATTGGCCGCCTTTCTCACTGTTCTGCAGGTCTTGCAGGGCCTTGGAGGTGATCTCGATGCACTTTTTCTCATCACCTGCGGCATGGGCTGCCTTGGCCGAGGCGACGGCCGTGTCGATCTCGCCACTTTTGCCAGTGCTGTCGGTGGCGAGTGTGGCTTTACCGTCATTGATTTTGTTGAGGTTGATCTCGCAGAGGTCTTTGTCACCGGCAGCGAAAACGGGGGAGGCCAGCATCGCAGCGGTGATGAACAAGCCAGCAAGAGCGGAACGCTTCATAGGGTATCTCCTTGCGCAAAAGGGCTCGACGCTGCTGGCGTTCACGGGTTGCCAGCGACATCACTGAGGGGCCTCGTTCGCCGAGGCCTATGCAGATGACTGCGCTGGGGAGCAGGGGTTCGGTTTTTTTGCTGGCTCAGTGGGCGCGGGCCTGGGTGACGCGGTCTATTAGGTAGACCAGCCCGTGGTAATCAATGCCGCCGTGCTGGGTCAGGCCGATCTCGCAGGTGCGGCTGGTGGAGATGCCTTCGCTGCAATATTGCACGGCGTCCTTGAGGGTGCGCAGTGAGTGGGCGTTGAGTTGCGGCGTGGTGAAGCCTTTGTCGCCGGCAAAGCCGCAGCAATGGATACCTTCCGGGATGACCACGGTTTTTGCGCAGCGGCGGGCCAGGTCGATCAAGGCCTGGCTTTCGCCCAGGTGTTGGGTGCTGCAGGTCACGTGGACGGCGATGGGGGCTTCCTGCGGTGTGAAGTCGAGGCGGTCCATCAGGTGGGTGCGGATAAAACGCACGGGGTCGTAAAGGTCCAGGCGTGTGTTGCCCAGGTCTTGCACCAGGCGCAGGGTGCAGGGGCTGGTGTCGCAATAGATTGGGTCGAGGCCGCCACGGCTGGCGTGGAGCAGGGCACCGATCAGTTCCTGGCGCTTGTGTTCGGCTTGTTCGGCATAGCCTTTGGAGGCGAAGGGCTGGCCGCAGCAGAGGTTGTCCTGGTTGTCGGGAGAGACTACTTGATAGCCGGCCTTTTCCAGCAGGCCGCGGGTTTTGTCGTACAGCGACATTTGCTCTTTATCCCCGGCTGCCGGGCCCATGGCGCGTGAGACGCAGGCGGCCAGGTAGACCACGCGTGGCCGCTCGTCGGTCACGGGGGGACTGAAGCGGATGGCTTTTTCCGGCTGGGGCATGGCGTTGGACCATTGCGGGATCTGGCCCTTGGACAGTTTGGTGACCGTGGCTGACAGCTTCGCCAGGCGGGGCGCGCCCAACAGCATCCGTGCGCCATTGGCCACGTGCAGGGTAAAGCGTGCGCCTTGCAGTGCGGTGGAGAAATGGGTGGCCAGCCATTCGGCGGTTTTCGTACGGTCGGCGTCGCGGCTACGCAGTTTTTTCACCAGGTCGCCGGTGTTGATTCCTACGGGGCAGCGTTGGGCGCACAGGCCGGTGGCGGCGCAGGTCTCGATGCCTTGGTAGTGATAGGCCGCTTCCAGTTCGGTGGTGTCGATGCCGGCGCGTTGTTTCGCCTGGATGTCGCGCCAGATCACAATGCGCTGGCGCGGGCTTAGCGTCAGCCCTTTGGACGGGCACACCGGCTCGCAAAAGCCGCACTCGATGCACTTATCCACAAGTTCGTCGGCGGCGGGCAGCGGCTTGAGGTGCTTGAGGTGGATTTGCGGGTCTTCGCTGAGGACCACATCCGGGTTGAGGATGCCGTTGGGGTCCAGCAGGCGCTTGAGTTGCCACATCAGCTGATAGGCATCGCTGCCCCATTCCAGCTCGACAAACGGCGCCATGTTGCGGCCGGTGCCGTGCTCGGCCTTGAGCGAGCCGCCAAATTCCACCGCCACCAGCTGTGCCACGTCGTCCATGAACGCCTGGTAGCGTGTGACTTCTTGCGCGCTGTTGAAGCCTTGGGTGAACACAAAGTGCAGATTGCCTTCCAGGGCGTGTCCGAAAAGGATGGCCTCGTCGTAGTGATGTTTGTCGAAGAGTTCGATCAAGCGGTTGACGCCGATGGCCAACTGTTCGACCGGAAAGGTCACGTCTTCGATAATCACCGTGGTGCCGGTTTTACGCACGGCGCCGACAGCCGGGAAGGTGTCTTTGCGGATGGCCCACAGGCGCGCGTTTTCCAGCGGGTCTTCGGTGAAGTCGACCTGTTTTTCCACGGGAAACGCCGCCAGGGACGCCATGATCAGTGCCAGTTGTTCTTGCAGCAGCGAAGACGACGCTGCGCGGGATTCGATCAGCAGTGCGCAGGCATTTTCCGACAAGTGCTGTACGAATGCGGGCATGCCGGGTTTGTCCTGCACCGAACGCATGCTGCGTCGATCCAGCAGTTCGACGGCGGAGACTGGCTGGGTTTTCAGCACTGTCACTGCGTTGCAGCACGTCTCGACGTCCGGGAACACAATCAGCGCGGAGGCTTTGTTCGGGTGGTCGATCACCGTGTCGTAGGTCACGGCGCTGATAAACCCTAGGGTGCCCTCGGAACCCACCAGCAGGTGGCTGAGGATTTCCAGCGGGTCATCGAAATCCACCAGGGCGTTGAGGGACAGGCCGGTGGTATTTTTCAGACGGTATTTGTGGCGGATCTTGGCCGCCAATTCAGCATTTGCCCGCGTCTCGCGACCGAGTGTCGCAAGACGTTCAAGCAGCGGACCCTGCTGTTCACGAAAGGCCGCAACGCTGGCCGCATCTTCGGTATCCAGGCGGCTGCCGTCAGCCAATACCAGGCGGATACCCGCGAGGGTGTGGTAGGTGTTTTGCGCCGTGCCACAGCACATGCCGCTGGCGTTGTTGGCGACGATGCCACCAATTTTGCAGGCATTGATCGACGCCGGGTCTGGGCCGATCTTGCGGCCGAACGGCGCCAGCCACGCGTTGGCCTGGGCGCCGATCACGCCGGGTTGCAGGCGGATCTGTGTGCCTTGCCCGCGAATTTCGCGGCCGTTCCAGTTATCGCCCAGCACGATCAGCACGGAGTCGCTGATGGCTTGCCCAGACAGGCTGGTACCGGCGGCACGGAAGGTCACGGGAACGCGGTCACGCTGGGCCAGTTGCAGCAGGGCGACGACTTCGTCTTCTGACTCCACGCGGATAACCAGCTGTGGGATCAGTCGGTAAAAGCTGGCGTCGGTGCCGAATGCGAGGGTGGAAAGCGGGTCGTCGAAGCGCCGATCGTTCGGGATCAGGTGTGCGACGTCGTGCAGGAAAGCAGCAGGCAGGCTCATCGGTCCTCCAGAAATAGCTGACGCCGGAATCGTGGTCCGGCGTCGATTCTTACTCTATTGCGTGCAGGCCTTAGTGCACCAGCATACCGGTGAACCAGTAGGCCTGGGCCAGGGTGATCAGGCCGACGATGGTGGCAAAGAACAGGCTGTGCTTGAGCGTGAAGCGGAACAGGTCCGATTCCTTGCCGACCAGGCCAGTGGCTGCGCACGCCACGGCGATCGATTGCGGCGAGATCATCTTGCCGGTCACGCCGCCGCTGGTATTTGCCGCGACCAGCAGGGTGTCATTGACGCCGATCTGGTGCGCA
The DNA here is from genome assembly GCF_017316265.1 of Pseudomonas sp. Marseille-Q1929. NCBI lineage: Bacteria > Pseudomonadati > Pseudomonadota > Gammaproteobacteria > Pseudomonadales > Pseudomonadaceae > Pseudomonas > Pseudomonas sp. Marseille-Q1929. The sequence continues at coordinate 19,474 of NZ_JAFLWU010000026.1, forward strand.
GTGGTGGCTTGCAACGAGCTGAACAGGGCGTTGGACGAGGTGTCCGAGCCTGTCAGGAAAACCCCCAGCCAGCCAAGGAAAGGCGAGAAGAACGGGAAGGCTGCGCCCGTACCGGCCAATACCAGCGCCATGGTGGACGACATGCCGGAGTAGTTGGTGACGAAGGCAAAGGCCAGCACCATGCCGATGGACAGGATCGGCCAGCGCAACTCGTAGAAGGTTTCTTTTAAAGTGGTCAGACCAGTTTTGATGTCGATTTTCAGCACCAGCATCGAGATCAGTGCGGAGAAGAAAATCGCCGTACCGGTCGCGGAGATCGGGTCCAGTTTGAACACGGCTGGAATCGCAGTCGGGTTGGTCACGATCGGGGCAACCTTGACCACCAGTTGGTCCAGGTGCGGGATGGCGAAGTTGAACACCCAGCTGTACATCGAGCCGCCCGCGGCGAACATGGCCTTGAACGGCTTGAGGGTCCAGATGGTGACCAGCACGGTGAGGATCAGGAACGGCGACCAGGCCTTGAAAATTTCCCCCAGGCTGTAAGGCGATGCCACGGTGCTGCGTGGCAGACCGAAGCCGCCGGCACTGGCGGTGACGGCGGCGCTGGTGGTCGCGCCGGCAATCTGTGCGCCTGCGGTGCGCTTGGGTTGCCAGACTTTCAGGAACAGGGTCAGGGAGATCAGGCTGGCTAGGGCCGAGGTGATGTCCGGCAGTTCCGGGCCGATGAAGTTGGATGTGAAGTACTGTGTGATGGCGAAGCTCAGGCCCGCGACCAGTGCGGCCGGCCAGGTTTCACGAACGCCGCGCAGGCCGTCCATCATGAACACCAGCCAGAACGGTACGAACAACGACAGCAGCGGCAGTTGGCGGCCGGTCATGGCGCCAATCTTGAACGCGTCGATGCCGGTCACTTGGCCAGCAACGATGATCGGGATGCCCAGTGCGCCGAACGCCACCGGTGCGGTGTTGGCGATCAGGCACAGGCCGGCGGCGTACAGCGGGTTGAAACCCAGGCCCACCAACAGCGCGGCGGTGATCGCCACAGGGGCGCCAAAGCCGGCAGCACCTTCGAGGAAGGCGCCGAAGCAGAAGCCAATCAACAACACTTGCAGGCGTTGATCGTCAGTGATCGACAGGACCGAGCTGCGGATGACTTCGAACTGGCCGCTCTTGACGGTCAATTTGTAGAGGAATACGGCGGCAACGATGATCCATGCGATGGGCCACAAGCCGTAGGCAAAACCGTAGCCGGCGGCAGCAAGCGCCATGTCCACAGGCATCTGGAAGGCAAAGATCGCCACCAGGATCGAAAGGGCCAACGTGATGCTGCCGGCTACGTGGCCTTTGAGACGAAACACGGCCAGGGCCAGAAAGAAGAACACGATGGGAATGACGGCGGCCAGTGCGGACAGGCCAAGGCTGCCGAGAGGGCTGTAGAGCTGTTGCCAGGTTTGCATATGGGGTGGCCCCTAATTGTTGTTGGTCATGCATTTTTTGTTAGCTTGGTTAATTGGTAATACCAATTTACAATCGCTGTTGGCTAGGTTAAGAGTCTTCGGGGTGGTGTGTCAATTTGCCGCCCGCGAAACTTTGGTCGTAGGTCGGTGTGTGGGGGGATCTGATCAGATAAATCCGGGGTGTTCTGATAGGTGCTGCAAGCGCTGCGATAGGCGAGAATAGAGGGCCCGGCGAGTGGTCGGGATGGTGGAGAAAGAGTTATGGGGTTTGATCAGGTGCGTCAGCGCCGTTTGTCCGACGATATTGTCGAGCAGCTTGAGGGGATGATCCTTGAGGGCACGCTGAAGTCGGGCGAGCGCTTGCCGGCCGAGCGCGCACTGGCGGAGCAGTTTGGTGTGTCGCGCCCGTCATTGCGTGAGGCGATCCAGAAATTGGCGGCCAAGGGCTTGCTGGTCAGTCGCCAGGGCGGGGGGAACTATGTCGTTGACTCGTTAGGGTCTACGTTTAGCGATCCGTTGCTGCACCTGTTGGAAAACAATCCTGAGGCGCAGCGCGATCTGCTGGAGTTTCGTCAGACCCTTGAAGCGTCATGCGCCTATTACGCAGCGTTGCGTGCCACTGAGGTTGATCGTGAGCGGCTGACCGCGGCGTTTGAGGCGCTGCAGGATTGCTATACGCGTGTCGATGAGGTCAGTCGGGCGGAGGAAGGCGCGGCCGATGCGAGCTTTCACCTGGCGATTGCCGAGGCCAGTCATAACGCCGTGTTGCTGCATACCATTCGTGGGCTGTTCGATTTGCTCAAGCGCAATGTGGTGACCAATATCGGTGGCATGTATCAGCAGCGCACGGAAACCCGCGACATGCTGATCAGTCAGCACCGGGATTTGTACCTGGCGATTCTCGAAGGGCGGGCGGAGGAGGCGCGCGAGGTCTCCACACGTCATTTGCAGTATGTGCAGGAAGTGTTGGAGGAAGTGCGTCAGGAGGTTCAGCGCGTGGCACGGGCGGAGCGGCGTAAAGGCATGTAGCCAAGGGTGACTCACCCAAGGCTACAGCGCGGCAAGGATTATTCTTCCTTGCCTTTGTTGCGCACGGCGCGATGCAGCTCGCGATTGGAGTCGCGTTCGCGCTCGGTATCGCGTTTGTCGTATTCCTTCTTGCCCTTGCCCAGTGCGATTTCGCACTTGACCAGGTGCTTGCTCCAGTACCAGGACAGGCAGACGCAGGCGTAGCCTTTCTGCTGTACGGCAGCGGCGAGTTTTTCCAGCTCGCGCGCATTGAGCAATAGCTTGCGTGTGCGCACCGGGTCGGCAATCACGTGGGTGCTCGCGGTGGTCAGCGGGGTGATATGACTGCCCAGCAGCCACGCCTCGCCATCCTTGAGCAGCACGTAGCTGTCAACCAGTTGCAGCTTGCTGGCACGCAGACTCTTTACTTCCCAGCCGGCCAGGACCAAGCCAGCCTCGAACCGATGTTCGATGAAGTAATCGTGTCGCGCCTTTTTGTTTTGCGCGATGGTCCCTGTGGGGTGTTTCTTTTGTTTAGCCATAGGGGCGGCATTATAGGGAGTTGCGAGCGTGGCGGCTACGGTCAACCTGCGTGCTTGAGCGTGTTGGATGAATCCCGGACAATGCGGGCAGTTCTTTGGTTTTTTTCTCTCGCGGATCGGCCTGTTGTTTCGCGATGTTTGCCTCAGCAGTGGAAATAACGCTCACATGACGACGCACATTCAACGTTCGGCCCTGCTGCCCTATCCGGCGCAGGCGCTCTATGACCTGGTCAACGACGTGGCGCGTTACCCGGAATTCTTGCCGTGGTGCTCGGCCGCCGAAGTGCTGGAAAGCAGTGATGAGCACATGGTGGCCAGTGTCGGCGTGGCGAAGGGCGGGATTGGCCAGCACTTTGTTACGCGTAATGTCCTGGTGCCTGGGAAGTCCATCGAGATGAATCTGCAGGAAGGGCCGTTTACCCAGCTTCACGGTGTGTGGGTGTTCAAGGCGCTGACTGACAAGGCTTGCAAGATCAGCCTGGATCTCTCTTTTGATTACGCCGGCCCGCTTGTGCGCGCGACGTTGGGGCCTTTGTTCAATCAGGCGGCCAATACCCTGGTGGACGCGTTCTGCCAGCGCGCCAAGCAACTGCATGGTTGAGATTGAAGTGGTGTATGCCGCCGAGGATCGCCAGATCCTACAGGTAGTGACTGTGCCGTCGGGCACCAGCCTGCGGGCGGCGGTGCAGGCGTCGGGGGTCGCGGCGCAGTTTCCTGGGGTGGCGCTGGCGGAGTGTCCGTTGGGGATATTTGGCAAGGTGGTTGCCGACCCTGAGGTTCGGGCTGTGCAAGTGGGAGATCGGATTGAGATTTACCGGCCCTTGCAGGCGGATCCAAAGGAGGTGCGCCGGTTGCGTGCTGCCAAAGCTGCCTTGGCCAGGCAAAAGAATTCCTAGGCTTGCCAAATGGCAGGCAACAAAAAGCCCGGCATGCCGGGCTTTTTGTTGGGCACCGCAAACTTACTGCGGGCTGGTGTCCAGAGGCTGTGGCGTCGGAACTGGAACAGTTTGCACGCCGTCGACGTCTTTCTGGATCTTGTCGAGCAGCGAACCTGGCTTGGCAGGGACTTCGGACTTCGGCTTCTCGGCTTCCTGCGCGGGCGCAGTCACGCTGGTGTCGTTGTCCTTGCCGAGCAAGGCTTCATCGCGGCTTACGCCAGGCATGAAGTCACCGGACAGGCTCACAAGCTGGTCATTGCCATTAAAAATGACGCTGACGCGTTCCTGCTGGCGTTCACCGCCACCAGGCTGGATGCTGTAGAGATAATCCCAGCGATCAGCATGGAAAGTGTCGGTCAGCAGGGGGTTACCCATGATAAACCGTACTTGCCGTCGGGTCATTCCCGGGCGTAACTGGTCTATCATGTCCTGCGTGACGACATTGCCCTGCTGGATGTCGATTTTGTAAACCCCGGGGAATGAACAACCGGCGAGTGCGAGCAGTCCCACAAAGGTGAAACTGGTTAGCAAGAGCTTGGTGTTTTGCATCGGTGGGCGACTTCCACTATCTTGGCTGGGACAACGTAAACGCCGATCATACCCGTATTAAGAGAAGCTGCGAAGCAGCATCCGCGAGAAAGCTAACCATGGTTGAAAATAGCGAACTACGCAAAGCCGGTCTTAAAGTGACTCTGCCACGAGTCAAGATTCTACAAATGCTCGATTCTGCTGAGCAGCGCCACATGAGTGCCGAAGATGTCTACAAGGCGCTGATGGACTCGAACGAAGACGTTGGCCTGGCCACGGTTTACCGTGTACTGACCCAGTTTGAGGCCGCAGGGCTGGTGGTTCGTCACAATTTCGACGGTGGTCATGCGGTGTTTGAACTGGCTGACGGTGGTCATCACGACCACATGGTTGACCTGGATACCAATGAGGTTATCGAGTTCACCAGCCCAGAGATCGAAGCGCTGCAGCATAAGATTGCTGAGGACCATGGCTTCGATTTGGTTGACCACAATCTTGTGTTGTACATCCGTAAGAAAAAGTAAAAACAGCGCAGATTTGCCCTGTGAAACGATCGAAGGCGACCCTAGGGTCGCCTTCGTGCTTTCTATATAAGGGTAAAAACGTCAGATCAGGCCTTTGACGCCACCACCATTTTCTTCGCGTGTGCCAGCGACTCTTTGGTCAAGTCGATGCCGCCGAGCATCCGCGCCACCTCTTCCACGCGTTCCGACTTGTTCAGCTTGGACACGGCCGTGTGTGTCGCATCGCTGCCGCGCACTTTATGCACAAACAGGTGTTGATGCCCTTGGGCCGCTACTTGTGGCAAGTGAGTGACCGTCAGTACCTGGCCGCGATCCCCCAGGCGACGTAACAACTGGCCGACAATTTCCGCCGTTGGCCCGCCAATGCCCACGTCCACTTCATCGAATACCAGCGTTGGTACGCGAGACGTTTGTGCAGTAATGACCTGGATCGCCAGGCTGATCCGCGACAACTCGCCGCCGGACGCCACTTTTGCCAGTGCCTTGAGCGGTTGCCCAGGGTTGGCGCTGACCAGCAGCTCTACTTGTTCGAGGCCGTGGGGTTGCAGTTCGTTGTTGGCATTGGCGCGCAGTTCAATGGTGAAGCGCCCGCCAGGCATGCCCAGTCGCTGGATTTCCTGTTCCACGGCGCTGGCGAGGTCGCTTGCAGCCTGTTGGCGCAAGTCACTCAGCTCTCGTGCTTTCTCCTGATAATGTCGGGCAAAAGCAGCAAGTTCATCGGCAAGGCGCTCAATGGATTCGTCATTGGCATTCAGGGTTTCGATTTCATCCAGCAGTTTCTGCTGCATCGTTGCCACTTCTGTGGGTTGAATTCGATGCTTGCGCGCCAGGGTATAGATAGTGTCCAGGCGCTCTTCGATTTCCTGTAGTCGCGCTGGGTCGGCATCGAAGTGGTCCAGAAAGCGATTCAGCTCGCCGACGGCTTCCTCGACCTGAATCTGCGCGCTGGTCAGCAGGGTGGTCGCTTCATTCAAGGAGCCTGAGGCATTGTTCACGCTGGACAGGCGATTGAGGCTGGCGGTCAGCGCGTTAAGCACGTTGCCGGAATCGCTCTCGCTGCATTGCTCGACCACCTGGCGGCAGATACCCAGCAGGGTTTCGGCGTTGGTGAGGTTCTTGTGTTCCTGCTCAAGTTGCTCCAGTTCGGTTTCGCCCAGGCCCAGGCTTTCGAGCTCTTCAAGTTGATAGCTGAGCAATTGGTGGCGAGCGCGCTGCTCGTCGCCGGAATTGGAGAGGCGCTCCAGCTCCTGGCGCGTCTGGCGCCAGCGCTGGGCCGCCAACTGCACTTGGCGTGCAAGGTCGGTGGCGCCGGCGTACTCGTCGAGCAGGCGGCGGTGAGTGTCGGTTTTCAGCAGGGACTGGTGTTCGTGCTGGCTGTGGATGTCGATCAGCAACTCGCCCAGGGCTTTCAAGTCGCCAAGGGGGCAGGGCGTGCCGTTGATATAGCCGCGTGAGCGGCCTTCGGCGGTGATGACTCGGCGCAGGATGCACGGGCCGTCGTTATTCAGGTCGCGTTCGGCGAGCCAGGCTTCGGCTTCTGGAATGTCCGCCAGGTCGAAGGTCGCCAGGATGTCGGCCTTGTCGGCGCCTGGGCGCACAACGCCGCTGTCGGCGCGGTCGCCGAGGGTAAGGCCCAGGGCGTCGAGCATGATCGACTTGCCGGCGCCGGTTTCGCCTGTGATTACGCTCATCCCGCGATCCAGTTCGAGATCCAGGTGTTCAACGATGGCGTAGTTATGTACAGACAGGTGCACGAGCATGACGGCCGCTCCCAGGCGTTAGGTCTGGTTATTTATACAGTGTTTTGTTCTGGGCTGACAATCCTGGCGCTTAGCTCGATTTGCTTGAATAGCTTGTTTTTTTAGCGCAATCAGGAATGACCGCGCAGGAATTGATCCGGGACACACGAAAGACTTTTGGTAATGCTCGCGCCCTTGAACCTGGAAATTGTGGCCCCATATACCGGAACAGAAGCGCGAGTTGAGTTCGCGCATGATTTTGAAAGGAGAAAACTATGGCTGACGAACAGACGCAGGATACGCAAACTCCAGACGCTAATGCGGCTGCCGGCGATGACATGGCAACTCGTGTGCAAGTGCTCGAAGAGCAATTGGCCGCTGCGAATGATCAGGCTTTGCGTGTTGCCGCCGATCTGCAGAACGTCCGCCGCCGTGCTGAGCAGGATGTAGAAAAGGCTCACAAGTTCGCACTGGAAAAATTCGCCGGTGATTTGTTGCCGATCATCGACAGCTTGGAGCGTGGCCTTGAGTTGTCCAACGCGGACGACGAAAACATCCGGCCAATGCGCGAAGGGATCGAACTGACCCTGAAAATGTTCCAGGACACCCTGAAGCGTTATCAGTTGGAAGCGGTTGATCCACAAGGCGGCGAGCCGTTCAACGCTGAGCATCACCAGGCCATGGCCATGCAGGAAAGCCATGATCTTGAGCCGAACAGCGTGCTGAAGACGTTCCAGAAGGGTTACCTGCTCAACGGTCGCTTGCTGCGCCCGGCAATGGTGGTGGTGAGCAAGGCTCCTGCACCCGTTGCACCTTCTATTGATGAGCAGGCTTGAAATTCGCCGCAAGGCCCCCATCTATAAGTCAAGCGTTTAAGTGCTACCGCAGTTAGCCACAACTGCTGCGGCAACCAAATTCAAGTTTCGGGAGAGTAAATCATGGGCAAAATTATCGGTATCGACCTGGGGACCACCAACTCGTGTGTCTCCGTTCTGGAAAACGGTAAAGCTAAAGTTATCGAAAACGCCGAAGGCGCGCGTACTACGCCGTCGATCATTGCTTACGCCAATGACGGTGAGATTCTTGTGGGGCAGTCGGCCAAGCGCCAGGCTGTAACCAACCCGCACAACACCCTGTACGCAGTAAAGCGTCTGATCGGTCGTAAGTTCGACGAAGAAGTCGTACAGAAAGACATCAAGATGGTTCCGTACAAAATCGCCAAGGCTGACAACGGTGACGCCTGGGTTGAAGTGAACGGCCAGAAAATGTCCGCTCCACAGATCTCGGCTGAAGTCTTGAAAAAGATGAAGAAGACTGCCGAAGACTACCTCGGTGAGCCAGTGACTGAAGCGGTGATCACCGTTCCAGCCTACTTCAACGACAGCCAGCGCCAGGCGACCAAAGACGCCGGCCGCATCGCGGGCCTGGACGTAAAACGTATCATCAACGAACCAACCGCAGCTGCTCTGGCTTACGGTATGGACAAGGCCAAAGGCGACCACACTGTGATCGTTTATGACCTGGGCGGTGGTACTTTCGACGTCTCCGTGATCGAGATCGCTGAAGTTGACGGCGAGCACCAGTTTGAAGTGTTGGCCACCAACGGTGACACCTTCCTGGGTGGTGAAGACTTTGACATTCGTCTGATCGACTACCTCGTCGACGAATTCAAGAAAGAAAGCGGCATGAACCTCAAAGGTGACCCGCTGGCGATGCAGCGCCTGAAAGAGGCTGCCGAGAAAGCCAAGATCGAACTGTCGTCCAGCAATGCGACCGACGTGAACCTGCCGTACATCACTGCAGACGCCACCGGTCCTAAGCACTTGAACGTGAAGATTTCTCGCGCCAAGTTGGAATCGCTGGTTGAAGACCTGGTTCAGCGCACCATCGAGCCTTGCCGCATCGCTCTGAAAGACGCCGGTATCGACGTTGGCGCGATCAACGACGTGATCCTGGTGGGCGGTCAGACCCGTATGCCACTGGTTCAGCAGAAGGTCACCGAGTTCTTCGGCAAGGAAGCACGTAAAGACGTGAACCCGGACGAAGCGGTTGCCATGGGTGCTGCTATCCAGGGCGCGGTATTGGCCGGCGACGTGAAAGACGTGCTGCTGCTGGACGTCAGCCCGCTGACCCTGGGTATCGAAACCATGGGCGGCGTGATGACCGCGCTGATCGAGAAAAACACCACGATTCCTACCAAGAAATCGCAAGTGTTCTCGACTGCCGATGACAACCAGGGCGCTGTGACCATTCACGTGCTGCAAGGTGAGCGCAAACAGGCTGCTCAGAACAAGTCCCTGGGCAAGTTCGACCTGGCCGAGATTCCACCAGCACCACGTGGCGTGCCACAGATCGAAGTGACCTTCGACATCGACGCCAACGGCATCCTGCACGTCGGCGCGAAAGACAAGGCCACCGGCAAAGAGCAGAAGATCACGATCAAGGCCAACTCCGGTCTGTCTGACGAAGAAATTCAACAGATGATTCGTGATGCTGAAGCCAACGCTGATGCGGATGCCAAGTTTGCAGAATTGGCTGGCGCCCGTAACCAAGGCGATGCCCTGGTTCACTCGACGCGCAAAATGGTTGCTGATGCAGGCGACAAAGTGACTGCCGAAGAGAAGACCGCAATCGAAGCAGCAGTGGTTGCCCTGGAAGCCGCTATCAAAGGCGACGACAAGGCTGCCATCGATGCCAAGGTTGAGGAGCTGTCGAAAGTCTCCGCGCCGGTTGCTCAGAAAATGTACGCCGAACAAGGTCAGCCAGCGGACGGTGCAGCGCAACAGGCAGAGCCTGAAGCCAAGCACGACGACGTTGTCGATGCCGAGTTCGAAGAAGTCAAAGACCAGAAGTAAGTTGGTCGCCCGGTTGACCGCTATCAAGCGGTGACTGGTAGGATGTCGCCGCGCGGGAGCTTGCTCCCGCGTTGGCGTGTCTGGGGTATGCAAATTTTTACAGCATGCGACAGCGTTCGGGTGCTGGCGGTGTGATCGGGAATGCTCCTGCTTTCCGAGCAGTAATTACCGCATTTTTGGCCGAGTCCCCGGCTAAAAGTAGTAATGACCAGGATCGTTGAATTGACGTGAGTTGGGTCCGGGCCTGTATTGGGGCTCAACGAGTTTGGCAGGGCTCAGGAGGGTCTGGCCGAACGTCCTTAAGAGTGCAAAGACTTATGGCAAAGCGTGACTATTACATTGTGTTGGGTGTGGAGCGCAGCTCCAGCGAGGCGGACCTGAAGAAGGCTTACCGTCGCCTGGCGATGAAGCATCACCCGGACCGTAACCCGGATAGCAAAGAATCCGAAGAGCTGTTCAAAGAGGCCAACGAGGCCTACGAATGCCTGTCTGATCCCAACAAGCGTGCGGCCTACGACCAGTACGGCCATGCCGGTGTCGATCCAAGCATGGGTGGCGGTGGCGCCGGGTTTGGCGGTCAGAATTTCTCCGATATCTTCGGCGATGTCTTCAGTGACTTCTTCGGCGGTGGCCGTGGTGGCCAGCGTGGTGGCGCCCAACGTGGCAGCGACTTGCGCTACACCCTGGAGCTGAACCTGGAAGAAGCCGTGCGCGGTACCAGCGTCAACATCCGCGTGCCGACGCTGGTCAACTGCACGCCGTGCGATGGTTCGGGCGCGAAGAAAGGCTCCGCGCCGATCACTTGCCCGACGTGTGGCGGTATTGGTCAAGTGCGTATGCAGCAAGGCTTCTTCTCGGTGCAGCAGACCTGCCCGCGTTGCCATGGCCAGGGCAAGATCATTTCCGATCCGTGCGACTCTTGCCACGGTGAAGGCCGCGTCGAAGAGTACAAGACCCTTTCGGTGAAAGTGCCGGCGGGCGTCGATACCGGTGATCGCATCCGCCTGTCGGGCGAAGGCGAGGCGGGTACCCAGGGCGGTCCTACGGGCGACCTGTACGTGGTGATCAATGTGCGTGAGCACTCGATCTTCCAGCGTGACGGCAAGCACCTGTTCTGCGAAGTGCCGATCAGCTTTGTCGATGCGGCCTTGGGCGGCGAGTTGGAGATTCCGACCCTTGACGGCCGAGTGAAGCTCAAGATTCCTGAGGGGACCCAGACCGGCAAGCAGTTCCGTATCCGTGGCAAAGGCGTTGCGCCGGTGCGCGGTGGCGGTGCTGGCGACCTGATGTGCCGTGTGGCGATCGAGACGCCGGTCAACCTGAACCGTCGTCAGCGCGAACTGCTTGAAGAGTTCCGCGGTTCGCTGGCAGGTGATGACTCCCACTCGCCGAAGACTACGGGCTTTTTCGATGGTGTGAAGCGTTTCTTCGGCGACCTGTAAGGAATGAATATGCGACGTATAGCCGTAATGGGCGCTGCCGGGCGCATGGGCAAGACCCTTATCGAGGCGGTGCAGCAGCGCTCGCCAGTCTCCGGGTTGACGGCGGCGATCGTTCGCCCCGGCAGCACGTTGATCGGTGCGGACGCCGGTGAGCTGGCCTCGTTGGGGCGTATCGGTGTGCCGTTGTCGGGCGACCTGGCGCAGGTAGCCGATGAGTTCGATGTGCTGATCGACTTCACGCTGCCGGACGTGATGCTGAAGAACCTGGCGTTCTGCCGCAAGGCGGGCAAGGCCATGGTTATCGGCACTACGGGCTTGAGCGCTGAGCAGAAGCAGTTGCTGGTGGAGGCGGGCAAGGAGATTCCTGTCGTGTTCGCTGCCAACTTCAGTGTCGGCGTGAACCTGTCGCTCAAGCTGCTGGATCTGGCTGCTCGTGTGCTGGGTGATGAAGCGGATATCGAGATTATCGAAACCCATCACCGTCACAAGATCGACGCGCCGTCGGGCACTGCGTTGCGTATGGGTGAGGCGATTGCCGATGCGCTGGGCCGTGATCTGTCGAAGGTGGCGGTATACGGCCGTGAAGGCCATACCGGCGAGCGTGCGCGTGACACCATTGGTTTTGCGACCGTGCGCGGTGGTGATGTGGTGGGTGATCACACCGTGCTGTTCGCCACCGAAGGCGAGCGGCTGGAAATCACGCACAAGGCGTCCAGTCGCATGACCTTTGCCAAGGGTGCGGTACGTGCTGCGCTGTGGTTGGAAGGTCGCGAACCGGGCCTGTACGACATGCGTGACGTGCTGGATCTGCACTAATCAGTAGCTAAAACGGGGCCTCAGGATTATCCTAAGGCCCCGTTTTTACCCGCTAAGCGACGTCCTGTCGCATTCCCCTGCCTTTTCGGCTCATTAGCGGTGGACCAAAAAAGCCTTTTTCTGTAAGCTACAGCTTTAGTGTGTCCACTAAAAGCGCGCAGAATAATTCAGTGAAGAAGCGGGGTGACGTGTCCATACGTCACTCCGCTTTTTTACAACCTGCGATCGCCCTTTCAGGCTTTATTTACGGGAGGTCTTCTTGACTAAGCCAGCCATACTCGCCCTTGCTGATGGCAGCATTTTTCGCGGCGAAGCCATTGGAGCCGACGGTCAGACCGTTGGAGAGGTGGTGTTTAACACCGCCATGACCGGCTATCAGGAAATCCTTACCGATCCTTCCTACGCCCAACAGATCGTTACCCTGACCTATCCGCACATCGGCAACACCGGTACTACACCGGAAGATATCGAGTCTGATCGTGTCTGGTCGGCCGGCCTGGTGATTCGTGACCTGCCACTGGTTGCGAGCAACTGGCGTAACACGATGTCGCTGTCCGATTACCTGAAAGCCAACAACGTTGTGGCGATCGCCGGTATCGATACGCGCCGCCTGACACGCATCCTGCGTGAAAAAGGCTCGCAGAATGGCTGCATCATGGTCGGTGACAACATTTCCGAAGCCGCGGCGATTGCTGCAGCACAGGGCTTCCCTGGCCTGAAAGGCATGGACCTGGCGAAAGTCGTCAGCACCAAGGAATCCTACGAGTGGCGCTCCACTGTCTGGGACTTGAAGACCGACAGCCACGCGACCATCGAAGCCGCTGACCTGCCATACCACGTTGTGGCCTACGACTACGGCGTCAAGTACAACATCCTGCGCATGCTGGTCGAGCGCGGTTGCCGCGTGACCGTGGTGCCGGCGCAAACCCCGGCCAGCGACGTGCTCGCCCTGCAACCGGACGGCGTGTTCCTGTCCAACGGCCCAGGTGACCCGGAGCCGTGCGACTACGCCATCCAGGCGATCAAGGAAGTGCTGGAGACCGAGATCCCGGTATTCGGTATCTGCCTCGGTCACCAACTGCTGGCTCTGGCCTCCGGCGCCAAGACCCTGAAAATGGGTCACGGCCATCACGGTGCCAACCACCCTGTGCAGGACCTGGACACTGGCGTTGTGATGATCACCAGCCAGAACCACGGTTTTGCGGTGGATGAAGCGACCTTGCCGGGCAACGTGCGCGCAATTCACAAGTCGCTGTTCGACGGTTCCCTGCAAGGCATCGAGCGCACTGACAAGAGCGCGTTCAGCTTCCAGGGCCACCCTGAAGCCAGCCCGGGCCCGAACGACGTAGCGCCGCTGTTCGACCGTTTCATCAATGAGATGGCCAAGCGACGCTGACTGAGCGGCCTGCGGGCGGCCCCGAAGTTCGGTGGCCCCCGCAGGCTCTTCAAAGATTGTTCAAGACGGCTTGCCGACTGACCTGCGGATTTGAGTGACAAACCCATGCCAAAACGTACAGACATAAAAAGCATCCTGATTCTCGGCGCTGGCCCGATCGTGATCGGCCAGGCCTGCGAATTCGACTACTCCGGCGCCCAGGCCTGCAAAGCCCTGCGCGAAGAGGGTTACCGCGTCATCCTGGTGAACTCCAACCCGGCCACCATCATGACCGACCCGGACATGGCCGACGCCACCTACATCGAACCGATCAAGTGGCAGACCGTTGCCAAGATCATCGAGAAGGAACGTCCGGACGCGCTGCTGCCAACCATGGGCGGCCAGACCGCCCTGAACTGCGCCCTGGACCTGGAGCGCGAAGGCGTCCTGGAGAAGTTCGGCGTAGAGATGATCGGTGCCAATGCCGACACCATCGACAAGGCTGAAGACCGCTCGCGTTTCGACAAGGCCATGAAGTCCATCGGCCTGGCGTGCCCGCGTTCCGGTATCGCCCACAGCATGGAAGAAGCGAATGCGGTCCTCGAGACCCTGGGCTTCCCGTGCATCATCCGTCCGTCCTTCACCATGGGCGGCACCGGTGGTGGTATCGCTTACAACCGTGAAGAGTTCGAAGAAATCTGCGCCCGTGGCCTGGACCTGTCGCCGACCAAAGAGCTGCTGATCGACGAATCCCTGATCGGCTGGAAAGAATATGAGATGGAGGTTGTCCGCGATAAGAAGGACAACTGCATCATCGTCTGCTCCATCGAAAACTTCGACCCGATGGGCGTGCACACCGGCGACTCGATCACCGTGGCGCCAGCGCAGACCCTGACCGACAAGGAATACCAGATCCTGCGTAACGCCTCCCTGGCGGTATTGCGCGAGATCGGCGTGGAGACCGGTGGTTCCAACGTTCAGTTCGGCATTTGCCCGGACACCGGCCGCATGGTCGTGATCGAGATGAACCCACGTGTATCCCGTTCGTCGGCCCTGGCTTCGAAAGCCACCGGCTTCCCGATCGCCAAGGTCGCGGCCAAGCTGGCAGTGGGTTACACCCTGGACGAGCTGTCGAACGACATCACCGGTGGCAAGACCCCGGCGTCCTTCGAACCGTCCATCGACTACGTTGTGACCAAGCTGCCACGTTTCGCCTTCGAGAAGTTCGCCAAGGCTGACGCGCGCCTGACCACCCAGATGAAATCCGTGGGCGAAGTCATGGCCATCGGCCGGACTTTCCAGGAATCCCTGCAGAAAGCCCTGCGCGGCCTGGAAGTGGGCGTTTGCGGCCTGGACGAGAAGCTCGACCTGAGCAACCCGGAAAGCATGAGCGTGCTCAAGCGCGAGCTGACCGTGCCGGGTGCCGAGCGTATCTGGTATGTGGCTGACGCCTTCCGTGCCGGCATGACCGTCGAAGACATCTTCGGCATGAACATGATCGACCCGTGGTTCCTGGTACAGATCGAAGATCTGATCAAGGAAGAAGAGAAGGTCAAGACCCTGGGTCTGGCCAGCATCGACCGCGACATGATGTTCCGCCTCAAGCGCAAGGGTTTCTCCGACCAGCGTCTGGCCAAGCTGCTAGGTGTGACCGAGAAGAATCTGCGTACCCATCGCCACAAACTGGAGATCTTCCCGGTCTACAAGCGCGTTGACACCTGCGCCGCCGAGTTCTCCACCGACACCGCATACCTGTACTCCACCTACGAGGAAGAGTGCGAAGCTGCGCCGTCGGGTCGCGACAAGATCATGATCCTGGGCGGCGGTCCAAACCGTATCGGCCAAGGCATCGAGTTCGACTACTGCTGCGTACACGCCGCTCTGGCCCTGCGCGCAGACGGGTACGAGACCATCATGGTCAACTGCAACCCGGAAACTGTTTCCACCGACTACGACACCTCCGATCGCCTGTACTTCGAGCCAGTGACCCTGGAAGACGTCCTGGAAATCGTGCGCGTCGAGAAGCCGAAAGGCGTGATCGTCCAGTACGGCGGCCAAACCCCGTTGAAACTGGCCCGCGCCCTTGAAGCCGCTGGCGTACCGATCATCGGTACCAGCCCTGACGCCATCGACCGTGCCGAAGACCGTGAACGCTTCCAGCAAATGGTTGAGCGCCTGAACCTGCGTCAGCCGCCAAACGCCACCGTGCGCAGCGAAGACGAAGCCATTCGTGCAGCCAGCAAGATCGGCTACCCGTTGGTGGTGCGTCCGTCCTACGTGCTGGGCGGTCGTGCGATGGAAATCGTCTACGAAGAAGAAGAGCTCAAGCGTTACCTGCGTGATGCGGTGAAAGTGTCCAACGACAGCCCGGTGCTGCTGGACCACTTCCTCAACTGCGCCATTGAAATGGACGTGGATGCTGTCTGCGACGGTACTGATGTGGTGATCGGCGCGATCATGCAGCACATCGAACAGGCGGGCGTTCACTCCGGTGACTCCGCGTGCTCGCTGCCGCCGTACTCGCTGCCGCTGCACATCCAGGACGAGATGCGCGAACAGGTCAAGAAAATGGCCCTGGAGCTGGGCGTGGTCGGCCTGATGAACGTACAGTTGGCGCTGCAAGGCGAAGACATCTACGTCATCGAAGTCAACCCGCGCGCTTCGCGTACCGTGCCGTTTGTTTCCAAGTGCATCGGTGTGTCCCTGGCCATGATCGCTGCTCGCGTGATGGCCGGTAAGACCCTGAAGGAAATCGGCTTCACCAAGGAAATCATTCCGAACTTCTACAGTGTGAAAGAGGCGGTGTTCCCATTCGCCAAATTCCCTGGTGTGGACCCGATCCTGGGCCCAGAGATGAAGTCCACCGGTGAAGTGATGGGTGTGGGCGATACCTTCGGTGAAGCGTTCGCCAAGGCCCAGATGGGCGCCAGCGAAGTGCTGCCGACCGGCGGTACTGCGTTCATCAGCGTGCGTGACGACGACAAACCACTGGTTGCAGGCGTGGCCCGTGATCTGATCAACTTGGGCTTCGAAGTCGTGGCCACTGCCGGGACCGCCAAGCTGATCGAAGCTGCCGGCCTGAAAGTGCGTCGCGTGAACAAGGTGACGGAAGGCCGTCCGCACGTGGTCGACATGATCAAGAATGACGAAGTCACCCTGATCATCAACACCACCGAAGGTCGCCAGTCGATCGCGGATTCCTACTCCATTCGCCGTAACGCCTTGCAGCACAAGATCTACTGCACCACCACCATTGCTGCTGGCGAAGCCATCTGCGAAGCGCTCAAGTTCGGTCCTGAAAAAACCGTGCGTCGCTTGCAGGATCTACACGCAGGATTGAAGGCATGACCAAATACCCAATGACCGTCCAGGGCTTCAAGGCCCTGGAAGAGGAGCACGCCCACCTGACCAAGGTCGTACGTCCAAAGCTGAGCCAGGACATCGGTACGGCCCGCGAGCTGGGTGACTTGAAGGAAAACGCCGAATACCACGCTGCCCGTGAGCAGCAGGGTATGGTCGAGGCGCGGATCCGTGACATCGAAGGCCGCCTGCAGAACGCAGTGGTCATCGATGTGACGACCATTCCGAAGACTGGCAAGGTGATTTTCGGCACCACCGTGGAAATCGCCAACGTCGAGACTGACGAAAGTGTGGTTTACCACATCGTTGGTGAAGATGAAGCTGACTTCAAACTCGGCAAAATCTCCGTCGGCTCGCCGCTTGCTCGCGCCTTGATTGCCAAGGAAGAGGGTGATGTGGTGGCCGTCAAGACGCCGGGTGGCGTGATCGAGTACGAGATTGTTGAAGTTCGTCACGTCTGAAAGACGGCGCCCGCTCCGTGCGGGCGCTATGCTTTGGCAGCTCTCCCAGATGCTCTGGGTCGGCGGCCTGTGGCTGTTGCACATTGGTGTTTTACCGGCGCTGGGCCTGATTGGCCTGGCACCGTTGCTGATCGATGAGATCGACGGATTATTGAGTGCGCTGCTGGTGGGTTTTGCGGCGGCGTGCGTGACACTCCAGGCGCTGGTGCTGGTCAAGGCCGAAGGCTGGGGAAGTTTGTGGCGGGATATTCGCGGCCAACTGCTGTTGATGGCGCTGTATGCGTGTGCAATGTTCTGCATCGTGCATGTATGGCTGCCGGAAGCGTTGCGCTGGCAGTTGTTCAGCTATCTTGTACTGGGGTTCTCTGGCTTGGTGCTGGTTGTACAACCTGCGCCGGGATGGAGTGGCAGGGCGCGCGAAGCACGCCCGTGACCCTTTGAATCATTTGAAGCGATGAACGTTCGACAGTTGCTTGTTGACGCTGAAATTCTTGCGATACAGCAGCGCCATCTTGCCGATGACCTGAACCAGGTCCGCTTTGCCCACCTTGCACAGTTCTGCAATGGCGGCCAGGCGCGCTTCGCGATCAAGGATGTTGACCTTGATCTTGATCAGTTCGTGATCGCCCAATGCGCGTTCAAGTTCGGCTAACACACCTTCAGTCAAACCGTTGTCTGCCACAATCAGAACTGGTTTCAGATGGTGGCCAATGGATTTGTACTGTTTCTTCTGCTCTTGAGTGAGCGGCATAATCTGACCCCTGCGTCTGATCTTGTAAAAAGCGGCGGCCAGTTTACCCGAGCGAGTCCGGGACCGCCCAGTTAATCACGACCCGTTTTATTTTCGAGGTGGCCCGTGGCCCGTTCCAAAACTAGCCTTAAGTGGCTGCAAGAGCATTTCAACGACCCTTACGTCAAAAAGGCGCAGAAGGACGGCTACCGTTCCCGCGCCAGCTACAAGCTGCTGGAGATCCAGGATAAGGACAAGTTGATTCGTCCAGGCATGAGCGTTATCGATCTTGGTGCCGCCCCCGGTGGCTGGTCCCAGGTGACCAGTCGTCTGATTGGTGGGCAAGGTCGCCTTATCGCTTCCGACATCCTTGAGATGGACAGCATCCCGGACGTGACCTTTGTTCATGGTGACTTTACCCAGGACACGGTGCTCGCCGAAATCCTTGAGGCTGTGGGAAATTCGCAGGTAGACCTTGTGATTTCCGACATGGCCCCCAATATGAGTGGATTACCGGCCGTCGATATGCCGCGTGCGATGTTCCTTTGCGAGCTGGCGCTGGATTTGGCGGGTCGGGTATTGCGCCCTGGTGGCGATTTCCTGGTGAAGGTCTTCCAGGGCGAAGGTTTCGACGAGTACCACAAGAACATACGCAAGTTGTTCGATAAGGTGCAGACACGTAAGCCAGACTCGTCCCGGGACCGCTCCAGGGAACAATACCTGCTGTGCCGCGGCTTCCGTGGCGTCGAAGGTGCGACGAGCGAAGAGCGTTTTTAAGAAAGCCGAGGAAGGCGATAGGTTTTTTTATGTCGCTTTCGTCACGAAGCTTTACGAATATTGTGTAGTCAAAGTTTCACAAAGGGTTACAGACGGCGCCTGCCAGAGTTGTAGGTAATGTAGTAAGTTAGGCCGGTGAATATCATGCGAAGCGCGCGCCAGTAGCGGAGCTTGCTTCAGAGGGTAGTTAATTGAACGATATGGCAAAGAATCTGATCCTGTGGTTGATCATCGCAGCTGTCCTGGTGACGGTGATGAACAACTTCTCCAGCCCTAACGAGCCGCAGACCCTCAACTATTCCGACTTCATCCAGCAGGTCAAGGATGGCAAGGTCGAGCGTGTAGCGATTGATGGCTTTGTGATCAGCGGCAAGCGCAGCGATGGCGATAGCTTCAAGACCATTCGCCCGAATATCCCGGACAACGGCCTGATTGGCGACCTGGTGGACAACCACGTGGTTGTCGAAGGCAAGCAGCCTGAGCAGCAGAGCATCTGGACGCAGCTCCTGGTAGCCAGTTTCCCGATCCTGGTGATTATCGCCGTGTTCATGTTCTTCATGCGCCAGATGCAAGGTGGTGCGGGAGGCAAGGGCGGGCCGATGAGCTTTGGCAAGAGCAAGGCGCGCCTGCTTTCCGAAGACCAGGTGAAAACCACCCTGGCTGACGTCGCAGGTTGCGACGAAGCCAAGGAAGAAGTGGGTGAGCTGGTTGAATTCCTGCGCGACCCGGGCAAGTTCCAGCGCCTGGGTGGCCGTATTCCTCGCGGCGTGCTGATGGTAGGCCCGCCGGGTACCGGTAAAACCTTGCTGGCCAAGGCGATTGCCGGCGAAGCCAAGGTGCCTTTCTTCACCATTTCCGGTTCTGACTTCGTCGAGATGTTCGTCGGTGTGGGTGCCAGCCGTGTTCGCGACATGTTCGAACAGGCCAAGAAGCACGCGCCTTGCATCATCTTTATCGATGAAATCGACGCCGTTGGTCGCCATCGTGGCGCCGGCATGGGTGGCGGTCACGATGAGCGTGAACAGACCCTCAACCAGTTGCTGGTAGAGATGGACGGTTTCGAGATGAATGACGGCATCATCGTCATCGCCGCAACCAACCGTCCTGACGTATTGGACCCTGCATTGCTGCGTCCAGGTCGTTTCGACCGCCAGGTTGTGGTCGGCTTGCCGGACATCCGTGGTCGCGAGCAGATCCTCAAGGTGCACATGCGCAAAGTGCCGATGGGCGACGACGTGGCTCCGGCCGTGATTGCCCGTGGTACTCCAGGCTTCTCCGGTGCTGACCTGGCCAACCTGGTGAACGAGGCCTCGCTGTTTGCGGCCCGTACCGGCAAGCGCATCGTGGAAATGAAGGAATTCGAACTGGCAAAAGACAAGATCATGATGGGCGCCGAGCGCAAATCCATGGTCATGTCCGAGAAAGAGAAGCAGAACACCGCTTATCACGAAGCCGGTCACGCCATTGTGGGTCGCGTTGTGCCTGAGCATGACCCGGTCTACAAGGTATCGATCATTCCTCGCGGTCGGGCATTGGGTGTCACCATGTTCCTGCCGGAAGAGGATCGCTACAGCCTCTCCAAACGCGCACTGATCAGTCAGATCTGCTCGCTGTACGGTGGCCGTATTGCGGAAGAAATGACCTTGGGCTTTGACGGTGTGACCACCGGTGCTTCCAACGACATCATGCGTGCCAGCCAGATTGCGCGAAACATGGTGACCAAGTGGGGCCTGTCGGAAAAGCTTGGTCCGCTGATGTATGCCGAGGAAGAAGGCGAGGTGTTCCTGGGTCGTGGCGGCGGCGGTCAAAGCGCTAGCTTCTCCGGCGAGACAGCCAAGCTGATCGACTCCGAGGTGCGCAGCATCATTGACCAGTGCTACGGCACGGCCAAGCAGATCCTGACCGACAATCGCGACAAGCTGGATGCGATGGCTGACGCGCTGATGAAGTATGAAACCATCGATGCCGACCAGATCGACGACATCATGGCTGGTCGCGCCCCGCGTGAACCGCGGGACTGGGAAGGTGGCTCGGGTACTTCGGGTACGCCGCCAGTGGCTCAGAATGAACGTCCGGAAACCCCGATCGGCGGCCCTGCGGCTGACCACTAAGGTTTGAAATGACTTCTGTGTTGTCCTCCACCCGGTTGCCTTGCGGCAATCGGGTTCTTGATTTGGCCCATGCGCATGTCATGGGCATTCTTAATGTAACCCCCGACTCCTTTTCCGACGGTGGCCGCTTCAGTCAGCTTGATGCTGCCTTGCGCCATGCCGAGGCGATGGTGGCGGCTGGGGCTACGTTGATTGATGTGGGGGGCGAATCCACCCGTCCCGGTGCTCGTGTGGTTTCTCCGTTGGAGGAGCTGGAGCGGGTTGCGCCGATTGTTGAGCGCATCGCCCGTGAGCTGGATGTGATTATCTCGGTTGATACGTCTACCCCGGCGGTGATGCGTGAAACTGCACGCCTTGGGGCTGGGCTGATCAACGATGTGCGCTCATTGCGGCGTGATGGTGCCCTGGATGCGGCGGCAGCCACCGGTTTGCCGGTGTGCCTGATGCATATGCTGGGGGAGCCTGGGAATATGCAGGACAGCCCGCATTACGATGACCTGGTTGGCGAGGTGAGTGGTTTCCTGGCTGAAAGGATCGCTCAGTGCGCCAGTGCGGGGATCGCCGCCGAGAAAATCATCCTTGATCCCGGATTTGGCTTTGCCAAGACGCTGCAACATAATCTGAGTTTGTTTAAACACATGGAGTCCCTCCATGACCTTGGTCGTCCCCTGTTGGTCGGGGTTTCGCGCAAGAGCATGATAGGGCTGGCATTGAATCGTCCAGTGGGTGAGCGGTTGTATGGTGGCCTGGCGCTTGCGGCGCTTGCCGTGACCAAGGGCGCGCGCATCTTGCGCGTACATGACGTCGCCGAGACGGTCGATGTGGTGCGCATGCTGGCCTCTGTAGAATCCGCCGAATAAGAATGATGGAGCACTTATGACTAAAAAATACTTTGGCACCGACGGTATCCGTGGTCGGGTCGGCGAGTTTCCGATTACCCCTGATTTCATGCTCAAGCTGGGTTGGGCGGCAGGTATGGCGTTCCGCAGCATGGGCGCGTGCCGCATCCTGGTGGGCAAGGACACCCGGATTTCGGGCTATATGTTTGAATCGGCGCTGGAGGCAGGTTTGTCTGCCGCCGGTGCTGATGTGATGTTGCTGGGGCCGATGCCGACGCCTGCGATCGCCTACCTGACGCGTACCTTCCACGCTGAAGCCGGTATCGTGATCAGTGCTTCGCACAATCCCCATGATGACAACGGCATCAAGTTCTTCTCCGGTCAGGGCACCAAGTTGCCTGATGAGATCGAGCTGATGATCGAAGAGTTGCTGGATGCGCCGATGACTGTGGTCGAGTCCAGCAAATTGGGCAAGGTGTCGCGAATCAATGACGCCTCTGGCCGCTACATCGAGTTCTGCAAGAGCAGCGTACCGACCAGTACCAATTTTGCCGGGCTGAAAATCGTCGTCGATTGCGCCCATGGTGCGACCTACAAGGTGGCGCCAAGCGTCTTCAAGGAGTTGGGCGCGGATGTCACCGTGTTGTCGGCTCAGCCGGATGGTTTGAACATCAACGAAAACTGCGGCTCCACTCATATGGAGCAGTTGCAGGCCGCCGTTCTGGCCAAGCATGCCGACCTCGGCATTGCCTTTGATGGCGATGGCGACCGCGTGCTGATGGTCGATCACACGGGAGCCGTGGTTGATGGCGATGATCTGTTGTTCATCATCGCGCGTGACTTGCATGAGCGTAACAAGCTGCAAGGTGGTGTTGTCGGTACGCTGATGAGTAATCTGGGGCTGGAGTTGGCCTTGGCTGATCTCGGGATACCTTTCGTTCGCGCCAATGTGGGTGACCGTTATGTGATCGCCGAGTTGCTGGAGCGTAACTGGCAGGTCGGTGGCGAGAACTCCGGGCATGTGGTCTGCTTCCAGCACACCACCACAGGCGACGCAATTATTGCTGCGCTGCAGGTGTTGCTGTCGTTGCGCCGCCGTGAAGAGAGTCTTGCCCAGGCGCGTCAGGCGCTGCGCAAGTGTCCGCAGGTGCTCCTCAATGTGCGCTTCGCGGGTGGCGAAAACCCGATCGAGCACCCGGCTGTCAAAGAGGCGTGCGAGCGCGTAACGCTAGCAATGGCGGGGCGTGGGCGCGTGTTGTTGCGCAAGTCCGGCACAGAGCCTCTGGTGCGTGTCATGGTCGAAGGTGACGATGAAACACAGGTTCGCGAGCACGCTGAAAGCCTGGCAAAACTGGTAAGTGAAGTTTGCGCCTGAATTCGGCTTGCCAGTGATGATGTGGTTGGGTAACATCTGCGCCCACTTTGACCGACGAGGTACAGCATGCGTCGCACTATGGTAGCTGGTAACTGGAAGATGCACGGTACCCGCGCCAGTGTCGCTGAGCTGGTAAATGGCCTTCGTCACTTGGCCTTGCCTAGCGGTGTTGATATCGCTGTATTTCCGCCTTGCTTGCATATCACCCAAGTGGTTGATGGCCTGAAAGGCAAGTCGATTCAGGTCGGCGCGCAGAATTCTGCGGTGGAAGCGATGCAAGGTGCGTTGACTGGTGAGATTTCGCCGAGTCAGCTGGTTGATGCGGGTTGTTCCTATGTGCTTGTCGGACACTCCGAGCGTCGTCAGATGATGGGCGAGCGTGATGGGACACTCAATCGCAAGTTCGCAGCGGCACAGGCTTGTGGCTTGATTCCAGTGTTGTGCATAGGGGAGACCCTGGAGCAGCGTGAATCGGGCAAGACTCTTGAAGTTGTCTCGCGTCAGCTAGGCAGCATCATCGAGGAGCTGGGTGTTGGTGCGTTTGCAAAGGCAGTAATTGCTTACGAGCCGGTCTGGGCCATTGGTACCGGGCTGACTGCTACACCGCAACAGGCGCAGGATGTGCACGCAGCCATCCGCGCGCAGTTGGCGGCAGAGAATTCTGAAGTCGCACAAGGTGTGCGGCTTCTATACGGCGGCAGCGTGAAGGCGGCCAATGCGGTCGAACTGTTCGGCATGCCGGATATCGATGGGGGGCTCATTGGTGGAGCTTCCCTGAATGCAGATGAGTTCGGTGCGATCTGTCGCGCCGCGGGAAACTGAAAAAATGCTGGAAACAGTCGTAGTCGTTTTTCATCTGTTGGCTGCCCTGGGCGTAGTTGCCCTGGTTTTGTTGCAACAGGGTAAAGGTGCGGATGCTGGTGCGTCTTTCGGTGCAGGTGCTTCAAATACTGTGTTCGGAAGCCAAGGTTCCTCTACCTTTCTTAGTAAGTTTACTGCTATACTTGCCGCAGGTTTTTTCATAACCAGCTTAGGGTTAGGTTACTTTGCTAAAGAGAAAGCTCATGTGCTGACTCAAGTAGGTTTGCCAAACCCAGCGGTGTTGGAAGTACCAAAAGCAAAACCGGCTTCTGATGATGTCCCGGTGCTTCAAGAGCAAAAGTCGGCTACTCCAGCGACTGACGTACCTCCAGCTCAAGAGCAGAAGTAAGAAGGGTTGTAAACGCTGTATTGCCGAGGTGGTGGAATTGGTAGACACGCAACCTTGAGGTGGTTGTGCCCATAGGGTGTAGGGGTTCGAGTCCCCTTCTCGGTACCAATTATCAGGAGAGCCCGCTGTTGCGGGCTTTCTTGTAGGTGGAAGGTTACATTGACCCTGCAAGGGATCGGTCGTATACTTCCGCCCCAGCTTTGTCGCGGGGTGGAGCAGTCTGGTAGCTCGTCGGGCTCATAACCCGAAGGTCGTCGGTTCAAATCCGGCCCCCGCAACCAGTTTTAGCGGAGCCCCTTTTAAGGGGCTTTTTGTTAGCTGGACACTTTCAACGCCGCTGTTCGACGGCGTTTCAAGGATGGGCGTTTCGCCCATTTTTTTATTTTGCACAGCATGCACATACATGCACGAGGGGGTTCAGGTGTCGAGCAAGCTAGAAGAGTTGCAGGCCTTGCTGGCCCCGGTGGTCGTGGCCCTAGGCTATGAATGCTGGGGTATTGAGTTTTCGGCTCAAGGTCGCCACTCAATGTTGCGCGTTTATATCGATAAAGAGGGCGGTGTGCTGGTGGACGATTGCGCCATTGTCAGCCGTCAGATCAGCGGTGTCCTGGATGTTGAAGATCCAATCGCCGTTGAATACACCCTCGAAGTTTCCTCGCCAGGCATGGAACGCCCACTGTTCACTATCGAGCAGTTTGCTAAATATGCCGGTGACCAAGTGAAGATCAAGCTGCGCTCCCCTTTTGAAGGGCGACGCAATTTTCAGGGCCTTCTGCGCGGTGTAGAAGAACAGGATGTCGTGGTGCAGGTAGACGACCATGAGTTCCTGTTGCCGATCGATATGATCGACAAGGCCAACATTATTCCCAGTTTTGACTGAGACGCGGATCCCGCGGATCCAATGGCTTGCGAAAGGCGAGGCGTACGATGAGCAAAGAAGTACTGCTGGTTGTTGAGTCGGTATCCAACGAAAAGGGTGTACCGGCAAGCGTGATTTTTGAAGCGTTGGAGCTGGCCCTGGCCACTGCTACCAAAAAACGTTTTGAAGACGAAGTTGATCTGCGTGTGGAAATCAACCGCCACACCGGTGCCTACGAGACTTTCCGTCGCTGGACGGTGGTCGAAGAGGACGATCTTGATGATCCGGCCATCGAAACCTGGCCGAGCAAGGTTGCGCAAACGCATCCTGGCGCCCAGGTCGGTGATGTCGTCGAAGAAAAGATCGAGTCCATCGAGTTCGGCCGCATTGCTGCACAGACTGCCAAGCAAGTCATCGTGCAGAAAGTCCGCGAAGCCGAGCGCGCGCAAGTCGTTGACGCTTATCGCGAGCGCCTGGGTGAAATCATCTCCGGCACCGTGAAAAAAGTCACCCGCGACAACGTGATCGTCGACCTGGGTAACAACGCCGAAGCGTTGCTGGCCCGTGAAGACATCATTTCTCGCGAAACCTTCCGTGTTGGCGTGCGTCTGCGTGCGCTGCTCAAGGAAATCCGCACCGAGAACCGTGGCCCTCAGTTGATCCTGTCGCGTACCGCGCCGGAAATGCTGATCGAGCTGTTCCGTATCGAAGTGCCGGAAATCGCCGAAGGCCTGATCGAAGTCATGGCTGCGTCCCGCGACCCGGGTTCGCGCGCCAAGATCGCGGTCCGCTCCAAGGACAAACGCATCGACCCGCAGGGCGCTTGCATTGGTATGCGCGGTTCGCGCGTCCAGGCAGTGTCGGGCGAATTGGGCGGTGAGCGTGTGGATATCGTCCTGTGGGACGACAACCCGGCGCAGTTCGTGATCAACGCCATGTCGCCGGCTGAAGTGGCGGCAATTATCGTTGACGAAGATGCCCATGCAATGGACATCGCCGTTGGCGCAGACAATCTGGCTCAGGCCATTGGTCGTGGTGGTCAGAACGTGCGTCTGGCCAGCCAACTGACCGGTTGGACCCTGAACGTGATGACCGAATCGGACATCCAGGCTAAGCAGCAAGCTGAAACCGGTGACATCCTGCGCAACTTCATCGACGAGCTGGAAGTCGACGAAGATTTGGCACAGGTGCTGGTAGATGAAGGCTTCACCAGTCTGGAAGAGATTGCCTACGTACCGTTGGAAGAAATGCTCAACATCGACGGCTTTGACGAAGACACCGTCAACGAGCTTCGCGCTCGGGCCAAGGATCGTTTGTTGACTAAAGCCATCGCTACTGAGGAAAAGCTGGCAGACGCCCATCCGGCCGAAGACCTGCTCTCGCTTGAGGGTATGGACAAGGATTTGGCGATGGAACTGGCGGTGCGCGGCGTAATTACCCGCGAAGACCTGGCCGAGCAGTCTATTGACGATCTGCTCGACATCGACGGCATTGACGATGATCGTGCCGGCAAGTTGATCATGGCCGCCCGAGCCCATTGGTTCGAGTAACTAGGCGCGGCCTGAGGAGAGAAGTGCATGACGCAAGTCACGGTGAAACAACTGGCCGATGAGGTCAAAACACCGGTAGAGCGCCTGTTGCAGCAGATGCGTGAGGCAGGTCTGCCGCACACCGCCGCCGATGAAGGTGTGAGCGATAGTGAGAAGCAGTCTTTGCTGACTCACTTGAAGAGCAGCCACAAGGCGAAAGTGGAAGAACCGCGCAAGATTACATTGCAGCGCAAAACCACCAGCACCCTGCGTGTTGCTGGTAGCAAGAGCATCAGCGTTGAAGTACGCAAGAAGAAAGTCTTCGTACAACGCAGCCCGGAAGAAATCGAAGCCGAGCGCAAACGCGAACTGGAAGAACGTCGCGCAGTAGAAAATGCTGCTCGTCAGAAGGCTGAAGAAGAGTCCAAGCGTCGCGCCGAAGAAGAAGCGCGTCGCCAGCCTGCTGCTGCGCAAACTGCTGCCACTGAAGCGGTCGCTGCGCCTGTTGAAGCTGTGCGTGAGGCCGCTCCGGTTGCCGCTGCACCTGCTCCTGCAGCCGACGCTCGTAAGCGTGACGAACCTCGTCGCCCGGACAAACCACGTGCCGACGATAACAATCGTCGTAGCGGCGGTGGCGATGGCGAGCGCAAAAACGCTCCGCATCGTGCTTCGGTCAAAGAGAAAGCGCCTGCTCCACGCGTTGCCCCACGTACTACCGACGAAGAAAGCGATGGCTTCCGTCGTGGTGGTCGCGGCAAGGCCAAGCTGAAAAAACGCAACGCCCACGGTTTCCAGAGCCCAACCGGCCCTGTCGTGCGTGAAGTGAAGATCGGCGAGACCATCACTGTTGGCGATCTCGCCCAGCAGATGTCGGTCAAGGCAGCTGAAATCATCAAGTTCATGTTCAAGCTGGGTACTCCGGCCACCATCAACCAGGTACTGGATCAGGAAACTGCCCAACTGGTTGCTGAAGAGCTGGGCCACAAAGTGACCCTGGTCAGCGACACCGCCCTGGAAGATTCCCTGGCCGAGTCCCTGAAGTTTGAAGGTGAGGCGGTTTCCCGTGCTCCGGTTGTGACCGTAATGGGCCACGTTGACCACGGTAAGACTTCCCTGCTCGACTACATCCGTCGTGCCAAGGTTGCTGCTGGCGAAGCCGGCGGTATCACCCAGCACATCGGTGCGTACCACGTTGAAACCGAGCGCGGCATGGTCACCTTCCTCGACACCCCTGGTCACGCTGCGTTTACCGCAATGCGTGCCCGTGGTGCCAAGGCGACCGACATCGTGATCCTGGTCGTTGCAGCGGACGACGGCGTAATGCCGCAGACCATTGAAGCTGTCCAGCACGCCAAGGCTGCCGGTGTTCCTCTGGTCGTTGCCGTGAACAAAATCGACAAGCCGGGCGCTGATCTCGATCGCATCCGTAGCGAACTGTCGGTTCACGGCGTGACGTCTGAAGAGTGGGGCGGCGAGACGCCATTCGTATCGGTTTCCGCGAAGATGGGTACCGGCGTTGACGAACTGCTCGAAGCCGTTCTGCTGCAAGCCGAAGTCCTGGAACTGACCGCTACCCCATCGGCCCCTGGCCGTGGTGTTGTGGTTGAGTCCCGTCTCGACAAGGGCCGTGGCCCGGTTGCGACCGTCCTAGTTCAAGACGGTACCCTGCGCCAAGGCGACATGGTCCTGGTCGGTTCGAACTACGGCCGTGTACGTGCCATGCTCGACGAGAACGGCAAGCCAATCAAGGAAGCAGGTCCTGCTATCCCGGTCGAGATCCTCGGCCTGGACGGTACCCCGGACGCTGGCGACGAGATGAGCGTAGTGGCCGACGAGAAGAAAGCCCGTGAAGTGGCTCTGTTCCGTCAAGGCAAGTTCCGCGAGGTCAAGCTGGCCCGTGCTCACGCCGGCAAGCTGGAAAACATCTTCGAGAACATGGGCCAGGAAGAGAAGAAGACGCTTAACATCGTCCTCAAATCTGACGTACGTGGTTCCCTCGAAGCGTTGAACGGCGCCTTGAACGGCCTGGGTAACGACGAAGTGCAAGTGCGCGTTGTCGGTGGCGGTGTCGGTGGTATCACCGAATCCGACGCCAACCTGGCACTGGCTTCCAACGCTGTACTGTTCGGCTTCAACGTGCGTGCCGATGCTGGCGCTCGCAAGATCGTCGAGCAGGAAGGCCTGGACATGCGTTACTACAACGTCATCTACGACATCATCGAAGACGTCAAGAAAGCCCTTACCGGCATGCTTGGCAGCGACGTCCGGGAGAACATCCTGGGTATCGCCGAAGTACGTGACGTGTTCCGCTCGCCGAAATTCGGCGCGATCGCCGGTTGCATGGTTGTCGAAGGCACCGTGTACCGTAACCGTCCAATCCGTGTACTGCGTGAAGACATCGTTATCTTCGAAGGCGAGCTGGAATCCCTGCGCCGCTTCAAGGATGACGCTTCCGAAGTACGTGCCGGCATGGAATGCGGTATCGGCGTCAAGAGCTACAACGACGTCAAGGTTGGCGACAAGATCGAAGTCTTCGAGAAGGTTCAGGTTGCTCGCAGCCTCTAACTCGCGCACTTCCGGAGCCACGCAGCGTGTGGGCATGCAAATGCCCCGTGCAGCGTACGGACTCTAAACGCAACGCCCGGTCTGGCTTTTGTCAGGCCGGGCGTTTGCCGCTTTCAGACCCCACGGGTTTCACCGTGTGGCAGTAACAGGTAACAAGACATGGCAAAAGAATACAGCCGTACCCAGCGTATCGGCGATCAGATGCAGCGTGAGCTGGCCCAACTGATCCGTCGTGAAGTCAAAGACCCGCGCGTTGGCCTGGTGACCATCACCGCCGTTGAAGTGAGCCGTGACGTTGGTCACGCCAAGATCTTCATCACCGTGATGGGGCAGGACAACAGCGAAGAAATCGCGCAAAGCATCAAGGTGCTCAACTCGGCCGCAGGCTTCCTGCGCATGCAGTTGGCCCGTGAAATGAAGTTGCGCAGCGTTCCTCAGTTGCACTTCCACTACGACGAAAGCGTCGTGCGTGGCGCGCACCTGTCGGCACTGATCGAGCGCGCCGTGGCTGAAGACAGCCAGCACCCGTCCACACCTGAAGACGCCAAGGAGTAAGTGGTGGCTCAGGTCAAACGTATCCGTCGCAACGTCAGCGGCATCATTCTGCTCGACAAACCCATTGGCTTTACCTCCAATGCCGCCTTGCAGAAGGTCCGCTGGCTGCTCAATGCCGAGAAGGCAGGGCACACTGGCAGCCTCGATCCCTTGGCCACCGGTGTGTTGCCGTTGTGCTTTGGCGAGGCCACCAAGTTCTCGCAATACCTGCTCGATTCCGACAAGGGTTACGAAACCCTGATGCAACTGGGCAAGACCACCACCACCGCGGATGCCGAAGGTGATGTTTTGCAGGTTCGCGACGTGACCGTTGGTCGTGCAGATATCGAAGCCGCTTTACCCGGTTTTCGTGGGCAAATCAGTCAGATACCGCCCATGTACTCGGCGCTCAAGCGTGATGGGCAGCCTCTTTACAAGCTGGCACGTGCGGGCGAAGTAGTGGAGCGCGAACCGCGTTCTGTTACTATTGCGCGCTTGGAATTGCTCGCCTGTGAAGGTGACACTGCGCGCCTGGCCGTGGACTGCAGCAAAGGCACCTATATCCGTACCCTGGTGGAAGATATTGGTGAGAAGCTGGGTTGCGGCGCGTACGTTGCAGAACTGCGACGCACCCAGGCCGGCCCTTTCACCCTGGCCCAGACGGTCACGCTGGAAGAGTTGGAAGCGGTGCACGCCGAAGGCGGCAATGAAGCAGTTGATCGCTTCCTGATGCCATCGGACAGCGGTTTGCTGGATTGGCCATTGCTGCACTTCTCGGAGCACAGCGCGTTCTACTGGCTCAACGGCCAGCCGGTACGTGCCCCGGACGCCCCGAAGTTCGGCATGGTGCGGGTACAAGATCATAACGGTCGCTTTATCGGTATCGGTGAAGTGAGCGAAGACGGGCGCATCGCGCCGCGTCGACTGATTCGGTCAGAATGACCGAACGAGGGTGGCTGTTAACAGGCACGGTCACTTCCTCATTTTTAGATACAGGGATTTGTCCCTGGCCTGTTGAAGCTGTTTCTTTGAAACAGTTTCCTGATAAAAGGATTGCCTCATGGCTCTCGACGTTCAAGAAAAAGCACAAATCGTTGCTGACTATCAGCAAGCTGTTGGTGACACTGGTTCGCCAGAAGTGCAAGTTGCACTGCTGACCCACAACATCAACAAGCTGCAAGGTCACTTCAAGGCCAACGGTAAAGACCACCACTCCCGTCGTGGTCTGATCCGCATGGTAAACCAGCGCCGTAAGCTGCTGGACTACCTGAAAGGCAAGGATCTGGGTCGTTATCAGACTCTGATCGGTCGCCTGGGTCTGCGTCGCTAATAAGCGATTGCGCTAGAGGTTGGTTGTCTGCCGTGTGTCAGTGGGATTCCGCTGGCCCATGGCAGGCTCCCAGCCTCAAGTTTTATCTGGATACACGTTTTACCCTGGACGAGGGTTGGGCCGATTCCCAGCATTGCCCAAGAATTTCGCAAGAAGACAAGTTCCCCAAGAGCCACAAAGAAGGTAGGACACCGTGAACCCGGTTATCAAAAAATTCCAGTTCGGTCAGTCGACCGTTACCCTCGAGACAGGCCGCATCGCCCGTCAAGCCTCCGGCGCAGTGCTGGTTACCGTTGACGACGACGTTACCGTACTGGTGACCGTTGTTGGCGCCAAGACCGCTGACCCAAGCAAAGGCTTCTTCCCTCTTTCCGTTCACTACCAGGAAAAGACTTACGCTGCCGGTAAGATCCCTGGCGGTTTCTTCAAGCGCGAAGGCCGTCCTTCCGAGAAAGAAACCCTGACTTCCCGACTGATCGACCGTCCGATCCGTCCGCTGTTCCCAGAAGGTTTCATGAACGAAGTGCAGGTTGTCTGCACCGTCGTTTCCACCAGCAAGAAAACCGATCCGGACATCGCTGCGATGATCGGTACCTCGGCTGCCCTGGCGATCTCCGGCATTCCTTTCGATGGCCCGATCGGCGCAGCTCGCGTTGCTTTCCACGAAAGCACCGGCTACCTGTTGAACCCGACTTACGAGCAACAGAAAGCATCGAGCCTGGACATGGTCGTTGCCGGTACCTCGGAAGCCGTATTGATGGTTGAATCGGAAGCCAAAGAGCTGACCGAAGACCAGATGCTGGGCGCCGTACTGTTCGCCCACGACGAGTTCCAGTCTGTCATCAAGGCTGTCACCGAGCTGGCTGCCGAAGCTGCCAAGCCAACCTGGACCTGGGCACCACAGGCCGAAGCGACCGAACTGCTGGGTGCTATCCGCTCCGAGTTCGGTACTGCGATCTCCGACGCCTACACCATCACCGTCAAGGCCGACCGTTACGCTCGCCTGGGCGAGTTGAAGGATCAGGTTGTTGCCAAGCTGTCCGGTGAAGAAGGCCAGCCTTCCTCCAGCGAAGTCAAAGCGGCTTTCGGCGAAATCGAATACCGCACCGTTCGCGAAAACATCGTTAACGGCAAGCCACGTATCGACGGTCGCGACACCAAGACCGTACGCCCGCTGAACATCGAAGTCGGTGTTCTGCCGAAGACTCACGGTTCGGCACTGTTCACCCGTGGTGAAACCCAGGCCCTGGTAGTTGCGACCCTGGGCACCGCCCGCGACGCACAGCTGCTGGACACCCTGGAAGGCGAGAAAAAAGACCCCTTCATGCTGCACTACAACTTCCCTCCGTTCTCGGTAGGTGAGTGTGGTCGCATGGGTGGTGCTGGTCGTCGCGAAATCGGTCACGGCCGTCTGGCTCGTCGTTCGATCGCAGCCATGCTGCCGGCTGCCGACGTGTTCCCGTACACCATCCGTGTTGTGTCGGAAATCACCGAGTCCAACGGTTCCAGCTCCATGGCTTCCGTTTGCGGTGCTTCCCTGGCCCTGATGGACGCTGGTGTGCCGATGAAGGCGCCGGTTGCCGGTATCGCCATGGGCCTGGTTAAAGAAGGCGAGAAGTTCGCCATCCTGACCGACATCCTGGGTGACGAAGACCACCTGGGCGACATGGACTTCAAAGTAGCGGGTACCGCCAAAGGTGTTACCGCGCTGCAGATGGACATCAAGATCAAAGGCATCACCGAAGAGATCATGGAGATCGCCCTGGGCCAAGCCCTGGAAGCGCGCCTGAACATCCTCGGCCAGATGAACCAGATCATTGGTCAGTCCCGCACCGAGCTGTCGGAAAATGCTCCGACCATGATCGCGATGAAAATCGACACCGACAAAATCCGTGATGTTATCGGTAAAGGCGGCGCGACCATCCGTGCGATCTGTGAAGAGACCAAGGCTTCGATCGACATCGAAGACGACGGCTCGATCAAGATCTTCGGCGAAACCAAGGAAGCGGCTGAGGCAGCACGCCAGCGCGTCCTGGGCATTACCGCTGAAGCCGAGATCGGCAAGATCTACGTCGGTAAAGTTGAGCGCATCGTCGACTTCGGCGCATTCGTCAACATCCTGCCGGGCAAAGACGGTCTGGTGCACATCTCCATGCTGAGCGACGCTCGTGTTGAGAAAGTGACCGACATTCTGAAAGAAGGCCAGGAAGTGGAAGTGCTGGTACTGGACGTGGACAACCGCGGCCGTATCAAACTGTCCATCAAGGACGTAGCAGCAGCCAAGGCTTCGGGCGTTTAATCACCCCCAGGCTTCACGCTGAAAAAAAGGACTCTTCGGAGTCCTTTTTTTATGGGCGCGCGAAAAGTGCAGGAAAATCAACCGCCCACGCTGTGGCAAAAGCCGCAACTTGCATGCAGGCACGATGGCCTTCATGCAAGTTGCACGATTCCGGAAATTAAGTAATTTTATAACTCGTTGTTTTAAAAGGGTTTTATGGGTCTGCAAAACTTGGCACAGCGCCTGCAATATCTCTAGCAACGCTGCAGCATCAAGGTACACACACTGCAGACTTTTAATAAAACAGGAGTTACTCGTATGAAGAAGTTCGCTCTCGCTACTGCTACCGCTCTGACCATGGCCATGGCTGCTAACGTAGCCTTTGCTCAAACTTCCCAAGCGCCTATGACTCTGGCAGCCGGCGAAGTGACCAAAGCCAAGGAGTCCACCTCGGACACTTGGATCACCACCAAGGTCAAAGCTGATCTGCTGACCGAAAAAGGTATTCCGGGTTCGGACATCAAGGTTGAAACCAACAAAGGTGTGGTTACCCTGTCGTCTGACGTAGAAATCTCCGAATCGCAGAAAGCGACCGCTGTCGCTATCACCAAGAAAATCAAAGGCGTGAAAGCGGTCTCTGCTGACAGCCTGCATGCAGGCGGCGCCTACAAAGCCGACAACGTAGACAAGACCAAAAGCGCTGCCGCTGGCGCCAAAGAGTCTACTTCTGATACCTGGATCACCACCAAAGTGAAAGCTGACCTGGTAACCGAGAAAGGCATTCCTGGTACTGACATCAAGGTCGAAACCAACAAAGGTGTCGTTTCCCTGTCTTCGACCGCCGCAGTGACCGAAGCACAGAAAACCACCGCGGTGAACATCACCAAGCAAATCAAAGGCGTTAAAGCTGTATCGGCCGATGGCCTGAAAGCAGAGTAATGCCCAACCTATCGTCTTGAACGAAACGTCGGCGGCAACGAGTGAGCCAGATATCCACTCAATGCACCTCACGTGTTCATGCGACCGACCACAGGGATGTGGTCATTACAGGCCCCGGCACTTGTCGGGGCCTGTTCTATTGTGGCTTGGAATACCGACGATAAGTCGATGAAGATCAAATGTGGGAGCGGGCTTGCCCGCGATTGCAGTGGTTCAGTCAAAGCTGTTCAAGCTGACCCACCGCTATCGCGGGCAAGCCCGCTCCCACAAAAGTCCATACATCTAGATGTATGTCGTCGCCTGCTTACTCGGCATCCAGATGCATCGGTGTCACCACCCGACCATCTTTCTCCGCCTGACCCAGGTTGGCATCAATGAAGTAAACCCGGTCATCTTCCAGCTGGCCCTTGTCCACCAGGTAGTCCTTGATCGTGCTTGCACGGTCCTGGCCGAGTTGACGCAGCAGTACGTCGCTGGCGCTCCAGAACTTGATCACGCCGTCACGCAGCTTCGCGGTGCGGTCGCTGTCGCTCAGGTCTTTCCATTCCGCCGGAGGCTGTTGTTTCAGGCGGGTACGGTAGATGCCTTCCAGCAATGGCGCCTTTTCCTTCTCCGGTACAACCAGCAGCGAGGCCTGGGCGGGAACCTTGTCGCCACGTCGCTGGAGGATTTTGTAGTAGTTGTATTGGTATTCACGCTCCAGACGCTCTGCGGCCAGGAACGGTCCGTCGCTGCTGGCAGCGGCCGTGCCTTCGATCTCCAGGCGCAGGGCCGGACGTTCTTTCAGGGCCTTGGCCAGGGTGTTCAAGGCGCCTTCGGCGTCCTTGTTCAGTTCGCTGGAACCTGCGGCGAAGGACACATTGCCCAAGTCCTCCGCGCCACCGCCGGTAACCAACCCTCCGATAAACTTGAACGGTGCCGTTGCCGCACGCACCACCAGGTTGCGCAGGGTCTGCCACACGATCGGCATCACGCTGAACTGTGGGTTGTTGAGGTCGCCCGTCACCGGCAGCTCGATGGAGATCTTGCCGTCGGAGTCCTTGAGCAAAGCGATAGCCAAGCGAATCGGCAGGTCCACGGCGTCGGCGCTGTCGACTTTCTCACCCAGTTGCAGTTGCTCGACCACCACCTTGTTTTCGGCTTTCAGTTGGCCTTTGGTGATCACGTAGTGCAGGTCAAGATTGAGCCGGCCCTTGCGGATACGGAAACCGGCGAACTTGCCGGAGTAGGGGGTCAGGGTCGTCAACTCGACCCGTTTGAAGCTGGTGGCAATATCCAGCGCCGCCATCGGGTCAAACGGGTTCACGCTGCCCTTGATGGTCACCGGCGCGTAACGATCCACCTTGCCCTTGATATCGACGCTGGCGGGCTTGGCCTGGCGGCTGTCGATCGTGCCGATCTGCCCGTTGAGCTGTTGAATGGCGGTGGCAAAGTTGGGGGTCAGGCTGAAGTCGGCAAAGTTGGCCGAACCGTCGTTGATCGCAATCTGCCCGATACGAATGCCCAGCGGCTTGTCTTTGCTGGCCGGTTTCGGGCTTTTATCGGGTGCCTGTGGAATCAGCAAGTCATCGACGTTGGTGGTGCGGTCGTCGTTGATCATGAAACGCGCGTAGGGTTGCAGCAGGTTGACCTTGTCGATCGACAGGCTCTCGCCGTGCTGGTAGTTGACGCCTTCGACGACCAGGCGCTGCCATTTGAGGAAGTCGCGGGTCTTGAGGGTGTCGAGGGTATGCAACTGGTCGACCTGCGCGCGTCCGGTGATTTGCAGCTTGAGAGGATCGGCGCTTTTGAGGTTCACATCCAGGTTGCTGCCGAGCATGCCGCTGCGCAGTTCCAGGCGAATAAATGGGCTTATATAGGCTTGGGCAACCCGCAGGTCGATGTCCTGGGTATTGACCTTGAGCTTGGCACTGATCGGGTTGAGGTTGACCTCGCCCGTCGCGAGGATCTTGCCCTGCTTGCCCAGGCCGGTATCGACCTTCAGGGTAAACGGGCTTTGGTTGAGGCTGTCGAAGTTCTGCACGTCGACGTTCAGCGGACCCAGCTCCAACGCGACGGCAGGTTTGACCTGGCGGTCGGCCAGATGCACCTGATAGTTACGCAGTTGCACGTCCTTGAGCAGCACTTGCCACGGTTTGCTCGGCGCTGCCGGTTCTGTTTTTGGCGAATCGGCAGTGGCCGGTGCGGTGGCCGGTTCAGGCTTCGCGGTCGGCTTGCTCGGCTGGCTGGCGAACAGTTTCTGCCAGTCCAGTTGGCCGTCGGCTTCGCGGGCAGCCCAGGTTTCCAGTTTGTTGCTGCGAATCTTGCCCACCACCACCTGTTGCTTGGCCAGGTCCACCGTGGTTTCGCTGACGTCCAGGCGCTCCAGGCGCACCAGTGGCCGGCCATCCGGGGCCTTGATGGCAAACGGTGCGATGCTGGCGGCGGTGTTGGTCAGG
Organism: Pseudomonas sp. Marseille-Q1929; assembly: GCF_017316265.1. Taxonomy (NCBI): domain Bacteria; kingdom Pseudomonadati; phylum Pseudomonadota; class Gammaproteobacteria; order Pseudomonadales; family Pseudomonadaceae; genus Pseudomonas; species Pseudomonas sp. Marseille-Q1929. Next base: position 56,033 of record NZ_JAFLWU010000026.1, read on the forward strand.
TTCAGCTCGGTCTCTTTGGCCAGGCTGAATTTATAGTCGGTGCTGAAGTTCAGCACGCCGTCTTCAAGCACCAGCGGCAGCGCATCACGTACATACGGCCACCAGGCCTTCATCTTGCCATCGGTGACCTTCAACGTACCTTCGGACGTGATCGGCACCAGGCTGAAGTTGCCTTTCCAGTCGATCTGCCCGCCTTCCGGGCCGGCGGCGACCAGGGTCATGTCGGCATTGTCTTCGGGCAGGGTGCTGAGGTTTTTCAGCTCGAAGTCGAGTTTGTCGTAGAGGAACTCGATGGGCTCGCTGGGGCGCAAGTCCTCAAAGTGCACATAGCCGCCGGCCAGCTTGATGGCGTCGATCCGCAACGGAAAGGGCTTGGCATTCGGGTCGGCCGGGGTTGGCTCGCTTGGCGGAATCTTGAACAGTTGCGCCAGGTTCAACTGGCCGGACTTGTCGAACAGCAGCTCCGTCTTCGGCTGGTCCAATTGCACGTCGGCCAGGTGCAGCGCGCGGGTCCACAGGCTGTCGATCTGCAGGTTGGCGTAGAGGCGTTCGAAACCGATCTGTTCTTTGCCCGGCTCGCCGATTTTCAGGCCCCAGACCGTCAGCTCCAGGCTGAACGGGTTGAGCTCGATACGCTCGATCCGTGCCGGCACCGTGGCGTAGTTGGCCAGTTGCTGGTTGGCAATGCGAAGGGCAATGCCGGGCAAAATCAGAAAGCCCAGCAAGCTGTACAGGGCAACGGCGGTCAACAAGGCGCCAGTGGCGCGAATCAATCCTTTGGGCATGGGGCGGCGCCATCTATGTCAAACAGGAGTGCCTTGGAGTATGGCACGGGATTTCGGTTCCGAAGGGCAGGGCTTTTGAGACACGTCCTACAGTTGCAGTATCAGCGTTTTCAGCGGAGGCTGCTGATCCTGTGAAGGGAAATCCGCCCCCGGCGTCATGATTTTCCAGTCGCGTACTGGGCGCCCGGCCTTTTCCGCACAGCGCAGCACCTGTTCGCGCCAGTCATCCATGCTGACTTTCGCCAGGTTGTTGCAGCAGATCAGCACACCATTGTCGGCTGTGGCGAGCAGTGCGGGCTTGAGCAGGCTTTGGTAGTCACGCAACAGGTCGACGGTGCCGAAGGCGCTCTTGGCCCAAGCCGGAGGGTCGAGCAATACGAGGTCGTACTGGCGCTGCTCCAGGCGTGGATAGCTCGGCAGTTTCTGGCCGCGACGCTGGGTAATGGGCAGGCCGGCCAGCTGGCGGATCGCCGGGAAGTAGTCGGATTGTACGAATTCCATGGTCGCCAATTGCGGGTTCAGCTCACCGTTTTCGCGACCGACCGCCAGGTTGCCCTCGGCAAAGTCCAGGTTGCACACCTCACGGGCACCGCCCGCCGCCGCGCTGAGGCCGACGCCGCAGGTGTAGGCGAACAGGTTCAGCACGCTTTTGCCGGCGCTGTGGGCCTTGACCCAGCCGCGGGTGTTGCGCAGGTCGAGAAACAGCAGCGGGTCCTGCCCGGCATGTCGCCCGCGCACGCGGTAATTGAGACCCCATTCGTGGCCAACCAGGTCTTCCAGTGCTGCCGGATCAGCGCGGTACACCGTGTCTTCGCGATCGATCCGCGAGTTGCCACGGGAACGGTCGTTGTACACCAGCAGCAATTCCAGGCCGATGTATTGGTTGATCAACTGGTGCAGGTCCAGCAACTCGTCGGTTTGCAGCGCCTGGTGGAAGCTCTGCACCAGCAATTGCGGGCCGTAGCGGTCGATGGTCAGGCCGCCGGCGCCTTCCTGGCTGCCATGGAACAAGCGGTAGCAGTCGGTGCCTTGGGCGTGCAGCTCGTTGATCAGGTCTTGGCGATGATTGAGGGCGGCGCGCAGCGCCTGATTCAAGGGAGACATGGAGCGCGCCTTGCTTAAGGAATGGGGGTAAATGTGGGCGCGGAGTTTAGCAGTTATAGGGCCTGGCCTACATCAAACCCATCCGCCGATGCGCCCGCTGTACCGAACCGTTGCGCATCGCCCAGCGCAGCAACGGCGCACTGCGCTTGACCCCGGCACGGATCATCTGGCGTTGCAGCGGGCTCTGGTGCTGGTCGAGCATGGCGCTGGCCCAGTCCGGCAGCAGATCGATCCCGGCCTGCATCATCAGCGCGCCAAACGGCTTGGCCAAGGTGCTTGGCGCCGGGGCATCGAGCAGCAGGCGCAACACCTCGCGGCTGCGCTCGTCGCACAGCAGTTGTGGGCGGATACGTGCGAGGTAATCCGACACTTCCTGCCGCGAGCGCGGAACATGCCGCGCGCCGAGTTGTTCGGCGACCAAGGCGATTTCGGCGTAGTAGCGGTCCTGGTCACGCCCGGAAAGGTGCGGGTTGCGGTAGCGCAGGTGCGCGGCGAGGAAGTTGCTCACTTCCGCCACATGCACCCAGGTCAGCAACTCCGGGTCGCTGGCCGCATACGCCCGGCCGTCCGGTGCATGGCCAACCACTTGCAGGTGAATAGTGCGCACCTTTTCGATCAACCATTCGGCGTCCTTGCGCGAGCCAAAGGTGGTGCCGGAAATGAACTGCGACGTGCGCCGCAAGCGCCCGAGCATGTCCTGGCGAAAGTTCGAGTGATCCCACACGCCGGCCAGGGCCAGCGGGTGCAAGGCTTGCAGCATCAAGGCGCTGATACCGCCGATCAACATGCTGCTGAAGTCGCCATGGACTTGCCAGCTGACCGAGTCCGGCCCGAACAGGCCGGGGTCGCCCTTGGGGTTTTCCAGGTCCAGTTGGCCCAGTGACAAGCCCGTGAGGCTCATCAACTGGGTTTCGATACGGCTGCGGATAAATTCCATGGCGACTCAGGTTTTCCTAACGGTTCAGGCGTTTGTCGATCAGGCCATCCACCACGCTGGGATCGGCCAGGGTGGACGTGTCACCGAGGCTGTCCAGTTCGTTGCAGGCGATCTTGCGCAAAATCCTGCGCATGATTTTGCCGGAGCGGGTCTTCGGCAAGGCAGGCGCCCATTGGATCAGTTCCGGCTTGGCAAAGCTGCCGATTTCCTTGCTGACCAGCTCCAGCAGGTGCTTTTTTAGCCCATCGTCGGGCGTGACGCCATTCATCGGGGTGACAAAGGCGTAGATGCCCTGGCCTTTGACATCATGGGGGTAGCCCACCACGGCGGCCTCGGCCACCAGGTCATGCAGGACCAGGGCGCTTTCCACTTCAGCCGTACCGATGCGGTGGCCGGAGACGTTGATCACATCGTCGATGCGCCCGGTGATCCAATAGTCGCCGTCCTCATCGCGCCGCGCGCCGTCGCCGGTGAAGTAGTAGCCGGGGTAGGGTTTGAAATAGGTGTCGATCATGCGCTGCGGGTCGCCGTAGACGCTGCGGATCTGCCCGGGCCAACTGGCCTTGATCGCCAGCACACCACTGCCGGCGCCGTTGATGACCTTGCCTTGCTCATCCAGCAACACGGGTTGCACGCCAAACATCGGCTGGGTCGCGCAGCCCGGTTTGATCCGCTGCGCGCTGACCAGCGGGCTGAGCATGATGCCGCCGGTCTCGGTCTGCCACCAGGTATCGACAATCGGGCAGCGCTGCTCGCCGACGGCGTTGAAGTACCAGTCCCAGGCCTCGGGGTTGATCGGCTCGCCCACGCTGCCGAGCAAACGCAGGCTGGCGCGGGACGTATTCTCCAGCGGGCCGTGGCCTTCACGCATCAACGCACGCAGGGCCGTCGGCGCGGTGTAGAAGATGTTGACCTGATGCTTGTCGATCACCTGCCAGAAGCGCGAGCTGTCCGGGTAGCTCGGCACGCCTTCGAACATCAGCGACGTCGCGCCATTGGCCAGCGGGCCGTACACGATGTAGCTGTGGCCGGTGACCCAGCCCACGTCGGCGGTGCACCAGAACACTTCGCCGTCGCGGTAGTCGAGCACGTACTTGAAGGTCATCGCCGCTTGCAGCAGATAGCCGCCGGTGGTGTGCAGCACGCCTTTGGGTTTGCCGGTGCTGCCGGAGGTGTAGAGGATGAACAGCGGGTCTTCGGCGTCCATCGGCTCGGGTGGGCAGTCGGCGCTGGCGGCGTCGAGGGCGTGTTGATACTTGAGGTCGCGACCTTCGCTCCAGTTCACCTTTGCCCCGGTGCGTTCCACCACCAACACGGTGCTGACATTCGGGCAACTGGCCAGGGCTTTATCGACATTCTGCTTCAATGCCACCGGCTTGCCGCCGCGCACGCCTTCGTCGGCGGTGATTACCGTGCGGCAGTCGGCGTCGAGGATGCGGTCGCGCAAGGCATCCGGCGAAAACCCACCAAACACCACCGAGTGCACCGCGCCAATACGTGTGCAGGCCAGCATGGCGTAGGCCGCTTCCGGAATCATCGGCATGTAGATGCACACCCGGTCGCCTTTCTTTACGCCACGGCCTTTCAGCACATTGGCCAGGCGGCTGACGTTTTGGTGCAGTTGGCGGTAGGTGATGTTGGAGGAGTGTGTCGGATCGTCGCCTTCCCAGATGAAAGCCGTTTGCTCAGCGCGATGCGCCAGATGACGGTCGATGCAGTTGTAGCTGACGTTCAGTTGGCCGCCGGCGAACCATTGCGCAGCGCCGGTGTGGATGTCCGACTGCTGGACGGTGTGCCAGGGAGTGACCCAGTCGAGAAAAACCTTGGCCTGTTCGGCCCAGAAGGTATCGGGTTGCTCGATGGATTGGCGATAGAGGCGCCTGTAGTCCTCTTGGCTGAGTTGCGCAGCGCGGCGCACGGCATCGGCAGTGGGGAAAGTGCTGATATCGAACATGAGCGGTCCTTATTCTTGTTTTAGGCACAAGTCATAAAGATGCACGCTGTGGGGGGAGGGTTCAAGGCCAACGTCCAAACGGACGTTGGCCCTGGATGGGCAGGATCAGCCGCGGTGACGACCGCGGAAATAGTTGATCAAGCCTTGGGTCGAGGCGTCATCCGCCACGGCTTCTTCGGCACCGGTCAGGCGGTTGTACACGCCCTTGCCCAGTTCTTTGCCCAACTCCACGCCCCATTGGTCGAAGGCGTTGATGCCCCAGATCACGCTCTGCACGAACACCTTGTGCTCGTACATAGCCACCAGTGCGCCCAGGCGACGCGGGCTGATGCGTTCCACCACCAGGGTGTTGCTCGGACGGTTGCCCGGGATCACCTTGTGCGGCGCCAGCTTCTGCACTTCTTCTTCGGCGATGCCCTTGTCGCGCAGCTCGGCTTCGGCTTCGCTGCGGGTCTTGCCGAGCATCAGCGCCTGGCTTTGCGACAGGCAGTTGGCGTACAGCCACTGATGGTGGTCGGACACCGGGTTGAAGCTGACAATCGGCACGATAAAGTCGGCCGGGATCAGTTGGGTGCCCTGGTGCAGCAACTGGTGGTAAGCGTGCTGGCCGTTGCAGCCGACGCCGCCCCAGATCACCGGGCCGGTATCGGTGGACACGGGCGTGCCGTCCTGGCGCACGCTCTTGCCGTTGGATTCCATGTCCAGCTGTTGCAAGTGCTTGGTGATGTTGCGCAGGTAGTGGTCGTACGGCAGGATCGCGTGGCTCTGCGCGCCCCAGAAGTTGCCGTACCACACGCCCAGCAGGCCCAGCAGCACCGGCATGTTCTGTTCGAACGGGGCGTTCTGGAAGTGCTGGTCCATGGTGTAGGCACCGGACAGCAGTTCCTTGAAGTTGGACATACCGATGGCCAGGGCAATCGGCAAGCCGATTGCCGACCACAACGAGTAACGGCCGCCGACCCAGTCCCACATCGGGAAGATGTTTTCTTCACGGATGCCGAACGCTACGGCCGCCGCGTTGTTGCTCGATACGGCGATGAAGTGGCGGTACAGCTCGGCTTCCGAGCCACCCTGGGCCAGGTACCAGGCGCGGGCGGCCTGGGCGTTCTTCAGGGTTTCGAGGGTGTTGAAGGATTTCGACGAGACGATAAACAGCGTGGTCTCGGCACGCAGCTTCATGGTCAGTTCGTGGAACTCGCTGCCGTCGATATTCGCCAGGTAGTGGCAGCGCACGCCTTTGTGGGCGTAGGACAGCAGCGCTTCGGACACCAGCTCCGGGCCGAGGAACGAGCCACCGATACCGATGTTCACCACGTCGGTGATCGGCTTCTCGGTGTAGCCACGCCACAGGCCGTCGTGGATGCGGCCGACCAGGTCAGTGATCTGGTTCAGCACCTTGTGCACGTCCGGCATGATGTTCACGCCGTTGACCGACAGCTTGTCACCCACCGGGCGGCGCAGCGCGGTGTGCAGGGCAGGGCGGCCTTCGGAGGAGTTGACCGGCTCGCCGGCATAGAGCGAGTTGATCGCGGCCTTGAGGTCGACTTCCTTGGCCAGGGCCACCAGCAAATCACGGGTTTCGCTGGTGATCAGGTTTTTCGAGTAATCGAGGAAAAGTCCGCAGCTGCTCAAGGTGAATTGGGAAAAACGCTGAGGATCGGCATTGAACGCGTCGCGCATGCTGAAATCCTGCATGGCTTGGCGGTGTTGATTGAGCGCTTGCCAGGCGGGCAGAGCGGTAACGTCATGAGGAGTGCGGTAGTACGCCATCGCTGCGGGTTTCCTTTTATTACGGGGACTGCCTTTAGGACACTTCAAAGCCCGGAACGTCCTGCCTCTCATCAAGCGGCGGGTTCCAGACAGCGCTAACCAAGAGCGCAGGGCGATTACATTAAACCTAGCGTGTGAACTTGTCTTGGCTTTGTCTGCGCTGTGGCCGGTACTTTTTTATACCGGCACGGCAAGGAGGGCAACAGGCGGGGGTCAGTTGAGGTTCAGATGCAGGTTATCGATGAGGCGAGTTGTGCCCAGGTAGGCTGCGACGAGGATCACCACATCGCGGTCTTCAGGGGTTGCCGGGCGCAGGTTTACGCCTTGACGCACTTCGAGGTAGTCCATGCGCAGGCCTGCGGCTTCGATCTGCTGGATCTGTTCGGCGCGCAGCTTGGCGAAGTCGTGGTCACCGGCTCTGATGGCTGCGGCAATCTGACTGAGGCTGCGGTACAGCACCGGCGCGATGGCGCGCTGTTCCTCGCTGAGGTAACCGTTGCGCGACGACAGCGCCAGGCCGTCCTCGGCGCGCACGGTGGGCTCGCCGATGATCTGGATCGGCATGTTCAGGTCCTGCACCATGGCGCGGATCACGGCCAGTTGCTGGTAGTCCTTCTGGCCAAATACTGCGATGTCCGGCTGGACCATGTTGAACAGCTTGCTCACCACGGTCGCCACGCCTTCGAAGTGCCCCGGGCGGCTGGCGCCACACAGGCCTTCCGACAGGTGTGGCACGCTGACGCGGGTCTGGCCGGTGGTACCGCCGGGGTACATTTCCTCGACGGTGGGCGCGAACAGCAGGTTGCAGCCGGCTTGCAGCAGTTTTTCCTGGTCAGCCGCCAGGGTGCGCGGGTAGGTATCCAGGTCTTCGCCGGCGCCGAACTGCAGCGGGTTGACGAAAATACTGGCGACCACGAAGTCTGCTTGCTGCGCGGCCTTGGTCACCAGAGTGGCGTGGCCGCTGTGCAGGTTGCCCATGGTCGGCACAAAGCCGATGCGTTTGCCGGCGTTGCGGGCGTGGGTCACAGCGGCCCGCAGTTCGCGTAGGGTTTTTACCGTGTTCATGCAGAGAATCCGTGTTCGGCGCCCGGGAAGGTGACGCTTTTGACTTCGCTGACGTAGGCGCTCAGGGCGGCGTGGATGCTGTCTTGGCCGGTCATGAAGTTCTTCACGAATTTCGGCACACGGCCGGAAATCGACAGGCCGAGCATGTCGTGGACCACCAGCACCTGGCCGTCGGTGGCGGAGCCGGCGCCAATGCCTATCACCGGCACCTTGACGGCCTGGGTGATCTCGGCTGCCAGCTCGCTAGGCACGCACTCCAGCAAGATCATCGCCGCGCCTGCTTGCTCCAGGGCGATGGCATCGGCACGCATCTGCCGCGCCTGCGCTTCGTTGCGACCTTGCACCTTGTAGCCACCGAGGACATTCACCGACTGCGGCGTCAAACCCATGTGCACGCACACCGGTACACCGCGCTCAGCGAGCAGGCGCACCGACTCGGCGAGCCACAGGGCGCCTTCGACCTTGATCATGTGCGCGCCGGCCTGCATCAGCTTGCCCGCGTTCTGGAAGGTCTGTTCGAGGGTGGCGTATGCCATGAACGGCAGGTCGGCGATGATGAAGGCGCCATCGTTGCCGCGCTTGACGCTGGCGGTGTGGTAGGCAAGTTCATCGGTGGTAACAGGCAAGGTGCTGTCATTCCCTTGAAGAACCATGCCCAGGGAGTCGCCCACCAGTAACACTTCAACCCCGGCCTGGCAGCTGGCATGGGCGAAGGTGGCGTCGTAGCAGGTCAGCATGGTGATTTTTTCACCTTTGAGCTTGAGGCTCTGCAAGGTGGTCAGGGTAATGTCTGGCATGAAAAGGGTCCTCGTTCAGGCGCTTGGAAACAGCGAGTAACGCGCGTGAGTCTTCGTTTATACAGGCGCACTGTCTTGAGAGCAGTGCTTATAAGGCCTGGATTGCGCCCTTTAGCGCCGGGTTGGCGGCAGCGGGACGCCTATAGTCGTGAGGAGGGCACGGGAAGTCAATTGGATGTGTTACCGCATTGTTACGAGGGGGGTGTTACCCGTGTTACTGATGCGATTCAGCTATGTGAACGGCGTTTCTGAAGACGCTGGAGGTTAAATGTGGGAGCTGGCTTGCCTGCGATAGCGGTGGGTCAGCCAAGTCTGTGTAGCTGACCCACCGCTATCGCAGGCAAGCCAGCTCCCACAGTGACCGAGTCAGTCTTGAGTCAGGCGTTCCAGGCCGACAAACGGGCAAGCTGCCAGCAGGTCGCTGAGGCGTTGGCCATCAGGCAATTGCAGTGTGTCGGCTGCCAGTTCTGCCAGCGGATACAGCACAAACGCCCGCAGGTGCATCTGATAGTGCGGCACCTTCAGGCGTGGCTCATCGATCAGGCGATCGCCGAACAGCAGGATATCCAGGTCCAGCGTACGCGGGCCCCAACGCTCCAGGCGTTCGCGGCCCTGGTCGTTCTCGATGGCTTGCAGCGCATCCAGCAGCAGTAGTGGCTCAAGGATGCTGTCCAGGGCAGCCACCGCGTTGGTGTAACGCGGTTGGCCCGGGAGCAGGGAATCACTTTGATAAAACGCGGACACGCCGGCAACCGTGGTACCTGGTAATAACGCCAGCGCCTCGACGGCGCTGCGCAATTGCTGCTCGGGGGCGGCGAGGTTGCTGCCCATGCCGATGTAGATGCGTTCCACGCTTACTCGCCTGAGGTGTCGGCAGCGCTGCGTTTGCGCTTGGTACCGCTGCGCCGACGCTTTTTCGGGCCTTCGCCGTCGCCTTTGCTGCCGAGGTCGCGAATCATGTCGCGGCGTTCGCTGTCATTGGCGTCCTGGTAATCCGTCCACCATTCGCCCAGGCCGTCGGTCTGCTCGCCGGCGCTTTCGCGCAGCAGCAGGAAGTCGTAGCCGGCGCGGAAGCGCGGGTTGTCCAGCAACAGGTCGGCGCGTTTGCCGCTGCGGCGGGGCAGGCGCTCCTGCATGTCCCAGATCTCGCGGATCGGCATGGTGAAGCGTTTAGGAATGGCAATGCGCTGGCACTGTTCGGCGATCAGCTCGTGCGCGGCTTCCTGCATGGCCGGGATGGGCGGCATGCCGCGCTCTTGCAGGCGCAGTACGCGCTTGGGCAGGGCCGGCCACAGCAGGGCGGCAAACAGGAACGCCGGGGTCACCGGTTTGTTCTGCTTGATGCGCAGGTCGGTGTTGATCAGGGCTTCGCTGATCAGGGTGTGGGTATAGGTCGGGTTCTGTTCCAGTGCTTCGGCGCTGGCCGGGAACAACGGATCGAACAGTTGCAGGTCCACCAGCATTTCGAAGGTGTCTGCGGCGTAGCCCGAGAGGAACAGCTTGAGCACTTCTTCGAACAGGCGCGCCGAGGGGATTTCCCGCAGCATGGGGGCCAGTTCGCGGATCGGTGCGGCGGTGTGCTTTTCGATGCCGAAGTTCAGCTTGGCGGCGAACCGCACCGCGCGCAGCATGCGCACCGGGTCTTCCTGGTAGCGCTGCGTCGGGTCGCCGATCAGGCGGATCAGGTTGTTGCGAATGTCGTGTACGCCGTTGGCGTAATCGAGGATGCGCTCGCTGACCGGATCGTAATAGAGGGCGTTGATGGTGAAGTCGCGGCGCTGCGCGTCTTCTTCCAGGCTGCCGTAGACGTTGTCGCGCAAGATGCGCCCGCTTTCGTTGCGGGAAGACTGGTTGGTGTCTTCCTCTTCATCGTTTTGCGGGTGATTGGCGCGGAAGGTCGCGACTTCGATGATCTCGCGACCGAAGTGGATGTGCACGAGCTTGAAGCGACGGCCGATGATGCGCGCGTTGCGGAACTCGGCGCGCACTTGTTCAGGCGTGGCGCTGGTGGCGACGTCGAAGTCCTTGGGCGTGATATTGAGCAGCATGTCGCGCACGCAGCCACCCACCAGGTAAGCCTGGTAGCCGGCGTTCTGCAGGCGCTCGACGATGTTCACCGCATAACGGCTGAACTGGGCGCGCTGCAACGAATGCTGGTTGCTGTTAAGCACCTCAGGCGTGCTGCGAATGTGTTGCGTACGACGCAAGGGAGAACGGAATGACTGGAACAACTTCTTCAGCATGGGATGCACTGTTTGAAGGAATGTTCGGCCATAACGAAGAATGACCGCATGATGGGCGAGGATTCTAGCATTTAGTCAGGGGATGGTGTAGGAACAAGCTACAGGCATTGCGCCATAAGCCTTGAAACGCCAAATGCCGGAAACTACAAGGGGAGCCGAAGCTCCCCCAGAAGTAGTTGCGTGCTCTATTTTTATTATGGGTTGCGGGCTTTTTGTTTTTGTTGATCGCCCTCGCCATGAAGCTTCACCTTCATGACACTCCCAATCGGGAGTCAAGAGCAAACGGATTGCTTTGGTCGCTGTGTTGCTGATCTACGATCCAACCAGTTCAGGCTCTGCCTTAGGGCAGTTTTTGTTGTTCTCGGCCTGGTTGCGGGGCAAGCCCCAAATGCAACGCCTCTCCAAAAGAATCAGTTAGCTGCGCCTCCGCCGTGTTGTTTTTGTTATGCGTGAGTCGATTCGTCTTATTTTTATTGTCTTGTACAAAGCTTGTTATTGTTTTTGTACTAAGCATATAGCAGGGTGCGTGCCAACTTTTGCGCCGACCAGCAAAACCGGGGGTTTAAGGTGGTTTTGCGCTTTTGGCAGGCGAAAAAAAGCCGGGGCTTCGTTACCGTAAGCCCCGGCTTTTGTTACGTGAAAAATCAGCGGTAACAGTTTTTTCACATCTGAGGGTGTTACCTGTGGGGGCACCCCCTCAACTTTCGCTGGCAACCCCGGTCTTGCGCCGTGGAATGCCCAGGCGCTGGCGGCGTTCCCACAGGCATTTACGGCTCACGCCGAGTTTGCGCGCCAGTTCGGTCTCGGTCATGTGGTCCTGGTGCTCAAGGACGAAGTGCTGGAAGTAATCTTCCAGTGACAAATCTTCCGTCGGCTCATGGCTGGTATTGCTACCGCCGCCCTGTTGCGGGGCCAGGCCGATGAAATCGTCGTCGTCCAGGTCGCTCAGCTCGATATCGATGCCCAGCAGCTCGGCAGAAATTTCCGGGCTTTCCGACAGGATCACCGCACGCTCGACCGCGTTCTCCAGTTCCCGCACGTTACCTGGCCACGAGTAATGCCGGATCGCCTGCTCGGCGTCTGGGGCAAACTTGAGGTCGGTCCGGTTGATGCGTGCGCTCTGGCGCAACAGGAACGCGTTGGCGATCTCGTTGACGTCGGCGCCACGCTCGCGCAGGGCCGGCAGCTTGAGGGCAATCACGTGCAGGCGGTAATACAAGTCTTCACGGAACTGGCCGATCTTGGCCAGGCTCTTGAGGTCTCGGTGAGTGGCCGCGATCAGGCGCACATCGACCTTTTGCGACTGCACCGAGCCCACGCGGCGGATCTCGCCTTCTTGCAGTACACGCAGCAAGCGCGCCTGAGCTTCCAGTGGCAGTTCGCCGATTTCATCGAGGAACAAGGTGCCGCCGTCCGCCGCTTCCACCAGGCCCGCCCGCCCGGCGCTGGCGCCGGTAAACGCGCCTTTCTCGTGGCCGAACAGTTCGGACTCGATCAGGGATTCAGGAATGGCCGCGCAGTTCACCGAGATCATCGGCGCCTTGGCACGCTTGGACAGGTTGTGCAGGGCGCGGGCCACCAGTTCTTTACCGGTGCCCGACTCGCCCTGGATCAACACATTGGAGTCAGTGGGGGCGACTTTGCGGATCTTGCTGTACAGGTCTTGCATCGGCGGGCAAGAGCCGATGATGCCGATCTCGCCGTTGCTGTTATCCACCCCAGGCTTGTCGGCGGTTTTGCCGGCCGGGCGTTGTTCGGCCGGCGCACTGCTGGCCGACTGACGGTCACGCAGGATACGCGCCACGGCCTGGAGCATTTCGTCATGGTCGAACGGCTTGGCGATGTAGTCCACCGCACCCATCTTCATGGAGTCCACCGCCGAACGCAGGCTGGCGTAGCTGGTCATGATCAGCACCGGCGTGCCCTGGCCAAGCTTGATCAGCTCGGTACCCGGTGCGCCCGGCAGGCGCAGGTCGCTGACAATCAGGTCGAACGTGGGAATGCTAAAACGCTCTTGGGCTTCCTGCACCGAGCCAGCTTCGCTGACCTGGTACTGATTGCGTTCAAGCAGGCGACGCAAGGCAGAGCGGATAATGGTTTCGTCTTCGACGATCAAAATGTGCGGCATTGATTCAATTCTCTCGACGGTCTCAGTTCACAGCGGACGTCGCTTCGACATGACGCGGCAAGGTCACCCGGATACGGGTGCCGCGTTGGCTTTCGGTGTCAGCCGGGCTGTCGATGGTGATTTGTCCATAATGCTCTTCAACGATGGAATAGACCAGTGCAAGGCCCAGACCGGTACCTTCACCGGGGTCCTTGGTGGTGAAGAAGGGTTCGAACAATCGGTCCATGATGTTCTGTGGAATACCGCTGCCTTCGTCCTCGACGATCAGGTCCACCGTGTGCTCGAAAGCCTCGGTCTTGACGCGTACCGCACCGCCCGGCGGCGTTGCGTCGCGCGAGTTGGACAGCAGGTTGATCAGCACTTGGGCCAGGCGTTGCGAGTCGCCGTCGACCCAGTGGTCGGGATCGCACAAATTGAAAAACTGTACTTCGAAATTGCGCCGGTTCAGGGCCAGCAGCCCAATCGCATCCTGGGCCACTTCGGCCAGGCACACGGCTTCGTCCTGGTTCTGATGGGCGCCCGCGTGGGCAAAGCTCATCAGCGACTGCACGATGCGCGAGACACGTTTGGTCTGCTCAAGGATCTGCCCGCTGATTTCGGTGATCTCGCCGTCCTCTTCGCGCTCTTCCCGCAGGTTTTGCGCCAGGCAGGCGATACCGGTGATCGGATTGCCAATCTCATGGGCCACGCCGGCCGCCAGGCGACCAATGCTGGCCAGGCGCTCGGAGTGCACCAGCTTGTCTTCGAGCATCTGGGTTTCAGTCAGGTCTTCCACCAGCAGCACCAGGCCGCTGTTACCCGGTGCCAAGGGTTCGTCGATGGCGGCTTTGTGCAGGTTCAGCCAACGGGTCTGGCCGTCGAGGGCCAGGTGCTGTTTGTGCAAGTGTTCGTCGGGCAGGTTGATAAAACCTTGCAGCAGTTCTTTCCAGGGCTCGCCCAGGGTGTTCAGGCGCGAGCCGACCACGCGCTGCGCGGCGATGCCGGTGAGTTCTTCCATGGCCTTGTTCCACATCAGGATCTCTTGATCCTTGGCCAGGGAGCAGACGCCCATCGGCAGTTCTTGCAACGTCTGGCGATGGTAGCGGCGCAGGGCATCGAGTTCGGCGGCAAGGCCGGTGAGGCGCGAGTGGTAATCCTCCAGCCGGCTCTCGATGAAATGGATGTCTTCGGTGACGTAGTTTTCGCCGCCGGCCTTGTAGGGCAGGAACGTTTCCACCATGTCCTGGGACACACTCGGGCCCATCAAACCGGAGAGGTTGGCCTCGATCCGATCACGCAGGCGGCGCAGGGCATACGGGCGGCGTTCGTCGAACGGCAGGTAGAGATCGCGCAGCGCCTGCTCGACCTCTTTTTGCGCCGCCTTGGCGCCCAAGGGTTTGGCAAGCTGCGTGGCGAACTCCTGGGGCGACGCCGCATGCAGCTCACGGCGTTGCGGGCGGCGTACGTTGTCCACGGCACAGGCTTCGGCGGCGCTGGTTTCTTCCGGGCTGGCGTTGGTGAAGAGCGAGATCAAGGTGAACATCAGGACGTTGGCGGCCAGGGACGCAATCGCGGCCATGTGCCAGCTGGTGTCGTCGAGCACGTAGATCATGTTCAGCAACGGGATGTAGAAACCCTGCAAGTTGCCGACCAGCGGCAGCAGCATGGTGACAATCCACACCAGGATCCCCGCCAGCAACCCGGCGATAAACCCACGGCGATTGGCAGTCGGCCAGTACAGCACCGACAACACCCCCGGGAGGAATTGCAGGGTGGCAACAAACGCGACGATGCCCAGGTTGGCCAGGTCCTGCCCGGCGCCCAGCAGCAAGTAGAAACCGTAGCCGGCCATGATGATCGCGACGATCAGCGCGCGGCGCGTCCACTTCAGCCAGCGGTAGATATTGCCTTCAGCTGGCGGCTGATACAGCGGCAGTACCAGGTGATTCAGCGCCATCCCCGACAGCGCCAGCGTGGTGACGATAATCAGCCCGCTGGCCGCCGACAAACCACCGACATACGCCAGCATCGCCAAGGCCGGGCTGTTGGCCGCAATGCCGATGCCGAGGGTGAAGTATTCGGGGTTGGTGGTGGCCCCCAGTTTCAGGCCCGCCCACAAGATCAGCGGCACCGCCAGGCTCATCAACAGCAGGAACAGCGGCAAGCCCCAGCTGGCGCTGACCAGCGAGCGCGGGTTGAGGTTCTCGGTGAAGGTCATGTGGTACATGTGCGGCATCACGATTGCCGAGGCAAAGAACACCAGCAACAGCGTACGCCACGGGCCTTCTTGCAAGGGCGTGTGCAAGGCGGCGAGGGCGGTCTGGTTTTGCAGCAGCCACAGTTCCAGCTGTTGCGGGCCGTCGAACACGCCATAGAGCGCATACAGGCCAACGCCGCCGATGGCGATCAGCTTGATCACCGACTCGAAGGCAATCGCAAACACCAGGCCTTCGTGTTTCTCGCGGGTGGCGATATGGCGCGAGCCGAAGAAAATCGTGAACAGGGTGATCAGCGCGCAAAAGGCCAGGGCGACGCGATGTTGCACCGGCTCACGGGTGAGGATGCTGATGGAGTCGGCCACGGCCTGGATTTGCAGGGCCAGCAACGGCAACACGCCGATCAACATGAAAATGGTGGTCAGCGCGCCGGCCCAGGTGCTGCGAAAGCGGAAGGCAAACAGGTCGGCCAGGGACGATAGCTGATAGGTGCGGGTGATTTTCAGGATCGGGTACAGCAACACCGGTGCCAGCAGGAACGCGCCGGACACGCCGAGGTAGCTGGACAAAAAGCCATAGCCGTACTGATACGCCAGGCCCACCGTACCGTAAAACGCCCAGGCACTGGCGTAGACGCCGAGGGACAAGGTGTAGGTCAACGGATGGCGAATGATCGCCCGCGGAATCATTCCGCGCTCACTGATCCAGGCTACCCCGAACAGCGCGGCCAGGTAGGCGGCGCTGACCAGCAGCATCTGGGTGAGGCTAAAGCTCATCGGCATCTTTTTGGCTCTGCAGGATGAAAGTCACGACGATCAGGATCAGCCACAGCAGATACGGGCGATACCAGGCGCCCGTGGCGTCGATCCACCAATCCATGATGGCGGGGGAAAACAGGTAGATCCCGACGACCAGCAGCAGGACCAATCGATAGATGTACATGTTGGCCTCTGTGTAAAAACGTGCGGCGATGGTAACGGATGCTTGGCAAGCTGCAAGCGCCTTCAGCTCAATTGCGCTTCGGCCAGCGTGAGTGTGCGTGGGATCCGTGTGGCATCCCAGTGCTGGATGCCCCAATCCAGCAGTTCCCGCGGGCTGGCGTGCAGCAACTCGGCGCCAGGTTGCTGGCCGAGGGCGCGCAAGGCCCTTAGCAGCAGCGGCGTGGCCTGGTCGGGCATCAACGGTGGCGAGCGGTAGGACTTGCCGAGCTTGTTGCCGTCCGGCTGGACGATCAACGGGACGTGCAGGTAGCGCGGCTGGCGCAGGCCCAGCAGTTCTTGCAGGTACAGCTGGCGCGGCGTGGAGTCCAGCAGGTCGGCACCGCGCACGATATCGGTGACACCTTGCCAGGCATCGTCGAGGACCACGGCCAGTTGATAGGCGTAGAGGCCATCGCGGCGACGGATGATGAAGTCGCCGACATCGCGGCCCAGGTGCTGTCGGAATTCGCCTTGTACGCGGTCGGTAAAGTGGTACTCCAACTCGGGAACACGCAAACGGATAGCGGCATCCTGCTGATTGTGGCCGGCGTTGCGGCACAGGCCCGGGTAAATGCCGTTGTAGGGCTCCAACTGCTTGCGCGAGCAGGTACAGGCGTAGGCCAGGCCGTGGTTGAACATGTCGTTCAGCACTTTGGCGTAGGCGTCGTGCCGCTCGCTTTGTCGGACCAATTCGCCGTCCCACTCAAAGCCGTAGCTTTCCAGGGCGTGCAGAATCGCCGCCTGGGCGCCGGGCTCTTCACGGGGTGGGTCGAGGTCTTCCATGCGCATCAGCCAGCGGCCGTTGTTGGCGCGGGCATCGAGGTAGGAGGCGAGGGCGGCGACCAGGGAGCCAAAGTGCAAATGGCCGCTGGGCGTGGGGGCGAAACGCCCGATATAGGTAGAGGCTGTCATGGGCCGGATACTACTGGAAATTCGCTAAACGCCAGAAACAAAAATGGGGCGTTTGCACGCCCCATTCGTTCAGCTCGGAAGGATTACTTGCCGACCTGTTTTTCCTTGATTTCAGCCAAGGTCTTGCAGTCTACGCAGAGGTCCGCGGTTGGGCGGGCTTCCAGGCGACGGATACCGATTTCGACGCCGCAGGATTCGCACCAGCCGTATTCTTCGTCTTCGATCAGTTGCAGGGTCTTGTCGATTTTCTTGATCAGCTTGCGCTCGCGATCACGGGCGCGCAGTTCAAGGGCGAACTCCTCTTCCTGGCTGGCACGGTCTGCCGGGTCCGGGAAGTTGGCGGCTTCGTCCTTCATATGGTCAACCGTGCGGTCGACTTCCTGCATCAAGTCCTGCTTCCACTGCTTCAGGATTTTGGAGAAGTGTTCGCGCATGGGCTTGCCCATGTATTCCTCACCCTTCGATTCTACGTAGGGTTGGAAACCGCTGATGTTCTGTTGCTTTGCTTGGGTGGGCATGAATGGACCGCCTCTCACTCTTCTAATCCATTGCGCAGGATTGCAACATCACCGACACCTGCCGGCCCTGCGGCTGCAAGCGGGCGAACTTACCAGATAGATTCGGGGTGCGCCACTCCCGGTTGTCGAGGCCCCGCCCTGTACGGGTTGCGAACGGCTGCAAGAGGGGAGACTGCAGCCTCGAATGTTGATTTTAGTCGTTCTGGCGGCGCTTGCCCGAACCGCTCGGCGCGGCGCGTATGGCAATAGAACGGGCGTTACGCGTGGGGTTGGGTAGAATCGACGCTTTGTTCTTACCCGTTAAGGAAGGCTAATGGCTCAGCCCTACAGTGCGCGCAGTCGCGCCATCGAACCTTTTCATGTCATGGCGTTGCTGGCGCGGGCCAATGAACTACAGGCCGCCGGGCACGATGTGATTCACCTGGAAATCGGCGAGCCGGATTTCACCACCGCCGAGCCGATTATCCAGGCCGGCCAGGCGGCACTGGCCAACGGCAAGACCCGCTATACCGCCGCCCGTGGCCTGCCGGAGCTGCGCGAAGCCATCAGCGGTTTCTACCAGCAACGCTACGGTTTGACCGTGGACCCGGAGCGCATCCTGATCACTCCCGGCGGCTCCGGCGCCTTGCTGTTGGCCAGCAGCTTGCTGGTAGACCCAGGCAAGCACTGGCTGCTGGCGGACCCCGGTTACCCGTGCAACCGGCACTTCCTGCGCCTGGTGGAAGGCGCGGCGCAACTGGTGCCTGTTGGCCCGGAAGTGCGCTATCAATTGACCGCTGACCTGGTGGCCAAACACTGGGACGCGGACAGTGTCGGCGCACTGGTCGCCTCGCCGGCCAACCCGACGGGGACGATCCTCACTCGGGACGAATTGGCCGGGTTGTCGAGCGCCATCAAGGCGCGCAATGGCCATCTGGTGGTGGACGAGATTTACCACGGCCTCACCTACGGCACCGATGCTGCGAGTGTGCTGGAAGTGGACGACGATGCCTTCGTCCTGAATAGTTTTTCGAAGTATTTCGGCATGACCGGCTGGCGCCTGGGTTGGCTGGTGGCACCGCCAGAAGCGGTTGGTGAGTTGGAGAAACTCGCGCAGAACCTCTACATCAGCGCACCGAGCATGGCCCAGCATGCGGCGCTCGCCTGTTTTACCGAGCAAACCCTGAGCATCCTGGAAGAGCGCCGCGCGGAGTTCGGCCGCCGTCGAGACTTCCTGCTGCCAGCTTTGCGTGAGTTGGGGTTCGGCATTGCCGTCGAACCAGAGGGGGCATTCTATTTGTATGCCGATATCAGCGCGTTTGGCGGCGATGCCTTCGCGTTCTGCCGGCACTTCCTCGAAACCGAACATGTAGCGTTTACGCCCGGGCTGGATTTCGGTCGCTATCAAGCCGGCCACCATGTGCGCTTTGCCTACACGCAAAACCTTGATCGCCTACAGGAAGCGGTGGACCGCATCGCCCGTGGCTTGCGGAGCTGGCAAGGCTGATGCGCTTTAATCCTCCCCTCGAAGAAGGTCGGCTGATTCGCCGTTACAAGCGTTTTCTCACCGATATCGAAACCGTTACCGGCGAGTTGCTCACCATTCACTGCCCCAATACCGGCTCGATGCTCAATTGCATGGTGGAAGGTGGGCAGGTCTGGTTCAGTCGCTCCAATGATCCCAAGCGCAAGCTGCCCGGCACCTGGGAAATCGCCGAGACCCCCCAAGGGCGCTTGGCCTGCGTGAATACCGCGCGCGCCAATCAACTGATCGAGGAAGCGTTGCACGCCGGGGTGATCAGCGAGCTCAACGGCTTTACCGCCTTGAAGCGTGAAGTGCCTTACGGCCAGGAGAACAGTCGCATCGACTTTCGCCTGGATTATCCCGATGGTGCGGCGTACGTCGAAGTCAAAAGCGTCACCCTGGGCTTCGATGGCAGCGCGATTGCCGCGTTCCCCGATGCGGTGACGCAGCGCGGGGCCAAGCACTTGCGCGAGCTGGCGCACCTGGCCCGTGACGGTGTGCGGGCGGTGCAGTTGTATTGCGTCAACCTGTCGGGAATCGAGGCGGTGCGCCCGGCCGTGGAGATCGATCCTGCTTACGCCGCTGCATTGCGTGAAGCCAAGGCCGCCGGTGTCGAGGTGTTGGCGTACGGCGTGCGGGTGACGCCTGAGGAAGTCTGCGTGGATCGGCGCCTTGAGGTGCTGTTCGACTAGAGTTCCACCCACAGGCCCTGCGCGTCTTCACGGCCGGGCAGGGCGGTGAGGCTTTGGCCGGCGCACGGGCCGGAGATGCACTCGCCGCTTTCGATCAGGAACAAGGCGCCGTGGGTGGCGCACTGGATCAGGCTGGCGCTGGTGTCGAGGAACTGGTCGGCCTGCCATTCCAGCGGGATGCCGCGATGCGGGCAGCGATTGATATAGAAGTAGGCAACGCCGTCACGGCGCACCGCCAACAATTTGCAACCATCGATTTCAAAACCGCGGCTGCTGTCGGGCGCGAGGGTGTCGGAGGGGCAGAGAAACTTCATTTCAATCCTTAAGTGCCTTGACGTTCAAATGCAAACAATTATCAAATGCCGGCTTCGCCCGTTAGCTGACTGGGCGCTCAGTACGATGCCCGGCAGGGATTATCTGTCACATCGTTGAGTGCTCGTAAGGCCCCGCCTCTGGAAGGAAACCCTGTTATGCGCCTGAGTACCAGCGCTATTGCGCTTGTTGTCGGACTGCTGGTCAACCACGGGGCGCAAGCCTCTGAACTGCCGCAACGCTGGGTCAGTGCCGGTGGGGCGCTTTCGGAGTGGGTGACGGCGCTGGGCGGCGAGTCGAAGCTCGTGGGGGTGGATACCACCAGCCAGCACCCGGCGTCACTCAAGGCCTTGCCGAGCATTGGTTATCAGCGGCAACTATCGGCGGAGGGCATCCTGAGCCTGCGTCCGCAGATCCTGGTGGGCACCGAGGAAATGGGCCCGCCGCCGGTACTGGCGCAGATCCGCAGCGCCGGTGTGCAGGTGGAAATGTTCTCGGCCCAACCGGATTTGCCGACGCTGCAAGGCAATCTCCAGCACTTGGGCAAGCTGCTGGGTGATGAGGCTAAGGCCAGCGAATTGTTTACAGGCTATGAGCAGGCCTTGGATCAGCAGAAAAGCTGGGTGACCAAGGCGCAAGCCACGCAAAAAGCCCCGGGTGTGTTGCTGTTGCTCGGTCACGCAGGTGGCAAGCCGCTGATCGCGGGTAAAGACACGGCGGCAGACTGGGTGCTGCAACAGGCGGGCGGGCGCAATCTGGCGACCCACAGTGGCTACAAGCCATTTTCCGTGGAGTCGCTGGCGGGCTTGAGCCCTGATGTGCTGGTGTTTTCTGATCGCGCCCTGAGCGGTAATGCGGCTCGGGCAGCCTTGTTCAAGGAAAACCCGATCCTGGCGGCAACCCCTGCGGCCAAGAGTGGGCGGGTGTTTGAGTTGGACCCAACGCTGCTGGTCGGTGGGCTTGGGCCGCGTCTGCCGCAAAGCCTGGTGCAATTGTCTGCCGGGTTTTATCCGTCCCAGGCCAAGTCCGCTCCATGACCACTCCTGTTAAACCCAAGACGCTGTTTATCGGGCTGGCGCTGTTATGTGTGCTGGCGATCTGGCTGTCGTTGGCCTTGGGCCCGGTCAGCCTGCCGTTGCTGGATACGCTCAAGGCGGCATTGCGCCTGATGGGCGTGCCCATCGACGGCCAAGGGCTGGAGCAGGCGGAGCTGATCCTGGGGCAGATTCGTTTGCCGCGCACGTTGCTGGGGCTGGCGGTGGGCGGCGTGCTGGCATTGTCGGGGGTGGCGATGCAGGGCTTGTTTCGCAACCCGCTGGCGGATCCGGGGTTGGTCGGCGTGTCCAGCGGCGCAGCACTGGGGGCGGCCATTGCGATTGTCGGTGGAACGTTTTTTGGCGGTTTGCCGGATGCGTTCGGCCCGTACCTGTTGTCGTTGTGCGCGTTTCTCGGTGGGCTGGGTGTCACCGCGCTGGTGTATCGACTGGGGCGGCGTAACGGCCAGACCAATGTCGCGACGATGCTGCTGGCCGGTATCGCCCTGACGGCGCTCGCCAGTTCGGCCGTGGGGTTGTTTACCTACCTGGCGGATGACGCCACCTTGCGCACCCTGACCTTCTGGAACCTGGGCAGCCTCAATGGCGCCAGCTATTCGCGGCTGTGGCCGTTGTTGCTGGTGAGCGCCGGGGTCGCGCTGTGGTTGCCGCGCCGGGCAAAGGCCTTGAATGCGCTGCTGCTGGGCGAGTCGGAAGCCAGCCATCTCGGGATTGACGTTGAGCGGCTCAAGCGCGAACTGGTGTTCTGTACGGCCCTGGGTGTGGGCGCGGCAGTGGCGGCGGCGGGGATGATCGGGTTTGTCGGCTTGGTGGTGCCGCATCTGGTGCGCCTGCTGGCGGGGCCGGATCATCGGGTGTTGCTGCCGGCTTCGGTGCTGGCGGGGGCGAGCTTGCTGCTGTTTGCCGACCTGGTGGCACGCCTGGCCCTCGCGCCAGCGGAATTACCCATCGGCATTGTGACAGCGTTTATCGGCGCGCCATTTTTTCTTTACCTGTTGTTGCGGGGGCGTGCCTGATGCTGCGTGTGGAAGACTTGCAGATCCGGCGCGGGCGCAAAACCGTGCTGGCGGATGTCACCCTGCAATTGTTGCCGGGGGAAGTGCTCGGTGTGCTGGGCCCCAATGGTGCGGGCAAAAGCACGTTGCTTGGGGCGTTGTGTGGTGAGTTGCCGCCGGATCAGGGCGGTGTGTGGTTGGATCAGCGGCCGTTGAGTGGCTGGAGTGGCCCGCAGCGTGCGCAACGGTTGGCGGTGTTGCCGCAAACCTCGACCCTGGATTTTGCTTTCCGCGTTGAAGAAGTCGTCGGCATGGGCCGCTTGCCCCATCAGAGCGGGCGGGTGCGTGATGACGAAATTATCGCAGCTGCCTTGCAGGCGGCGGATGTCGGGCATTTGAGCGGGCGCAGCTATCTCGCCCTGTCCGGCGGCGAGCGTCAGCGCGTGCACCTGGCGCGGGTGCTGGCGCAGTTATGGCCGGGCGAGGCGGGGCAGACATTGTTGCTGGATGAGCCGACGTCGATGCTCGACCCCTTGCATCAACACACGACCTTGCAGGCCATTCGCACCTTTGCGGATCGCGGTGCAGCCGTGTTGGTGATCCTGCATGACCTGAACCTGGCGGCGCGCTACTGCGATCGGATTCTGTTGCTGGAGGGCGGTCGTCCCCATGCCCTGGATACGCCAGCGCAGGTGATGCGCCCGGAGCCGCTGAAGGCGGTATTTGGCCTGGATGTGTTGGTGCAGCCCCATCCAGAGCGCGGGCACCCGCTGATTATTGCGCGCTGAGATCGGCTTTTTCACGGGCAAAAAAAGACCCGGCAAGAGCCGGGTCAAATAACCGTGATTAGCCTGATGAGGAGATAATCTGAGAGTCCGAACCAATGGTCTTCCAGTTATCGGCTGATCTCGCGACCAGTTGTGATAATCATAACGATTCTCATTTGAGAGTCAACATTTGTTTTTGCACTCACTTCGGCTTTTCTCAAACGCCCGTTCGGAATGCCCGAAATTGCTGGGCCTGCCTAGCGCTCTAATTTTTCTGGCGTGCCGAGATAGCATCCAATTGACGGTTCAGCGCCTCCTTGCGTTCGGCTGGAATATCGTTCCAGTGAACATCCATCAATGCCCCTTCGATTGCATACAGCAGTACTTTCGATGCGCGGAACCCGCGAGTCCGCACGGCTCGGTAAGCATCGACCGCGCCCAGGCGGCGCAAGTCGGACGCACTGTGAATGCCCACCGCATGCAGCCACTGTGCTGACGTCTTGCCGAGGTTTTTCAGGTGTTGCAGCTCATCGTTCATCAAGCCTCCTTGCGACGGCCGAATGGTTCGGTGGGTATCGTGACCAGGCAAGCCTGAACAGGAGTGTAGCGCTCAGTAGGAAAAGCGTGGTTCTTTGGCCGGAAGCGGCCTAAAAGCTTATAAGAATGATGCGGGGATTTTTGGGGTGGGCAGGCGCAAACCCCGGCGCACGGGTGCGCTCCGGGGTTTTTATGCAAGAAATTACTTGGTGCGGTAGCGCAGGCGCGTACCGAAATTGACCGACATGAGGATCTCATCGGCAGTCAGTTCAGGCGGGAAGTAGGTGCCCGAAATCTGTGCGTGCGCCAGGCTAGCGCCTTCCAATGAGCAGTCGCGCAAGTCCAGGCCGCGCAAGTCGGCAGAGCGGAAATAGGCGTCAGTGAAGTCCACGCCGGTAGCGTCCAGATCACGCAAATCCAGCCCGCGGAAATCGCCACCGCGCATGTCGATGGTGCCGCCTTTCGGGCGTTCCTGGTTGAAGCCGCGGATATCGTCTTTATGCAGGAGCGAATAGAGCGGGGTATCAAGAAGCTTGGGCTGACTCATGACGACGACTCCTGTTGGATTTATGACGCCATTATAGTGCCACTATTGCTCGGCCGTGCGCCCAAAGTCGGTGACACGGCCAAGAATTATTTCTTACAGGCCCGGCAGGTGCTGACGGATGTGCGCCACCAAGGCGTCCAGCGTCCCGCTTTCATTGGTCTCGACGCGCTTGCTCAGGAGCAGTTCCTCGGCGGTCAGTGGGTCGCGATTGGCTTGCTGTTCGTCGATAACGGCCAATGTGGCGTCGGAAGGGTCGTTTTTATCCGCCTGACGCTGTGCCAGCCAGCTCTCGATAACGGCGCGTGGTGCGTTGCAATCCAGGATCAGGAAGGGCGCGCCGGTGGCTTCGGCAACCTTGGCGGCGGCTTCGCGTTGGGTGCGCTTCAGGAAAGTGGCGTCCAGCACGACTGGGAAGCCGGCGCGCAGCACGGTCGCGGCGAGTTCATTCAAGCGCGCGTAAGTCGCGGCGCTGGCGTCGGCCGCATAAATGCCGGCCTGTGGCGTGTTTTCCACCTGCTGCTCGCCGAACAGGCGCTTGCGCTCCACATCCGAACGCAGGCGCACGGCACCCAGTGCTTCTACCAGGCGCATGGACACCTGGCTTTTACCCACGGCAGAAACACCGTGGGTGATCGCCAGGAAGCGCGACGGGATGGTGCTGTAGCTTTCCGCCAGGTTGGCGTAGTTGCGGTACTGGCGCAGGCTGGTGGCACGCTGCACTGGGGTCGCGTCGCCCGGCATGCTGAACAGCGCGATCTTGGCGCGTACCAGGGCGCGGTAGGCTTTATAGAAGTTCAGCACTTCCAGGCCTTGGTAGTCGCCCGTCAGCTCCAGGTACTGGCTGATGAAACGGCGCGCCAGGGATTTGAGGCCACGGTCTTCCAGGTCCATCGCCAGGAAGCCGGTGTCGGCGTAAACGTCGGTGAAGCGGAAGGGTTCGTTGAATTCGATGCAGTCGAAGATCACGACCTGGCCATCGATCAGGGTGGCGTTACCCAAGTGGATGTCGCCGTGGCATTCGCGGGTGAAGCCTTCCAGCTTGCGCTGGGCAAACAGTGGCTTGAGGCGCTCGAAGCTGCTTTCGGCCCAGGCTTGCAGGGCGTCCAGTTGAGTCAGATCTGCCTTTTCGCTGAGGAACGGGCGGATCTGGTCGAAGTTCTGGCGAACCGGTGCCATCAGCTCATCCGGAGTGCCGGCCGGGTGGTCTTGCGGGACTTTTGGCGCCGTGAGGTGGAAATGCGCGATCTGCTTGGCCATCTCATCGATGTGCGCGGCGGTCAGTTCGCCGTTGGCTTGCAGGGTGCTGAGCAACTGGCTTTGCGGGAACTGGCGCATTTTCAGCGCGTACTCGATGGCCGGGCCTTCGCCACCCAGTTGCGGGGCGTCGGCAGTGCCGGTGATCGGCAACACTTCAAGATACAAATCTTCGGTCAGGCGCGCGTTGAGACGCAGCTCTTCGCGGCAGAAGTGGCCGCGATCTTCCAGCGACGTGAAGTCCAGGAAGCCGAAGTTCATCGGCTTCTTCAATTTATAAGCGTAAGGACCGGTGAGCACGACCCAGGAAATATGGGTCTCGATAACTTGGAACGCTTCAACCGGATGAGGGTACAAAGCCGGGTTTTGCAGGGCTGCGATCAGGGACTGGCTCACGGGCGATCCTTCAAAGACTGGGGGAAATCATGGCGGGCATTATGGCTGCTGGCGCCTGCCATGCAAACCGCTGTCCGGCTCATGTTGATCATCAATAAAGTGCGTATAATCCGCCGCCATGACTCGAACCCGATCTCCCCGTTCCCGTAAAAAACCTCCTTCCCGCGGCCTGCGCCCGTGGCTGGGCTGGGCGCTCAAGCTCAGTCTGGTGGGCCTTGTGGTACTTGCCGGCTTTGCGGTGTACCTCGACGCTGTGGTGCAGGAGAAGTTCTCCGGCAAGCGCTGGACCATTCCGGCCAAGGTGTATGCACGCCCGCTGGAATTGTTCACCGGCCAGAAGCTGAGCAAGGATGACTTCCTCACCGAGCTCGACGCGCTGGGCTATCGCCGCGAACCCGTGAGCAACGGCCCGGGCGCGGCGGCGGTCAGCGGCAATACCGTCGATTTGAACACCCGTGGCTTCCAGTTCTATGAAGGCCTGGAAAAAGCCCAGCCGGTGCGCGTGCGCTTCTCTGGCGACTACGTGGCTGAACTGGCGTCCCTCAACGGCTCGAAGCTGCCGGTGGTGCGCCTGGAACCGCTGATGATCGGCGGCATTTACCCGAAGAACCTTGAAGATCGCATCCTGATCAAGCTCGATCAGGTGCCGCCTTACCTGCTCGAAACCCTGGTCGCCGTGGAAGACCGCGATTTCTACAGCCACTGGGGTGTCTCGCCGAAGTCGATTGCCCGTGCCGTCTGGGTGAACACCTCCGGCGGCAAGATGACCCAGGGCGGCAGTACGCTGACGCAACAATTGGTCAAGAACTTCTACCTGACCAACGAGCGCAGCCTGACCCGCAAGCTCACCGAAGCCATGATGGCGATGCTGCTGGAGCTGCACTACAGCAAGCAGGAGATCCTCGAGGCGTACCTCAATGAGGTCTTCGTCGGCCAGGACGGCCAGCGCGCGGTGCACGGTTTCGGCTTGGCCAGTCAGTTCTTCTTTGGCCAGCCGCTGTCCGAACTCAAGTTGCATCAGGTCGCGTTGCTGGTCGGCATGGTCAAGGGCCCGTCCTACTACAACCCGCGGCGCAACCCGGAGCGTGCGCTGGAGCGCCGCAATCTGGTGCTGGATGTACTGGAACAGCAGGGCGTTGCCACCGCTGAACAGGTGGCGGCGGCGAAGAAGATGCCGTTGGGTGTCACCACGCGCGGCAAGCTGGCCGACAGTTCATTCCCGGGCTTTATCGACCTGGTCAAGCGCCAACTGCGCGAAGACTACCGCGACGAAGACTTGACCGAAGAAGGCCTGCGGATCTTCACCAGCTTCGATCCGATCCTGCAGATGAAAGCCGAAGCGTCGGTCAACGACACCTTCAAGCGCATGACCGGCCGTAAAGGCGCGGATGAAGTCGAAGCGGCCATGGTCGTGACCAACCCGGAGACCGGTGAGGTCCAGGCGATGGTGGGCAGTCGCCAGGCCAGTTTTGCCGGCTTCAACCGTGCACTGGACGCGGTGCGGCCGATTGGTTCGCTGGTCAAGCCGGCGGTCTACCTGACAGCGTTGGAAAAACCGAGCAAATACACCCTGACCAGTTGGTTGTCGGATGACCCGCTGTCGGTCAAAGGTGGCGATGGTCAGGTGTGGACGCCGCAGAACTTCGACCGTCGTTCCCACGGTACGGTGTTCCTGTACCAGGGGCTGGCGCATTCCTACAACATCTCCACCTCGCGCCTCGGGCTGGAAGTGGGCGTGCCGAATGTGTTGAAAACCCTGGCTCGCCTGGGCATCACCCGTGAATTCCCGGCTTTCCCGTCGATCTTGCTGGGTGCCGGCGCGATGACGCCGATGGAAGTCGCGACCATGTACCAGACCCTGGCCAACGGTGGTTTCAATACCCCGATGCGTGGGATTCGTAGCGTGCTGACCGCCGAAGGTGAGCCGCTCAAGCGTTATCCGTTCCAGATTCAGCAGCGTTTCGATGCAGGCTCCATCTACCTGATCCAGAACGCCATGCAGCGCGTGATGCGTGAAGGTACCGGTGCCTCGGTCTATAAGGTGCTGCCGTCGAACCTGACGCTGGCGGGCAAGACCGGTACCAGTAACGACTCGCGCGACAGCTGGTTCGCCGGTTTCGGCCAGGATGTGCTGGCGGTGGTGTGGATGGGCCGTGATGACAACGGCAAGACCCCGTTCACCGGGGCGACCGGTGCGCTGCAGGTCTGGACCAGTTTCATGCGCAAGGCCGACCCGCTGCCGCTGAACATGCCGCAGCCGGACAACATCGTGCAGGCCTGGATTGATCCGCACACGGGGCAGGGCTCTGATGCCAACTGTCCGGGCGCGGTACAGATGCCGTATATTCGCGGCAGCGAGCCACCACCCGGCGCCGCGTGCGGTGGCAGTGCCCCTGCTGACGCGGATTCGGTGATGGATTGGGTCAAGGGCTGGATGAATTAAGCAAAGAGGGTTTCACGTGAACAAGTGGTTGTTTCCAGCTATTACAACTCTGGCTTTGCTCGGTGGTTGCTCCAGCGTGCAGCGCGGCTCCATCCCTGTGGTGGATTCGAGCACTGCGGTGTCCAACAGCGACCGTATCTCGGCCAATGGCGGCTTCCGCCAGACCGTGACGAATCGTCCCGCTCAAGCCCGTCCCCAGGCGGTGCCGCAGGATTCGGGCGTGGTGGTGATGGTGCCCGGTGCTGGCGCTGCTACCGCCGCGCCGATCAGCGCCGAGCCGTGGACGCCGGGGCCAAGTACGTCCGGTCCGATCGATGCCACGCCGATTCAAACGGCACCGATCAACCAGGGCACCTACACCATGCCATCGACGCCAAGCGGCATTCCGTCGTCGTCCAATTCCGGCGGCCTGTCGGCTGACGAGCAACTGGACGGCCCGGTCCTGGCCCTGTTGACCACTGCCCAGCAACAGCAGGCCGGTGGTGATCTCAATGGTGCGTCGTCGAGTTTGGAGCGCGCCCAGCGCGTGGCTCCGCGTGAGCCGCAAGTGCTGTATCGCCTGGCCCAGGTGCGCATGGCCCAGGGCGATGCGCCGCAAGCCGAACAGTTCGCCCGTCGCGGCCTGACGCTGGCCAACGGTCGTCCCGACCTGCAAGCCAACCTGTGGGCACTGATCGGTGATGCACGCGCCGCCCAAGGCGATGCTGCCGGTGCCGCCCAGGCACGGCAAAAAGGCAAGGTTACCTACTGATGGATGTGCGTTTTCCTGCGATTGCCGAGCAGTTGCTGCTGATTGAACGCGAATTGCGCGTGCAGGGCTGGTGGGACGATGTGTCCCCCAGCGTTGAGGCCCTTAGCAGTGTCGAGCCCTTTTCGGTCGATACCCTGGACTTTCACCAGTGGCTGCAATGGATCTTCCTGGCGCGCATGAAGCAGATCCTTGAACAGGACCTGCCGTTGCCGAATGCGTCGGGCATCCTCGAAATGGCCGAGATGGTGTATGCCGACCGCCCGCGAGAGAGCCTTGGCTTGCGTAACGCGCTGAAAAAGTTCGACCAATTGATCGTCGACGCTCGTTAATTGCCTGACTGCCGGGTTTTTCGGCAGTCTTGCGCACATTTCTACCGCTTGACGACATTCAGGCGAGTTTTATCCCTCCTCAAAGCCCTTTCTTCTACGTTCTCATGCGCTTAGTTGGAAAAAAGCGCAATTATTGCTTGACTTGAACGGCCTGAAACAGAAGAATCCAAAGTCCGCTGTATCGGGACTGCCAGAAGCAGGCCCGCTCAGCAGATCATGAGGCGCACATCCGCGCCGACCTGTTACACCCGCAACGCGTTACCTCGCGCTGGGTGGGAAAAGCCCGCAACACTTGGGACGATCCCAATACTTGCTCAGTCAGTGCTGACGTAGTCGGCGACCACCGTCGCTCATGCTCTGTTGAGAAGTAAACCTATTAAGACCCGTCGGTTTTCAACGGACGGTATTCTGGCGTTTTAGAGGTGAACAACGTGGAGCTTTTATCTGGTGGTGAGATGCTCGTCCGCTTTTTGCGTGACGAAGGCGTCGACTATATCTACGGGTACCCAGGTGGTGCTCTGCTGCATGTCTACGACGCGCTGTTCAAGGAACCGGCTGTCAATCACATCCTGGTTCGCCACGAACAGGCCGCGACCCATATGGCTGACGGTTATGCCCGTGCCACCGGTAAAGCCGGTGTGGTACTGGTAACGTCCGGCCCAGGCGCAACCAATGCCATTACTGGCATCGCGACTGCGTATATGGACTCCATCCCGATGGTGATCATTTCCGGCCAGGTGCCAAGCACCATGGTGGGTACCGACGCATTCCAGGAAACCGACATGATCGGTATCTCCCGGCCGATCGTGAAACACAGCTTCATGATCAAGCATGCCTCGGAAATCCCGGAAGTCATGAAAAAGGCGTTCTACCTCGCGCAGTCCGGTCGCCCGGGCCCAGTGGTGGTCGATATCCCTAAGGACATGACCAACCCAGCGGAAAAATTCGAATACGTTTTCCCGAAGAAAGCCAAGCTGCGTTCCTACAGCCCGGCCGTTCGTGGGCACTCGGGGCAAATCCGCAAGGCTGCAGAAATGCTCCTGGCGGCCAAGCGCCCTGTGCTGTACTCGGGCGGTGGCGTGATTCTGGGCGGCGGTTCCGCACCGTTGACCGAGCTGGCCAAGTTGCTCAACCTGCCTGTCACCAACACCCTGATGGGCCTTGGCGCATTCCCGGGCACCGACCGTCAGTTCGTCGGCATGCTGGGCATGCACGGCAGCTATACCGCCAACCTGACCATGCACCACGCTGACGTGATCCTGGCAGTAGGTGCGCGGTTCGATGACCGCGTGATCAACGGCCCGAGCAAGTTCTGCCCGAATGCCAAGATCATCCACATCGACATCGACCCGGCGTCCATCTCCAAGACCATCAAGGCTGACGTGCCGATCGTAGGTCCTGTGGAAAGTGTACTGACCGAAATGGTCGCTGCACTGAAGGACATCGGCGAGACGCCGAACAAGGAATCCGTTGCCAGCTGGTGGAAGCAGATCGACGAATGGCGCGGTGACCGCGGCCTGTTCCCTTACGACAAGGGCGACGGCAGCGTCATCAAGCCACAAACCGTGATCGAAACCCTGTGCGAAGTGACCAAGGGCGATGCCTTTGTGACCTCCGACGTGGGCCAGCACCAGATGTTCGCCGCGCAGTACTACAAGTTCGACAAGCCAAACCGCTGGATCAACTCCGGTGGCCTGGGCACGATGGGCTTTGGTTTCCCGGCGGCCATGGGTGTGAAGCTGAGCTTCCCGGACACTGACGTTGCATGTGTGACTGGTGAAGGCAGCATCCAGATGAACATCCAGGAACTGTCGACCTGCTTGCAGTACGGCCTTCCGGTGAAGATCGTCTGCCTGAACAACGGCGTACTGGGCATGGTTCGCCAGTGGCAGGACATGAGCTACAACAGCCGTCACTCCCACTCCTACATGGAGTCGCTGCCAGATTTCGTCAAATTGGTTGAAGCCTATGGCCACGTCGGCATTCGCATCACCGATCTGAAAGATCTGAAGCCGAAGATGGAAGAGGCGTTCGCCATGAAGGACCGCCTGGTGTTCATCGATATCAAGGTGGATACCAGTGAGCACGTCTACCCGATGCAGATCAAAGACGGCTCTATGCGCGACATGTGGCTGAACAAGACGGAGCGTACTTAATCATGCGGCATATTATCTCCCTGCTTCTGGAGAACGAACCCGGCGCTCTGTCTCGTGTTGTCGGTCTGTTTTCGCAACGCAACTACAACATCGAAAGCCTGACCGTGGCCCCGACCGAAGACCCGACCCTGTCGCGCCTGACGTTGACCACCGTGGGCCACGATGAGGTGATCGAGCAGATCACCAAGAACCTCAACAAGCTGATCGAAGTGGTCAAGCTGGTCGACCTGTCGGAAAGTGCCCACATTGAGCGCGAGCTGATGCTGGTTAAAGTCAAGGCCACGGGTGCCCAACGTGCCGAGATCAAGCGCACTACCGATATTTATCGCGGGCAGATCGTCGATGTGAGCGCCAGCGTTTATACCGTTCAATTGACCGGTACAAGCGACAAGCTGGACAGCTTCATCCAGTCGATCGGGACGGCCTCGATTCTGGAAACGGTACGCAGTGGTGTCACCGGGATTGCCCGTGGCGACAAAGTACTCAGCATCTAACCCAAATTAGTGAATGGCCTTACGGCCTGGATATATAGAGGAACCTCATGAAAGTTTATTACGAAAAAGATTGTGACCTGTCGATCATCCAGGGCAAGAAAGTCGCCATCATCGGCTACGGCTCCCAGGGTCACGCTCAAGCGTGCAACCTGAAAGACTCCGGCGTTGACGTGACCGTTGGCCTGCGTAAAGGCTCGGCCACCGTTGCCAAGGCTGAAGCCCACGGCCTGAAAGTGACTGACGTTGCTTCCGCTGTTGCTGCTGCCGACCTGGTCATGATCCTGACCCCGGACGAGTTCCAGTCCGCGCTGTACAAGAACGAAATCGAGCCGAACATCAAGAAAGGCGCCACCCTGGCCTTCTCCCACGGCTTCGCGATTCACTACAACCAGGTTGTACCGCGCGCTGACCTCGACGTGATCATGATCGCGCCGAAAGCACCGGGCCACACCGTGCGTTCCGAGTTCGTCAAAGGCGGCGGCATCCCTGACCTGATCGCGATCTACCAGGACGCTTCGGGCAACGCCAAGAACGTTGCGCTGTCCTACGCTGCTGGCGTGGGTGGCGGTCGTACCGGCATCATCGAAACCACCTTCAAGGACGAGACTGAAACCGACCTGTTCGGCGAACAAGCCGTTCTGTGCGGCGGTACCGTTGAGCTGGTGAAAGCTGGCTTCGAAACCCTGGTTGAAGCTGGCTACGCGCCAGAAATGGCCTACTTCGAATGCCTGCACGAACTGAAGCTGATCGTTGACCTCATGTACGAAGGCGGTATCGCCAACATGAACTACTCGATCTCCAACAACGCCGAATACGGCGAGTACGTGACTGGCCCGGAAGTGATCAACGCCGAGTCCCGTCAGGCTATGCGCAACGCCCTGAAACGTATTCAGGACGGCGAATACGCCAAAATGTTCATCACCGAAGGCGCTACCGGCTACCCTTCGATGACCGCCAAGCGTCGTAACAACGCCGCTCACGGTATCGAAGTCATCGGCGAGCAACTGCGCTCCATGATGCCGTGGATCGGTGCCAACAAGATCGTCGACAAAGCCAAAAACTAAGTCGTACGCATCAAGGGAAAACGCGGCTTAGGCCGCGTTTTTTCGTTTGGGGGGCAGGTTCTGGTATAAAGCTGCATCGTTTGCGGGCGAACACTCGCCGCAAGTATCAGTCGAATTTTTTTCACACCGTTGCAAGGTAAAGTCCATGAGCGAACGTCCCGAAGAGCCAAACCAGGCTTCTGACGCCGAAAGCCTGCTACCGATCGATGAGCATGTCGAAGAAGGGCATGACGCGGAAGGCCGCAAGGTCCGGCATCGTGGCATCTATCTGCTGCCCAACCTGTTCACCACGGCGAACCTGTTTGCCGGGTTCTATTCCATCATCAACTCCATGAGCGCCCAAAGTGCGCTGGCGGCGGGTGATGCAGTCAGTGCCAGCAAATACTTCGGTTTTGCTGCCATCGCAATATTTGTTGCCATGGTGCTCGACGGTCTTGATGGGCGTGTGGCGCGCATGACCAATACCCAAAGTGCCTTCGGTGCCGAGTACGACTCGCTGTCGGACATGGTTGCCTTTGGTGTTGCGCCTGCATTGCTGGCGTTCGCCTGGGCGCTGGGTGATATGGGCAAGGTCGGCTGGATGGTCGCCTTTATCTATGTCGCGGGGGCTGCTTTGCGTCTGGCGCGTTTCAATACCCAGGTGGGGACCGCTGACAAGCGTTACTTCATCGGTCTGGCCAGCCCAGCTGCAGCGGGTGTGGTGGCGGGGATCGTCTGGGCGTTCAGTGACTACGGCATCCAGGGTTCGAAGATGTCGTTCCTGGTGGCCTTGATGGTTGCGGCGGCCGGCATGTTGATGGTCAGCAATATCAAGTACAACAGCTTCAAGGAGCTGGACCTCAAGGGGCGCGTGCCTTTTGTGGCAATCCTGGCCGTTGTGCTGGTGTTCGCCGTGGTCTTCAGTGATCCGCCGCGGATTCTGCTGCTGGCGTTCCTGGTCTATGCCGCTTCGGGCCCGGTTCAGTACTTGTTGCATCTGCGTCGGGACAAAACATTGCCTTAATGTAATTTCCCCCATACTCCGCAGTCTATTGGTGCATCAGTTCTCCAATGCTGCGGAGTTGCCATGTTAATCAAATTGCCTAAATCGTCCGATTGCCACGAATCGGATGTCACGCCTGAATCCCTTTATTTCTCTCGCCGCAGCTTGCTCGGTGGTGCGCTCGCCGGTATTGCTGCCAGCAGCTTGCCGCGTTGGGCCAGTGCGGATGATGCGTCGCGTTACGCCGATGTTGAACCGGGCAAGGCGCCGAATTGGTTTGCCGAAAAACTGCCAGGCACCCAATGGCAGGCGGTGACGGTAAAAGACGAAGCGATAACGCCCTTTAAGGATGCGACCCACTACAACAACTTCTATGAGTTTGGCACCGGCAAAGGTGACCCGGCAACGAACGCCGGTTCGCTCAAGACCGAGCCTTGGAGTGTTGTGATTGATGGTGAGGTTGCAAAGCCGGGGCGTTATGCCCTGGAAGACTTCATGAAACCGTATCAGTTGGAGGAGCGGATCTACCGTTTGCGCTGTGTCGAGGCATGGTCGATGGTCATCCCCTGGATCGGCTTTCCTATCTCGGCTTTGCTCAAGCAAGTCGAGCCGACCTCCAAAGCCAAGTACATTCGGTTTGAAACGCTCCAGGATCCGAAGAGCATGCCGGGCCAGCGTTCAAGCTTTGGTCTGATCGACTGGCCTTATATAGAAGGGTTGCGCCTGGATGAGGCGATGAACCCTTTGGCATTTCTCGCCGTTGGCATGTACGGGCGTGAGTTGCCTAACCAGAATGGTGCTCCGTTGCGTTTGGTGGTGCCGTGGAAGTACGGCTTCAAAAGCGTGAAGTCCATTGTGCGCATCAGCCTGGTCAGTGAGCAGCCGAAAACCACCTGGCAGAGTATTGCGGCGGATGAGTATGGGTTCTACGCGAATGTGAACCCTACGGTTGATCATCCGCGTTGGACTCAGGCGCGTGAGCGGCGCCTGCCGAGTGGGCTGTTCAGTCCCAATGTGCGTGAGACGCAGATGTTCAACGGCTACTCGGATGAGGTTGCCTCTCTTTATAGCGGCCTGGATTTGCGGAAGAACTATTGATGCGCTATCCGATCTGGCGCCTGGGCGTCTTTATCGCGGCGGCAGTGTGGCCGCTATTCTGGCTATACGAGGCGTGGAACTCTGTTCTCGGGCCTGATCCAGGCAAGGTGCTGGTGGATCGACTTGGTCTCGGGACGTTGATCCTTTTGCTGATTACCCTTGGAATGACGCCACTGCAGAAACTCAGCGGTTGGGCAGGGTGGATAGCTGTGCGCCGGCAGTTGGGGTTGTGGTGCTTTGCTTATGTAGTGCTGCATTTGGCGGCTTATTGCGTGTTTGTCCTCGGGCTCGATTGGTCGCAGCTGGGGGTTGAGCTGCGTAAGCGGCCTTACATTATTGTGGGGGCGTTGGGCTTCTTGTCGCTTTTGGTGTTGGCGGTGACTTCAAATCGCTATAGCCAGCGGCGCCTGGGGAGTAGATGGAAGAAATTGCATCGTCTGGTTTACGTGATTCTCGGGCTGGGCTTGCTGCATATGTTGTGGATCGTGCGAGCCGATCTGACGGAGTGGGTTGTCTATGCTTCTATAGGTGCGCTGCTTTTGGTCTTGCGGATTCCGCCAGTGATGCGCCGAATACCACGTCTTATTGCTAAAAAAGCACCTTCTGCAACAAAAGCGTAATTAAAGGTTGACGGCGAATTGTAACTGTCTATAATTCGCCCCACTTCCGGCGCAGTCGAAACGGAAAACTCCTTGGTAAACAATGAGTTATGTAGGTTTCGGCAGCAGGTGCTTCAGTTCATCGAAGCCAGA
>NZ_JAFLWU010000027.1:0-82849 GCF_017316265.1 Pseudomonas sp. Marseille-Q1929
CGATACAACAGCGTAAGGCGCCACAGCTACAACGGTTATCACTCACCGATAGCGGCGGAAAAGCTAGCAGCGTGAGAACCGAAAAGAATGTCCGAAATTACTGGACCAGTTCAAGCCAGCTCCCACACTGACCGTGTTCTGACAGTGAAGATTTGTCCTCAATAAACATAAGAAGAGGCACCCCCTCATGCATCCTGAATCCTTCACCGGCCAGGCTTCTTTAGTTACGCCTACCCGAAAGCGCTACTTCATCATGGTGTTGCTGTTTATCACCGTGGTCATCAACTACCTCGACCGCAGCAACCTGTCGATTGCCGCCCCGGCACTGACCAGTGAGCTGGGCATTGACCCGGTGCACGTCGGGCTGATTTTCTCCGCATTCGGCTGGACCTACGCCGCGATGCAGATCCCCGGTGGCTGGCTGGTGGACCGCGTGCCGCCGCGCATTCTCTATACCGCCGCCCTGCTGCTGTGGTCCATCGCCACCGTGATGCTCGGATTTGCCGCCAGCTTTATCGCGCTGTTTGTGTTGCGTATGGCCGTGGGCGCGCTGGAAGCCCCCGCGTATCCGATCAATAGCCGCGTGGTCACCACTTGGTTCCCTGAGCGTGAACGTGCCACGGCGATTGGTTTCTACACCTCCGGGCAATTTGTCGGGCTGGCGTTTCTGACGCCGGTACTGGCCTGGTTGCAGCATGCGTTCGGCTGGCACATGGTGTTTGTCGTCACCGGTGGCGTGGGCATTCTGTGGGCGGCGATCTGGTACGCGGTGTACCGCGAGCCGAAGGATTTCAAAGGCGCCAACGCAGCAGAAATCGAACTGATCCGCGAAGGCGGCGGCCTGGTGGACATGCAGGAAAAAGCCAAGAAGGCGCCGTTCAGCTGGGTGGACCTGGGCATTGTGTTGAGCAAGCGCAAGCTCTGGGGCATCTACCTGGGGCAGTTCTGCCTGAACTCCACGCTGTGGTTTTTCCTGACATGGTTCCCCACCTACCTGGTGAAATATCGCGGCATGGACTTCATCAAGTCCGGCCTGCTGGCGTCACTGCCGTTTCTCGCCGCGTTTGTCGGCGTGCTGTGTTCCGGGATCTTTTCCGACTGGCTGATTCGCCGGGGCGCCTCGGTGGGCTTTGCGCGCAAGTTGCCGATCATTGGCGGGTTGCTGATTTCCACGGCAATCATCGGCGCCAACTATGTGGACTCGACGGCGTGGGTAATCGCGTTCCTGGCGCTGGCGTTCTTTGGTAACGGGTTGGCGTCGATTACCTGGTCCTTGGTGTCGACCCTGGCACCGGCGCGCCTGTTGGGGCTGACCGGTGGGGTGTTCAACTTCATCGGTAACCTGTCGGCGATTGCCACGCCGATCGTGATTGGCTTCTTGGCCAGTGGTGATTCGTTTGCACCGGCGATTACCTATATCGCGGTGCTGGCGTTGCTTGGGGCGCTGTCCTACATACTGCTGGTGGGTAAGGTCGAGCGCATAGAGTTGAATGAAAAGCCTTAGTTGAGCACGCCGTCGAGAATCTCGTAGACGATGCCGGTTCCTACGGCAATCAACACCACATCCGGCCCCGAACGGCGCCACTCATAACCTTGGTACACCGGCAGGCGTGCCAGGGCGCGGCTGTCCAGGCGTTCGCCGTAGTAACCATGGGGCAGTGGCTGGCCTCGCACCAGGCGCACATTCGGCGGTGGCGGTGCGCCACGGGAGAACTGGCCGTGGTTGTCGCGGATCACCTGGCGTACCGGGCCGAAGTCCTGGGGTGGGCCGCCGCGACGGTTGTCCTGCGGGCCGCGATGGTCGTTGCCACGCTGCTGTTCGTGCTGGCCTTGCGGGCCGCCACGGTCAGGACCGCCCTGATCATTCGGCGCGGCCTGCACCAGGGCGCTGGCGCCGAGGACCAGCACGCCAAGACTGGCAATCACGGTTTTAGGCATTTTCATTGGGGGCTTCCTCAGCTGCACAAACAACAAAAAGGGATTTCGAACGAGGTTCGAAATCCCTTGGTCTTGTCAGTTTAGGTAGCGGATCGACAGGATGATTCCTCTGTATCAGGAACTTTACCTACCGCTTACGAGCCGCTTACTTACGGGCGCTGCGGACACCTTCCGACAGCGCTGCACACAGTCCCAGCACGCCATCGATGGCCTGCTGATCATTTTTCGCAGTGGCGATGTGATCGATCAATGCCGAACCGACCACTACGCCGTCGGCCAAACGGGCGATGGCCGCCGCTTGCTCCGGAGTGCGGATACCAAAACCGATGCTGATCGGCAGGTCGGTATGGCGACGCAGGCGGGTCACGGCTTCTTCGACGTGTTCCAGGGTGGCGGCACCGGCACCGGTCACACCGGCCACCGACACGTAGTACACAAAGCCGGAGCTGCCGTTGAGCACGGTAGGCAGGCGCACGTCGTCGGTGGTCGGCGTGGTCAGGCGGATAAAGTCGATACCTGCGGCCTGGGCCGGGTCGCACAGCTCGCCGTTATGCTCGGGTGGCATGTCGACCACGATCAGGCCGTCGACGCCGGCTTCCTTGGCGTCGG
The DNA here is from genome assembly GCF_017316265.1 of Pseudomonas sp. Marseille-Q1929. NCBI lineage: Bacteria > Pseudomonadati > Pseudomonadota > Gammaproteobacteria > Pseudomonadales > Pseudomonadaceae > Pseudomonas > Pseudomonas sp. Marseille-Q1929. Next base: position 2,548 of record NZ_JAFLWU010000027.1, read on the forward strand.
CGATGAACTTCGGCACGCCATATTTGTGGATCGGGTTGAAGTAACCCATCAGCACCAGCGGGGTTTCGCTGTTGTCCTTGCGGAACTCGCGGACCATTTGCAGGGTTTTCAGCAGGTTCTGCTTGGCTTCCAGCGCGCGGATGTTGGCCAGTTGGATCGCCGGGCCATCGGCCATTGGGTCGGTGAAGGGCATGCCCAACTCGATCACGTCGGCGCCAGCGGCGGGCAGGCCTTTAAGGATGGCCAGCGAGGTGTCATAACCCGGGTCGCCAGCGGTGACGAAGGTCACCAGGGCGGCGCGGTTTTGTTCTTTAAGCTGGGCGAAGCGGGTTTGCAGGCGGCTCATTTAGTGTTTCTCCTGCTGCGATTGTTCCATGTGGTGCATCACGGTCTGCATGTCTTTGTCGCCGCGGCCGGAAAGGTTAACCACCATCAGGTGATCCTTCGGCAACGTCGGTGCGCGTTTGAACACTTCGGCCAGGGCGTGGGCGCTTTCCAGTGCAGGAATAATCCCTTCCAGGCGGCAGCATTTGTGGAAGGCGTCGAGGGCTTCGTCGTCGGTCACCGAGGTGTACTGGACGCGGCCGATGTCATGCAACCACGCGTGTTCCGGGCCGATGCCCGGGTAATCGAGGCCGGCAGAGATCGAGTGGGCGTCGATGATCTGGCCGTCGTCGTCCTGCAACAGGAAGGTGCGGTTGCCGTGCAATACACCGGGTACGCCGCCGTTGAGGCTGGCGGCGTGCTTGCCGGTTTCGATGCCGTGGCCAGCGGCTTCAACGCCGATGATTTCCACGCTGGTGTCGTCGAGGAACGGGTGGAACAAGCCCATGGCGTTGGAGCCGCCGCCGATGCACGCCACCAGGCTGTCCGGCAGGCGGCCTTCCTGGGCTTGCAGTTGGGTGCGGGTTTCCTTGCCGATCACCGCCTGGAAGTCGCGGACCATTGCCGGGTAAGGGTGTGGGCCAGCCACGGTACCGATCAGATAGAAGGTGCTATCAACGTTGGTTACCCAGTCGCGCAGGGCTTCGTTCATCGCGTCCTTGAGCGTGCCAGTGCCGGCGACCACTGGGATCACTTCCGCGCCCAGCAGCTTCATGCGGAACACGTTGGCCTGCTGGCGCTCGATGTCGGTGGTGCCCATGTAGATCACACATTGCAGGCCGAAACGTGCAGCGACGGTGGCGGTGGCCACGCCGTGCATGCCGGCGCCGGTCTCGGCGATGATGCGTTTCTTGCCCATACGCCGTGCCAACAGGATCTGGCCGATGCAGTTGTTGATCTTGTGCGCGCCGGTGTGGTTCAGCTCTTCGCGCTTGAGGTAGATCTTGGCGCCGCCGCAGAATTCGGTGAGGCGTTCGGCGAAATACAGTGGGCTTGGGCGGCCGACGTAGTCCCGTTGGAAGTAGGCCAATTCCTCGTTGAACGCCGGATCGATCTTGGCCGCTTCGTATTCGCGGGCCAGGTCGAGGATCAACGGCATCAGGGTTTCAGCGACGTAGCGGCCGCCGAACGCGCCAAACAGGCCGTTGGCGTCTGGGCCGTTGCGTAGGTCGGTCTGGGACTGAGTCATGGGACGCTCCAGGAAAGAAGGGGTGTAGGAAACAATGACGGCCACTCTACCCCTCACGCTGTGGCCTGAAAACCGATAAGATCGCCGCAACCTGTCAGGAAAACTCACAGATGAGCCGAGACCTTCCGCCCCTCAATGCCCTGCGGGCATTTGAAGCTACAGCGCGACTGAACAGCGTCAGTCAGGCAGCCGAGCAATTGCACGTGACCCACGGTGCGGTCAGCCGGCAGTTAAAGGTGCTGGAAGAACATTTGGGCGTGGGCCTGTTCGTCAAGGACGGGCGCGGCCTTAAACTCACAGATGCGGGTATCCGTCTGCGGGACGCCAGCGCGGAGGCGTTCGAGCGGTTAAGGGATGTGTGCGCCGAACTGACCCAGGCCAGTGCCGAGGCGCCCTTCGTTCTGGGTTGCTCGGGGAGTTTGCTGGCGCGCTGGCTGATCCCGCGCCTGGGCCGCTTGAACGCTGACCTGCCGGACCTGCGCTTGCACCTGTCGGCGGGTGATGGTGACCTTGACCCCCGTCGCCCAGGCCTGGACGCCCTGCTGGTATTCGCCGAGCCGCCTTGGCCTGCGGATATGCAGGTGTACGCGTTGGCCAGCGAACGCATCGGGCCAGTGATGAGCCCGCGTTTCGCCGGTTATGAGCGTTTGCGCCACGCGCCGGCTTCGGCCCTGTGCGCTGAGGCGCTGCTGCACACCACATCCCGCCCGCAAGCCTGGCCCAGTTGGGCGCAGCAGCACGGCATCACGCCCGGCGCGTTGAAACACGGCCAGGGCTTTGAGCATTTGTATTATTTGCTGGAAGCCGCGGTAGCCGGGCTTGGCGTGGCTATTGCGCCCGAACCGCTGGTGGCCGAGGACTTGCGTGCGGGCCGGTTGGTGGCACCGTGGGGTTTCAGCGAAACCCCGGCGCACCTGGCGTTGTGGCTGCCCAAGCGCGCCGCAGACGGGCGCGCCGGGCAACTGGCGCAGTGGCTCAAGGCTGAGCTGTTGCGCCAGCCGGATTAGTCACTGCGTTTGCACAGCAAGTACGCGGCCAGCAGGCCCAGCGCACCTACAGCAACGCCGGCTGTAGTCCATGGGTGTTCCTGTGCGTAGTCCCGGGTAGCAACACCGGTTTCGCGGATTTTCACTTTGCTTTCTTCGTAGGCATCGCTGATCAGGTGGCGGGAGTGCTTGAGGGCATTCTCGGCATTGCTTTTCAGGGCCTTCAAGGTCTTGCGCGACTCGTCAGACGCATCGTCCTTGAGGCTTTCCAGAGACTTGAGCAGGCTCGAAATCTCGGCTTCCATGCTTTCCAGCGACGCTTTGCGTAAAGAAGTGTTGGCCATGTGGACTCTCCTGAAGTGATTGAGTGGCGTGTGTAGATACCGACTCCCGTGGTTTCAGAAAGTGCAGTAAATCTGAACTTTCGCGTAGGAACGGTCGCCAGAAGCAGTATGAACATTGACTGCTAGGCTTTATTGACGACCCTCAGGAGAAACCTCATGTCTGATCATCACACCTACAAGAAAGTCGAATTGGTGGGCTCGTCCACCTCCAGCATCGAAGATGCCATCAACAACGCCCTGGCCGAGGCCAACAAAAGCATCAAGCACCTGGAATGGTTTGAGGTGGTTGATACCCGTGGTCACATCAAGGATGGCAAGGCCGCGCACTTCCAGGTCACGCTCAAGGTGGGATTCCGAATTGCCAGTAGTTGAACTTTGCTAACTGGCTGATTGCCATAACCTGCGCTACAACCAATGGGTGCCGATGCCACGAGCGTCGGCACGCTCTTTTCGAATAGCGCAAGGAAAGTAACGGATGAAGAAGTTTCTGTTGGCAGTAGGTTTGTTGAGCATTGCGGGCACAGCCCTGGCGGCCGGCAAGCCTTGTGACGAGCTGAAAAGCGAGATTGCAGCGAAAATCGACGCCAAGGGCGCTTCGGGTTATTCGCTGGAGGTGGTGGAGAAAGGTGCTTCTACCGACGCTAAAGTGGTCGGTAGCTGTGAAGGCGGCACCAAGGAAATCGTCTACAAGCGCGGTTGATCCCGTGTCGCAGACATAAAAAACCGACGCGAGTGCGTCGGTTTTTTTTCGCCTGAAGGGATTAACCCTTCATCAACTGCGCCAGCAATTCGTAGGAACGAATCCGGTCGGCGTGTTCGTACAGGTCGCAGGTAAAGATCAGCTCGTCGGCGCCAGTTTGTTCCACCAGCACTTCCAGTTTGGCGCGGATTTTTGCCGGGCTGCCGACCATCGCCAAGCCAAGGAAACTGCCCACCGCATCTTTTTCATGGGGCAGCCACAGGCCTTCCATGCTCTTCACCGGTGGGCGTTGCACCAGGCTTTGCCCGCGCATCAGCGCGAGGATGCGTTGGTACACCGACGTGGCCAGGTAGTCAGCCTGCTCATCGGTGTCGGCGGCGACCAGGGGAATGCCGAGCATCACGTAGGGCTTATCCAGAACCGCTGAAGGCTTGAAGTGATTGCGGTAGACGCGAATCGCCTCGTGCATCAAGCGCGGTGCGAAGTGGGAGGCGAAGGCGTAGGGCAAACCGCGCTCACCGGCCAATTGCGCGCTGAACAGGCTGGAACCCAGCAGCCACACCGGGACGTTGGTGCCGGTGCCGGGTACGGCGATGATGCGTTGGTCTGGGGTGCGCGGGCCGAGGTAGGCCATCAGCTCGGCGACGTCTTCGGGGAAGTCGTCGGCGCTGCCGGAGCGCTCACGGCGCAGGGCGCGGGCGGTCATCTGGTCGGAGCCGGGCGCGCGGCCCAGGCCCAGGTCGATACGCCCGGGATAGAGGCTTTCCAGGGTGCCGAACTGCTCGGCGATTACCAATGGCGCATGGTTGGGCAGCATCACGCCGCCGGAACCGACGCGAATCGTCGAGGTGCCACCGGCCAGGTAGCCGAGCAACACCGAGGTGGCCGAACTGGCGATGCCGTCCATGTTGTGGTGTTCAGCCACCCAGAAACGGTTGTAGCCGAACTTTTCCACATGCTGGGCCAGGTCCAGGGAATTGCGCAACGACTGCGCCGGGCTGCCGTTGGCGCGCACGGGCACGAGGTCGAGGGTCGAGAACTTCACGTCGGACAGCGATTTCATAAGCCTGCTTCTCCAAGGGGGCGCGCAGGCTGTCTAGACGAATCAAAACCTGCCGCTTCATGTGCATGGTCTATGCAATGAGGGCATATACCCGAGATTCAATAGCGGATACCGAAATTTCCTACTTGATTGCTAGGTTTCTCCGACAGGATGAACTTTGCCGGTCCGACTATCCTCAGAACCCTTACTTACGCAAAACCACCGTTCGAGGAGACCGCTATGAGTATCGTGAAAAAAGCATCCGCGCATTGGGAAGGTGATTTGAAGACGGGCCTGGGTTCCATCTCCACGGAAACCGGGGTGTTGCGCGAAGCGCCCTACGGCTTTAAGGCACGTTTCGAAGGGGGCAAGGGCACCAACCCTGAGGAATTGATCGGGGCGGCGCATGCCGGTTGTTTCTCCATGGCCTTTTCCATGATTCTCGGCGATGCCGGGCTCAAGGCTGACAGCATCGATACCCAGGCTGAAGTGACGCTGGACCAGGTCGATGGCGGCTTTGCGATCACGGCGGTGCACCTGATCCTCAAGGCCAAGATTCCCGGCGCGAGCCAGGCACAGTTCGAAGAACTGAGCACAAAGGCCAAGGAAGGGTGCCCGGTATCCAAGGTGTTGAATGCGAAAATAACCCTGGATGCCACGCTGGTTAGCTAACACCGCAGATCTAAAAATGTGGGAGCGGGCTTGCTCGCGAAAGCGGAGTGTCAGGCACTGAATGTGTTTCTGATACACCGCATTCGCGAGCAAGCCCGCTCCCACATTTGGTTTTGCGTTAAATCAGAACCTGCGTGTGCAAACTATGGTCGAATAGCCATTGCAGCCTAGGCGCACACCCGTGCGCATGCATTCAGGGAGCTACACACATGAAACGTTTTGCCTTGGCGATCATCTGCGGCGTATTGGCCACCTCGGCCGTGGCCGCGCCCAAAGATTGTGAAGAGCTGCGTAAGGAGATCGAGGTCAAGATCCAGGCGAACGCGGTTCCGTCCTACACCCTGGAAATCGTCAGCAAGGAAGAAGCCGACAAGCACGACGTGGCCATGGTCGTCGGCAGCTGTGAGAACGGCACCAAGGCCATCATCTACCAGAGGAACAACGACTGATCAGATGCAGTTGACGCTGCGCTCCTCTGCCAGCAACTGACGCGCCGCGTTGTAGAGCCGGATATTCGGCGTGAAGGCCAGCGAACGGCCTTCCAGTACATAACGTTGGCCCGCCTGGAAGTGGTCGTACTGCAGGGTCATGAAGCAGGTGCGTTCGGTAGTCTGCCCCAGCCCGCCGAAGCCGCTGCCCGTTGGCACTTCGAAATCAAAGCGCACCATCAACTCGTGGCTGCCGGGCGGCATCTGGAAGAAACGACCGTCATCGAGGTTCTTGCCGTCCAGGCGCTGGGCCATCACCAGTTTGGCGTTGGGTGTCGGGGTGGCGAAATCGACCCAGGCTTGCTGCGGATCGACCGCTGGCAACGGCGTCAAAGCGCATGCGCTGAGAAACAGGACGGTGATGGCAAGCAACAGCTGGCGCATGGCGTGTACTCAATGGAAGAAAAGAAATGGGCCTGATGCAGCAGGCGCCCCTTGAGTATAAACACCCCATGGCGTGGAAAAGTCCCAGGAGCATTCGGTACATGGTCAGGCGTTTTTTCCCAGGGTTGATGGTTGTGCTGCTCAGCGGCTGCTCAAGCATCAGTTATTACGGGCAGTTGGCCAGCGGCCAGTGGCAATTGTTGCGGGCCCGCGAGCCGGTTGCCCAAGTCATCGCCGACCCCGCGCGGCCGCCGCTGCTGCGTGAGCATCTGGCGCAATCACAGAAGGCGCGCACGTTTGCCAGTGAGCACCTGCACTTGCCTGACAACCAGAGTTACCGGCTGTACGCCGACATCGGCCGGCCCTATGTCGTCTGGAATGTGTTTGCCACCACAGAATTTTCGCTCTCGCCTGAAACCCACTGCTTCCCGATCGCCGGTTGCGTGGCCTATCGCGGCTACTACAACCAGGGCGCGGCGCGGGGTGAGGCGGCATTGTTGCGCCTGCGGGGCATGGACGTGTCGATTGGCGGCGTCGAGGCCTATTCCACCCTGGGTTGGTTCAACGATCCGATCCTCAACTCGATGATGAACTGGGGTGATGAGCGCTTGGCCACGCTGATTTTTCATGAGCTGGCGCACCAGCGGTTTTATGTGAAGGACGACACCGAGTTCAACGAGTCATTTGCCAATTTCGTCGAGCAGGAAGGCACGCGGCAGTGGCGTGCGGCGCGTGGGCTGGCGCCGAGCAACAACGCGGCGTTGCAGCAACGCGACCAGTTTATCCAGCTGATCCTCGATACCCGTCAGCGGTTGGAAAAGGTCTACGCCCAACCTTTGGCGGCCGATGCGATGCGCGCGGCCAAAGCGGCGGAATTCGAGCGCCTGCGCAGCGATTATCGGCAGATGCGTGACAGCCAGTGGGCGGGCGACAAGCGTTATGACGCCTGGATCAACTTGCCGATGAACAATGCGCGGTTGTTGCCGTTTGGGTTGTATGACCAGTGGGTGCCGGCGTTTGCGGCGTTGTTTCGGCAGGAAGGTGGGGATTGGCTGAGGTTTTATGCGGCGGTGGAGAGGATGGGTGGGTTGCCGGTGGGGCAGCGTAAGGTGGCGTTGAAGCAGTTGGAGATGGGTGGGATTTAGGGCCTCATCGCAGGCAAGCCAGCTCCCACATTATTGATTTGTGAATACCCTCAAATGTGGGAGCTGGCTTGCCTGCGATAGCGGTCTCAAGGCTGCCGCAAAAACGCCTGGTGCATCTCGGCCAACGTCTCAAAGTGCCAAGTCGGCGCCTCGGCATTCAGCTCTTCAAAACTGCCAAACCCATACCCCACTGCCGCGGAATCCAGGCCATTGCTGCGGGCGCCGATCAGGTCGTGTTTGCGGTCACCAATCATCAAGGTGGTTGCCGGGTCCAGGCCTTCTTCGCGCATCAGATGGGCAATCAACTCCACCTTGTTGGTGCGCGTACCGTCCAGCTCGCTGCCGTAGATCACCTTGAAGTGCTTGGCAAAGTCGAAATGCCTGGCGATCTCGCGGGCAAATTCCCACGGCTTGGAGGTGGCGACATACAGTTGGCGGCCCTGGCTGTTCAGCTCTTCCAGCAGCGGCAGCACGCCGTCGAATACGCGGTTCTCATACAGCCCGGTGACCTTGAAGCGCTCGCGGTAGAAGTTCACCGCTTCCCACGCTTTGGCTTCGTCGAAGCCGTAGAACTGCATGAACGCTTGCAGCAACGGTGGGCCGATAAAGTGTTCGAGCTTGGTCAGGTCCGGCTCGTCGATGCCGAGTTTGGCGAGGGCGTACTGGATCGAGCGGGTGATGCCTTCACGCGGATCGGTCAGGGTGCCATCCAGGTCGAAGAGGACAGTGGGGTAATGCAGGGTCATTGATCGAATCCTTCAGCCAGGTGCAGGTCTTTGAGTTTCACGTAGTTCGCCGCGCTGTAGGTGAAAAACGCGCGTTCCTTGTCAGTCAGAGGGCGGATCTGTTTAACCGGGCTGCCCACGTACAAGTAGCCGCTGTCGAGCTTCTTACCCGGCGGCACCAGGCTGCCGGCGCCGATGATCACGTCATCTTCCACCACGGCGCCATCCATGACGATGCTGCCCATGCCGATCAGGATGCGGCTGCCCACCGTGCAACCATGCAGCATGACCTTGTGGGCGATGGTCACGTCGTCGCCGATCAGCAGCGGGAAACCGTCCGGGTTGAACGGCCCGGCATGGGTGATGTGCAGCACGCAGCCATCCTGCACGCTGGTGCGTGCGCCAATACGGATGCGGTGCATGTCGCCGCGAATCACGGTCAGCGGCCAGACGGAGCTGTCGGAGCCGATTTCGACATCGCCGATCACCACCGCCGAAATATCGACAAAAGCCCCGGCGCCCAGGGTTGGCGTGTGGTTCTGATAGGTGCGAAGGGTCACGATAGCCTCTCTCTCTTTTGCTGATAGCTGCGGTGGGCGTTGATTGTAATTAAGATGGCCCCATCTTTGTTCTTACATGTCTTCAGCCAAGGTACCCACCGTGAGCGCGAACAACCCGCTTTTGCAGTCCTACGACCTGCCGCCGTTCTCGGCGATCCGTGCCGAGCACGTACAGCCGGCCATCGAACAGATCCTCGCTGACAACCGCGTTGCCATCGAAGGCATCCTGCAAAGCCAGGGGAAAAATCCGACGTGGGCCGGCCTGGTGCTGGCCATGGACGAACTGAACGACCGCCTGGGCGCCGCCTGGAGCCCGGTCAGCCACCTCAACGCCGTGTGCAACAGCGCCGAACTGCGTGAGGCCTATGAAAGCTGCCTGCCGGCGTTGAGCGCCTACTCCACTGAGATGGGCCAGAACCGCGAGCTGTTCCAGGCCTTCGAAGCCCTGGCCAGCAGCCCGGAAGCCGCCGGTTTTGACGTGGCGCAAAAAACCATTCTGGAACACTCCCTGCGCGACTTCCGCCTGTCGGGTATCGACTTGCCGCCGGAGCAGCAAAAACGCTACGCCGAAGTGCAGAGCAAACTGTCCGAGCTGGGCAGCAAGTTCTCCAACCAGTTGCTGGACGCGACCCAGGCCTGGACCAAACACGTGACCGAGGAAGCCACCCTCGCCGGCCTGACCGACTCGGCCAAGGCCCAAATGGCCGCCGCTGCCCAATCCAAAGACCTGGATGGCTGGCTGATCACCCTGGAATTTCCGAGCTACTACGCGGTAATGACCTACGCCCACGACCGCGCCCTGCGCGAAGAAGTCTACGCGGCCTACTGCACCCGTGCGTCGGACCAAGGCCCGAATGCCGGTCAGAACGATAACGGCCCGGTGATGGAACAGATCCTCGACTTGCGTCAGGAACTGGCCAAGCTGTTGGGCTATGCGTCCTTCTCCGAACTGAGCCTGGCCACCAAGATGGCCGAGTCCAGCGACCAGGTGCTGAGCTTCCTGCGCGACCTGGCCAAGCGCAGCAAGCCGTTTGCCGCCCAGGACCTGCAACAGCTCAAGGCTTACGCGGCCGAACAAGGCTGCGCCGACCTGCAAAGCTGGGACAGCGGTTTCTACGGCGAAAAACTCCGTGAGCAGCGCTACAGCGTGTCCCAGGAAGCGCTGCGCGCCTACTTCCCCATCGACAAAGTGCTCGGCGGCCTGTTTGCCATCGTGCAACGCCTGTACGGCATCGAGATTGCCGAGCAGAAGGGCTTCGACACCTGGCACCCGGATGTACGCCTGTTTGAAATCAAGGAAAACGGCCAGCACGTCGGTCGCTTCTTCTTCGACCTGTACGCCCGCGCCAACAAACGTGGCGGCGCCTGGATGGACGGCGCGCGCGACCGTCGCCGCACCATTGACGGCGTACTGCAAAGCCCGGTGGCCAACCTGGTGTGCAACTTCACCCCGGCCGACAGCGGCAAGCCTGCCCTGCTGACCCACGACGAAGTGACGACGCTGTTCCACGAATTCGGCCACGGCCTGCACCACCTGCTGACTCGCGTTGAACATGCGGGTGTGTCCGGTATCAATGGCGTTGCGTGGGATGCGGTGGAGTTGCCGAGCCAGTTCATGGAGAACTGGTGCTGGGAGCCGGAAGGCCTGGCGCTGATCTCGGGCCACTATGAAAGCGCTGAGCCGCTGCCCCAGGACCTGCTGGAAAAAATGCTCGCGGCGAAAAACTTCCAGTCCGGCCTGATGATGGTGCGCCAGTTGGAATTCTCGCTGTTCGACTTTGAACTGCACGCCACCCACGGCGACGGTCGCAGCGTGGCCCAGGTGCTGGAAGGCGTGCGCGATGAGGTCTCGGTGATGCGTCCGCCGGCCTACAACCGTTTCCCCAATAGCTTTGCGCACATTTTCGCTGGCGGTTATGCGGCGGGGTACTACAGCTACAAGTGGGCCGAAGTGCTGTCGGCCGATGCCTTCTCCAAGTTTGAAGAAGAAGGTGTATTGAATGCCGAGACCGGCCGCGCCTTCCGCGAGGCGATCCTGGCCCGTGGCGGTTCCCAGGAACCGATGGTGTTGTTCGTCGATTTCCGCGGACGGGCGCCGTCGATTGACGCACTCTTGCGCCACAGCGGCCTGAGTGAGGACGCGGCAGCATGAGTGAAGGGCCTGTGATCACCAAAAAGCAATTTATCGCCGGGGCGGTCTGCCCGGCGTGCAGCGAGCCGGACAAGTTGAAGATGTGGACCGAAGACAGCGTGCCGCATCGTGAATGTGTGGCCTGCGGTTATACCGACACACTGAATGACCAGGGTTTGTCGGTGCCCAAGGAATTGGGCACGCGGGTCAACACCTCGGCGTTGAAAGCGCCGGCTGACCCGAAGGTTCAGGCGGTGCAGTTCTTCCCCAATCCCAAGCTGAAAAAAGACTGACGCCCGTTTAGGGTTTTACCGTCAGTCCTGCGTCGCTCTTTGGCTCGACACGGCCCGTTCCCGCCGTGTTGAGCCAACTGTTCATCGAGCACAGTGCAAATGCACTGGTGCTGCAATCGCCATTCGCCAGGGCTGTACGCAACTTGTCGGTATCGGCCTTCATCATGTAGCGAACGCCGTCCTTGAAGCCGTTACTGGTGCCAAAGCCGCCTAGGGTCATCTCGTTCAGCGCATCTTCCTTGCTCCATCCCTGCACCACCACTCGATACATCGCCGCCATCAGGCCGGTGCGGTCGGAGCCGTGTTTGCAGTGCATCAGCACCGGGCCGTTGGCTTCGGCTTCCTTGATCGCCCTGAGTGCCGCCAGCACGTCGGAATCATCTACATGGTTAGTGCGATAACTCAGCTGAACTTGACGGATGCCGGGGGCTTTCAGCCAGTTGGCGTCGGACTCCGGCAGGAAGTTGATCACGGTGCCGATCTTCAGTTGTTGCAGCAGCGGCACCGCGCTGCTGTCGGGTAAAGCGCTGCGATACAGGGTGGGCGTCATCTGGTGCAGGTTGTATTGGCTGCCCACGGGCTGGGCCCATTCGGGCGAGCGAATGGACGTGGACTCGTCGGCCTGGGCAGGCACGAGGGTAAACAAGGCCACGAGTGCGAGGCCAAGAGCCGACAGCCATTGATGCTTGAACATGGGTGACGTTAACCGGACAGAGGGTTGGGGAATGGTCCGCAGATTGGTTTACGGGGGGTCAACGGGGTGTGAGGCGGTCGTCAAAGATTCGTGAATCCTCAGTCTTTAGTCGCTGAAACGATTCCTCTCGATCCTTAGGCTGCTATCATTTGTAACCATTGATTGCCAAAAATACCCAAGCCGCTCCCCAGAAGCGGCTGCTAAACCCGTGACCACATGATGAGGTGCACCCATGTCTGATCAAGATCAAGACAACCCCCGGCGTGACTTTTTACGCAAATCCTTGACCTTGATCCCGGTGGTCACGGTTGCCAGCACTGGCCTTGGCGGCTCGATGCTGATGGCAACGTCCGAGCCGGCCCAGGCCGCTCCCGCCAAGCCTGCGGCTAGTGAAAAGGCCTACGAGCCAAGCTACTTCACGGCCGTAGAGTGGGCGTTTATCAACGCCGCCGTGGCGCAGTTGATCCCCGCTGATGCCCAAGGCCCAGGCGCGCTGGAAGCCGGTGCACCGGAATATATCGACCGCCAGATGAACACCCCGTACGCCAGCGGCGCCCTGTGGTTTATGCAAGGTCCGTTCAACGCCGATGCGCCGCCTGAAATGGGCTGGCAGAGCAAACTGGTGCCCAAGGACATCTATCGCCTGGGTATCGCCGCGACGGATGCGTGGTCGAAAGCGTTCAACGGTAAAGCTTTTGCTGCGCAAGACAGCGCTACCCGAGACGATATGTTGCGTCGCCTGGAGGCTGGCGGCAGTGAAGTGGCCGCGCATTTCCAGGCGGTGCCGCCGGAGATTTTCTTCAACTTGCTGCTGCAAAACACCAAGGAAGGGTTCTTCTGCGACCCGATCCATGGCGGCAACAAAGGCATGGTCGGCTGGACCATGATCGGCTTCCCCGGCGCCCGCGCCGATTTCATGGACTGGGTTGAACGCAACGAGCAATACCCCTTCCCGGCAGTTTCCATCCGCGGCGAGAGGGCATAAACGTGGCGACCATCATGAAGAAAGTGGATGCGGTGATCGTAGGCTTCGGCTGGACCGGCGCGATCATGGCCAAGGAGCTGACGGAAGCCGGCCTCAACGTGGTAGCGCTGGAGCGCGGCCCGATGCAGGACACTTACCCGGACGGCAACTATCCCCAGGTCATCGACGAACTGACCTACAGCGTGCGTAAAAAACTCTTCCAGGACATCTCCAAGGAAACGGTGACCATTCGCCATAGCGTGAATGACGTCGCCCTGCCCAACCGTCAGCTGGGCGCGTTCCTGCCGGGCAATGGCGTCGGTGGCGCGGGCCTGCATTGGTCGGGCGTGCACTTTCGTGTTGATCCGATCGAGCTGCGCATGCGCAGCCATTACGAAGAGCGCTACGGCAAAAACTTCATTCCCAAGGACATGACCATCCAGGACTTCGGCGTCAGCTATGAAGAGCTGGAACCATTTTTCGACTACGCGGAAAAAGTCTTCGGCACCTCCGGCCAGGCCTGGACCGTCAAAGGCCAGTTGGTCGGTGAAGGCCGTGGCGGCAACCCATATGCGCCGGATCGTTCCAACCCGTTCCCCTTGGAGTCGCAGAAAAACACCGTCTCCGCACAGCTGTTTCAGAAGGCGGCCGCGAGCGTTGGGTATAAACCCTACAACCTGCCATCAGCCAATACTTCGGGGCCCTACACCAACCCCTATGGCGCGCAGATGGGCCCGTGCAACTTCTGCGGTTTTTGCAGTGGTTACGTGTGCTACATGTATTCCAAGGCGTCGCCGAACGTGAACATCCTGCCGGCGCTGCGCCAGGTGCCGAATTTTGAACTGCGGCCTAATTCCCACGTGCTCAAGGTCAATCTCGACAGCACCAAGCGCAAGGCTACGGGCGTGACGTACATCGACGCCCAAGGCCGCGAATGCGAGCAGCCGGCGGACCTGGTGATCCTTGGCGCGTTCCAGTTTCACAACGTGCGCCTGATGCTGCTGTCGGGTATCGGCAAGCCTTACGACCCGATCACCAATGAAGGCGTGGTCGGTCGCAACTTCGCCTACCAGAACATGGCCACCATCAAGGCGTTCTTCGACAAGGACACCCACACCAACAACTTCATCGGAGCCGGCGGCAATGGCGTGGCCATCGATGACTTCAACGCGGACAACTTCGACCACGGGCCCCATGGCTTTGTGGGCGGTTCGCCGATGTGGGTCAACCAGGCCGGCAGCCGGCCGATTGCTGGCACGTCCAACCCACCGGGCACACCGGCCTGGGGCAGTGCGTGGAAGCGCGCGACCGCCGATTACTACACCCACCAGGTATCGATGGATGCCCACGGTGCGCATCAATCCTACCGGGGCAACTACCTGGATCTGGACCCGGTGTACCGCGATGCCTACGGCCAGCCGTTGTTGCGGATGACGTTCGACTGGCAGGAAAACGACATCAAGATGAACCGCTTCATGGTCGAGAAAATGGGCAAGGTCGCCGAGGCGATGAACCCCAAGGCGATTGCCGTGCTCGGCAAAAAAGTCGGGGAGCACTTCAACACCGCGTCGTACCAGACCACCCACCTCAACGGTGGCGCGATCATGGGCACCGATCCCAAGACCAGTGCGTTGAACCGTTACCTGCAATGCTGGGATGTACACAACGTGTTTGTCCCTGGCGCGTCCGCTTTCCCACAGGGCTTGGGCTACAACCCTACCGGCCTGGTGGCGGCGCTGACCTATTGGTCGGCCCGCGCGATCCGCGAGCAGTACCTGAAAAACCCCGGCCCACTGGTTCAGGCATAAGGAGCGATGACCATGAAAGCATTTGTTATCGCCTCTCTGGCGCTGTTCAGCAGTTGCTCGGTAAGCGCTGCCGAGACCGACCTGATCAAGCAGGGCGAATACCTGGCCCGCGCCGGTGACTGCGTGGCCTGCCATACCGCCAAGGGTGGCAAGCCGTTCGCTGGCGGCCTGCCGATGGAAACGCCGATTGGCGTGATCTATTCCACCAACATCACCCCGGACAAGAGCGGCCTGGGCGACTACAGCTTCGAGGACTTCGACAAGGCCGTGCGCCATGGCGTCGCCAAGAGCGGTAGTACGCTTTACCCGGCAATGCCCTATCCGTCTTACGCACGCGTCAGCGATAGCGATATGCAGGCGTTGTACGCGTACTTCATGAAGGGTGTGGAGCCGGTGGCCCAGGACAACCAGGCCAGTGATATTCCATGGCCGTTGAGCATGCGCTGGCCGTTGGCTGCGTGGCGCTGGATGTTTGCGCCTGAGGTTGCCGAAGCGCAGCCAGCCGCGCAGGCCGACCCGGTGATCAGCCGTGGCGCCTATCTGGTGGAAGGGTTCGGCCACTGCGGCGCCTGCCACACGCCGCGGGCCCTGACCATGCAGGAAAAAGCCCTGAGTGCCAGCGAGGGCAGCGCGTTCCTGTCCGGCAGTGCGCCGCTGGAGGGCTGGATCGCCAAAAGCCTGCGCGGCGACCACAAGGATGGCCTCGGCAGCTGGAGCGAGGCGCAACTCGTGCAATTCCTCAAGACCGGCCGCAGCGACCGTAGCGCGGTGTTTGGCGGGATGAGCGATGTGGTCGTCCACAGCATGCAGTACATGTCGGAAAATGACCTGACGGCTATCGCCCGTTACCTCAAGAGCCTGCCCGCGGTAGACCCCAAGGATCAGCCGCACCAGTACGACAAGCAGGTTGCCGAGGCCCTGTGGAAAGGCGACGACAGCCAGCGCGGCGCCTCTGTGTACATCGACAACTGCGCCGCTTGCCACCGCACCGATGGCCATGGCTATACGCGGGTGTTCCCGGCCCTGGCCGGCAACCCGGTGTTGCAGACGGTGGATGCCACCTCGTTGATCAACATCGTGTTGAACGGCGGCACCTTGCCGGCTACCCACGCGGCGCCGTCCACCTTTACCATGCCGGCGTTCGCCTGGCGCCTGTCGGACCAGGAGGTGGCGGATGTCGTCAGCTTTATCCGTGGCAGCTGGGGCAACCAAGGCGCGCCGGTGAAAGCCGGCGACGTGGCGGACTTGCGCGAGAAGCACTGATCGTTCCCTGACCGCCAAACGGCACTGGTCAGAAACCTCGCGCCTCGATACTGTATATAAAAACAGTATCGAGGCGTTTTTATGTCTACTGCGCTGCCGCCCCGTGGCCGGGGCACGGCCACCAACCTGCATAACCGCTTTGCGCCCACCGTCAGCGTGGCCGAGGACGACGGCTGGTATCAGGAAGTGCCGCCGACCCAAGGCACCGAAGTGCGTATCGAAACGGCCAAGACCATCATCACCCGTAACAACTCGCCGGACTTGCCGTTTGATCGCTCGATCAACCCTTATCGCGGCTGCGAGCACGGCTGCATCTACTGTTATGCGCGGCCTAGCCATGCCTATTGGGACATGTCGCCGGGGCTGGATTTCGAGACCAAGCTGATCGCCAAGAGCAACGCCGCCGATGTGCTGGAGCAGCAACTGTCGAAGCCGGGGTACGTGTGTGCGCCGATCAACCTGGGGTCCAACACCGACCCTTATCAGCCCATCGAGCGCGAGTACCGCATCACCCGGCAAACCCTGGAGGTGCTGCTGCGCTACCGGCACCCGGTGACTATCATCACCAAGGGCTCGCTGATCCTGCGCGATCTCGACCTGCTCACCGAGTTGGCCAAGCAACGGCTGGTGGCCGTGATGATCAGCCTCACCAGCCTGGATGACGAACTCAAGCGCATCCTGGAACCGCGCACGGCGGCGCCCAAGGCACGGTTGCGGGCGATTCGGGTGATGCGCGAGGCGGGCATCCCGGTGGGCGTGTTGTGTTCGCCGATGATCCCGATGATCAACGACAGCGAGCTGGAAAGCCTGCTCACCGAAGCACACGCTGCCGGCGCGCAAAGTGCGGCGTACATGATGCTGCGCCTGCCGCTGGAGGTGGCGCCGTTGTTCGAGGAGTGGCTGGCGGCGCATTACCCGCAGCGCGCGGCCCATGTGATGAGCCTGGTGCGCCAGGTACGCGGTGGTGAGGTGTATGACAGCCGCTTCGGCGTACGCATGCGCGGCGAGGGGCCTTTTGCCGATCTGCTGGCCCAGCGTTTCAGCAAGGCGATCAAACGCCTGGGGCTTAACCGTCGGGAAGGATTCAATCTGGATTGCACGGCGTTCTGTCCGCCAGGCAGGCAGATGGCGTTGTTGTAGACTGTTGAGGAAAGGTGCACTTTATTTGTAGGAATGGTCTCACTTTGACATCACTGAAACCCGCGTTCTAGAGCGGTTCATTCAGTTTGAGTTAAGTTTCGGCGGCTACCTTGTCCAGCGAGTGACTGATGAGTCGGCGGCCTGGTTTGTGGCGTTTGCAACGATTGCACTGGCCTGGCGTCGAACGCACTTGAATACTCCCCTGCATTAACCAAGAGGATGAATCATGAGTGATAAGGATAAACAGCCGTTGGCTGCGTCGGCTTCAGCCCCAGAGGTGGCGGAAACCGCCGATGCAGCGCTAAAGCATATCGTTGACGGCTTTTTGCATTTCCATCACGACGTCTTCCCCCAGCAGGAAGAACTCTTCAAGAAACTCGCCACGGCCCAGAGCCCACGGGCGATGTTCATTACCTGCGCCGACTCGCGCATCGTCCCCGAACTGATTACCCAGAGTTCGCCGGGCGACCTGTTCGTGACCCGTAACGTCGGCAACGTGGTGCCGCCCTACGGCCAGATGAATGGTGGTGTTTCCACGGCCATCGAGTACGCGGTACTCGCCCTGGGCGTGCAGCACATCATTGTCTGTGGGCACTCCGATTGCGGTGCGATGCGCGCGGTGCTCAACCCCGACAGCCTGGAAAAAATGCCAACGGTAAAGGCCTGGCTGCGGCATGCCGAGGTCGCCAAGACCATGGTCCATGACAACTGCGACTGCGCCAACGAAAGCGAAAGCATGAAGGTGCTGACCGAAGAAAACGTCATCGCCCAGTTGCAACACTTGCGCACCCACCCTTCCGTGGCTTCGCGCATGGCCAATGGTCATTTGTTTATCCATGGCTGGATCTACAACATCGAGACCAGCGAAATCCGCGCCTACGATGCCGATCAGTCCACGTTCAGACCCCTGAACGGCGAAGGGCCAATCCCTTGCGCGACGCCTAAAGCGCGCTTCTAAAACACTTCCCTGCCGGGTAATGCGGTGGCTGCCATGGATGCAGCCAGGTATTACCGCGCCCGGCGAATGCCTCGGGAGAGTCATCATGCGTGCTGCTCAATTGAAAGCTGTATTACCACGGGAGCTGCTCGCCTCGGTGGTTGTGTTCCTGGTCGCCCTGCCCTTGTGCATGGGTATTGCGATTGCGTCCGGCATGCCGCCGGCCAAGGGGTTGATCACCGGGATCATCGGTGGCCTGGTCGTCGGGTGGCTGGCGGGCTCGCCGCTGCAAGTCAGCGGCCCGGCGGCAGGCCTGGCGGTGTTGGTGTTTGAGCTGGTGCGCCAACACGGAATGATGATGCTGGGGCCGATCCTCCTGCTGGCGGGCTTCCTGCAACTGGTGGCTGGGCGTTTGCGCCTGGGCTGCTGGTTCCGCGTAACGGCGCCGGCGGTGGTGTATGGCATGTTGGCAGGCATTGGCGTGCTGATTGTGCTGTCGCAGATCCATGTGATGCTCGACGGTGTGCCCAAGCCTTCGGGGTTGGATAACCTGGCGGGCTTCCCGGCGGCAGTGGCGCAGGCCATTCCCGGCCTGGGTTGGCAGGCGGGTTTGCTCGGGTTATCGACGATGCTGGTGATGTACCTGTGGGACAAACTTCGTCCGAAAACCCTGCGCTTTGTGCCTGGTGCGTTGCTGGGAGTGGGCCTGACCACGCTGGTCAGCCTGATGCTGGCGTTGCAAGTCAAGCGTGTGGAAGTCCCGGAAAACCTCGCGGACGCCATCGACTGGCTGCGCCCCAGCGACCTCTTGAACCTGGCCGATCCTCAGCTGTTGATCGCGGCATTCGCCGTGGCCTTTATCGCCAGCGCCGAGACCTTGCTCTCCGCCGCCGCGGTGGACCGTATGCACAACGGCCAGCGTTCGGATTTCGACAAGGAATTGTCCGCTCAAGGTGTCGGCAACATGTTGTGCGGCCTGGTCGGCGCCCTGCCGATGACCGGCGTGATCGTGCGCAGCTCCGCCAATGTTCAGGCCGGTGCCACCACGCGTTTATCGGCGATGTTCCACGGGCTGTGGCTGTTGGCATTCGTGCTGTTGCTGTCGAGTGTGCTGCAAAGCATTCCGGTGGCGAGCCTGGCGGGTGTGCTGGTGTACACCGGGATCAAGCTGGTGGACATCAAGGCATTCAAAGCGTTGGGACGTTATGGGCGCATGCCGATGTTCACCTATGCGGCGACGGCGCTGGCGATCATCTTTACCGACCTGCTGACCGGTGTGCTGGTGGGCTTCGGACTCACGCTGGTGAAGCTGGCATTCAAGGCGTCGCGCTTGAAGGTGAGCCTGATCGACCTGCCCCAGGACGGTGAGATGGAACTGCGCTTGAGTGGTGCGGCGACGTTCCTGAAAGTACCGGCGTTGACCCAGGTGTTGTCGACGGTGCCGGCGGGGACGACCGTGCATGTGCCGCTGAACAACCTGAGTTACATCGACCATTCCTGCCTGGAGTTGCTGGAGGAATGGGGGCGGGCCAATGCGGCGAAGGGCTCGAAACTGGTGATCGAGGCGCGTGGGTTGAAGCGCCGGTTGGAAGGCCGGGTGCGGATGACGACGGGGATAGGCTCAGCAGCACCGACTGGCTGACGAAACCGGATCAAAAATGTGGGAGCTGGCTTTTGTGGGAGCCGGGCTTGCCCGCGATGCAGGCACCTCGGTGTTTCAGTTGCACTGAGGTGATGCTATCGCAGGCAAGCCAGCTCCCACAAAAGCCTGCTCCCACACACACATTGGTCCGTTATCGGCTGCGAGATTTAAGCTGGTTGATCCAGCGCCAACTCCACACCCAGTTGGCGCGACAGGCACGGCCAGCGCTTCCACGCCGCTTCCGTGTCCGGGCTCTTGAGCGTTTCGCGATAAGCCTCCACCGACTCCAGCGCAAAGCTGTCTTCGTTGAGCATCTCATCCACAGCCAGATGCACGGCCTCATCCAGGCTGTTGGCAAATGCTTCGCCGATCAGTTGGTGCGCAATCAGGTTGGCGACGGTGGTGTCCGCCGGGATCAACGGCTGGCCGAAATGCTTGATATACAAATCGTTTACTTCTTCCACCAGGCGATGGGCCAGGTAGGCCTCGTCCAGCAGGCCGTCGAGCCCTTCGTGCCCGGCGAGGATCGCGGGCGGCTGCAGGAAAAATTGCTCGGCGATTTTCAGCACCGGCTTGATCTGGCTTTCGATACCGGCCTCGCGGGCCACGTCGTTGGCGGCGTCGAGCAAATCCGGGACGAGGTCGATATAGGCGGTCACGAAGCGCGTCATGACAATGTTGCGATCACCGTCAGCCAAAGAAATGGCCGAATGCAGGTGCGGCAATTGGGTTTCCAGTTGCTGGGCCAGCTGGCCCGTGCTGGCTTCGTGTTGATGGGCACGGGAAATCTGCTCGCGCAATGCGGCGGTGTTCATGAGGGCTCCAGTGATGCAGGCGTAGGAAAAGGGAGAGGATAAGGTAGCTCGTTTATACGAGCGCCTCAGACGCATTTGTCATAATTATTTCATGGTTATGCGCCTGCGTTATATCGAAATGCCATCGTTCGTCGGATAAACGATTCCGCCCCCGGTTTTATTGGCTCCGCCCGTCTGTTTTCGCTGATTTGTCCCCACACATTGCGGGGTTGCAGGTGCTGTCTATACTCGGTTTTGTAAGCAATTAGCTGATGACGCCAGACTGCATAAGCAGGTGAGGCTAAGCGGTTGTAAGCAGTATGGAAGCCGCTCCCTTCGACGCAGGTGCAAACCGGCGGGATAACAAGAACGATAAGGGGAACCCGCAATGACGCGACATCCACACGTTTGGATGGGCCTTCTGTTGTGGTCGGTATTCGGCCAGGCGCACGCCGCCTGGACCACGAATATGGCGCCAGGGGCGACTGAAGTCAGCCACGCTGTGTTTGACCTGCACATGACCATTTTCTGGATCTGTGTGGTGATCGGCATCATCGTGTTTGGCGCGATGTTCTGGTCGATGATCCTGCACCGCCGGTCCACGGGCCAGGTGGCGGCCAAGTTCCACGAGAGCACCACCGTGGAGATCCTCTGGACCGTGGTGCCCTTGCTGATCCTCGTCGCAATGGCCATTCCGGCGACCAAGACCCTGATCAATATCTACGACAGCAGTGAGTCGGATATCGATATCCAGGTCACCGGCTACCAGTGGAAGTGGCACTACAAATACTTGGGCCAGGATGTGGAGTTCTTCAGCAACCTGGCCACCCCCGCCGAGCAGATCCATAACCAGGCGACCAAGGGCGAGCACTACCTGCTGGAGGTCGATCAGCCGCTGGTATTGCCGGTGGGCGCCAAGGTGCGCTTCCTGGTGACCGCCGCCGACGTGATCCACTCCTGGTGGGTGCCGGCCTTTGCGGTCAAGCGCGACGCCATCCCCGGCTTCGTCAACGAGGCCTGGACCCGCGTCGAGAAGCCCGGCATCTACCGCGGCCAATGCGCCGAGCTGTGTGGCAAGGATCACGGTTTCATGCCGATCGTGGTCGAGGTCAAGTCCAAGGCCGACTACGACACTTGGTTGGCCGAGCGCAAAGACGAAGCCGCCAAGCTCAAGGAACTGACCTCCAAAGAGTGGACGCTGGAAGAGCTGGTGGCGCGTGGCGACAAGGTCTACCACACCACCTGCGTGGCCTGTCACCAGGCGGAAGGCCAGGGCCTGCCGCCGATGTTCCCGGCGCTCAAGGGCTCGAAGATCGCCACCGGCCCTGCGGCTGACCACCTGAGCATCGTTTACCACGGCAAGCCCGGTACCGCGATGGCCGCCTTCGGCAAGCAGCTCTCGGAAGTGGATATCGCCGCCGTTGTCACCTACGAGCGCAACGCCTGGGGCAACAACAAAGGCGACATGGTCACGCCCAAAGACGTGCTGGCCATCAAGCAGGCGGAAAGCAAATGACTGACTTCAGAGCGTCCAACTCGACCGGCCCCGCCCACTTGCCCGCAGGAGAACGGCCATGAGCACTGTGATCGATGACCATGGTCACGCCGACCACGCCCACGGCCCCGCCAAAGGCCTGATGCGTTGGGTGCTGACCACCAACCACAAAGACATCGGCACGATGTACCTGTGGTTCGCCTTCGCCATGTTTCTGCTTGGTGGTTCGTTCGCCATGGTGATCCGTGCCGAACTGTTCCAGCCCGGCCTGCAGATCGTCGAACCGGCGTTCTTCAACCAGATGACCACCATGCACGGCCTGATCATGGTGTTTGGCGCGGTGATGCCGGCGTTTGTCGGCCTGGCCAACTGGATGATCCCGCTGATGATCGGCGCGCCGGACATGGCCCTGCCGCGCATGAACAACTTCAGCTTCTGGCTGCTGCCGGCGGCGTTCCTGCTGCTGGTCTCGACCCTGTTCACCCCCGGTGGCGGGCCCAATTTCGGCTGGACCTTCTACGCCCCGCTCTCCACCACCTATGCGCCGGAAAGCGTGACGTTCTTCATCTTCGCCATTCACCTGATGGGCATCAGTTCGATCATGGGCGCGATCAACGTGGTCGCCACCATTCTCAACCTGCGCGCGCCGGGCATGACCTTGATGAAAATGCCGCTGTTCGTGTGGACCTGGCTGATCACTGCGTTCCTGTTGATTGCGGTGATGCCGGTGCTGGCGGGTTGCGTGACCATGATGTTGATGGACATCCACTTCGGCACCAGCTTCTTCAGCGCGGCCGGTGGCGGTGACCCGGTGTTGTTCCAGCATGTGTTCTGGTTCTTCGGCCACCCCGAGGTGTACATCATGATCCTGCCGGCCTTTGGTGCCGTCAGCTCGATCATCCCGACCTTCTCGCGCAAGCCGTTGTTCGGCTACACCTCGATGGTGTACGCCACGGCGAGCATCGCGTTCCTGTCGTTCATCGTGTGGGCGCACCACATGTTCGTGGTGGGCATTCCGCTGGTGGGCGAGTTGTTCTTCATGTACGCGACCTTGCTGATCGCCGTGCCGACGGGGGTCAAGGTGTTCAACTGGGTCAGCACCATGTGGCAAGGCTCGCTGACCTTCGAGACGCCGATGCTGTTTGCCGTGGCCTTTGTGATCCTGTTCACCATCGGCGGCTTCTCCGGGTTGATGCTGGCGATTGCCCCGGCAGACTTCCAGTACCACGACACCTACTTTGTGGTGGCGCACTTCCATTACGTACTGGTGCCCGGCGCGATCTTCGGCATCTTCGCCTCGGCCTACTACTGGCTGCCGAAATGGACCGGCCACATGTACGACGAAACCCTGGGCAAGCTGCACTTCTGGCTGTCTTTCGTGGGCATGAACATGGCGTTCTTCCCGATGCACTTTGTAGGGTTGGCAGGTATGCCGCGGCGGGTGCCGGACTACAACCTGCAGTTCGCCGACTTCAACATGGTGTCGTCGATTGGCGCGTTCATGTTCGGCGCCACGCAGATCTTCTTCCTGTTTATCGTGATCAAGTGCATCCGTGGCGGCCCGCCGGCACCGGCCAAGCCGTGGGATGGGGCTGAAGGGCTGGAGTGGAGCGTGCCTTCGCCGGCGCCGTACCACACCTTTACTACGCCGCCGGAGGTCAAATGAACAGGCCGCCACAGATCCCCTGTGGGAGCGGGCTTGCCCGCGATGGCGGTGTGTCAGGCGCTGCAAATGTCGGCTGTGAGGCCCTCATCGCGGGCAAGCCCGCTCCCACAGAAAATCAAAAGCTGGGGGTGTGTGATGGCTGAGTCTGTGCCAATCAGGCGCTTGGTCACCCGCCTGCTGATCCTGGTGGTCGCCATGTTCGCCTTCGGCTTCGCCCTGGTGCCGATCTACGACGTGATGTGCAAGGCATTCGGCATCAACGGCAAGACCGCCGGGCAGTACGAAGGCTCGCAGGTGGTGGATCCCTCACGGCAGGTGCGCGTGCAGTTCCTCTCCACCAACGCCATCGACATGGTCTGGGAGTTCCATGCCAAGGCCGATGAGGTGGTGGTCAATCCCGGTGCGGTCACCGAGATGCTGTTCGTGGCCTACAACCCCACGGACAAGGCCATGACCGCCCAGGCGGTGCCGAGCATCTCCCCGGCGGAAGCGGCGATGTACTTCCACAAGACCGAATGTTTTTGCTTTACCCAGCAAGTGTTGCAGCCGGGCCAGCGCATCGAGATGCCGGTGCGTTTTATCGTCGATCGCGACATGCCCAAGGATGTGAAGCATTTGACCCTGGCGTACACGCTGTTTGATATCACTGCGCGCCAACCGCCGGTGGCCGTCCACAGCGGCGGCTAGCTACTGTTTGCCCCCTCAATCAGGAGAGCGAATACATGTCGTCTCATGATACGTACTACGTACCAGCGCAAAGCAAATGGCCAATAATTGCCACGGTTGGCATGCTGGTCACGGTGTACGGCCTGGCCGTGTGGTTCAACGATCTCAAGGCCGCGCGCCCGGAATCCCACGGCCCGTGGATCTTTTTCGTCGGCGGGCTGTTGCTGGCCTACATGTTGTTTGGCTGGTTCGGCGCGGTGATCAAGGAAAGCCGCGCCGGTTTGTACAGTCCGCAGATGGACCGCTCGTTCCGATGGGGCATGACCTGGTTCATCTTTTCCGAGGTGATGTTCTTTATCGCATTCTTCGGTGCACTGTTTTATGTACGGCACATGTCGGCGCCGTGGCTGGCGGGCGAGGGCTCAAAAGGCATCGCGCACATGCTGTGGCCGAACTTCGAGTTTGCCTGGCCGTTGCTCAACAACCCTGACCCAAAACTGTACCCCGCGCCCGAAGGCACGATCAGCCCGTGGGGCCTGCCGCTGGTCAACACCATCTTGCTGGTGAGTTCCAGCGTGACCATCACCATTGCTCACCACGCGTTGCGCAAAGGTCATCGCGGGGCGCTGAAGATCTGGCTGGCGATCACCGTGCTGCTGGGGTTGGCGTTTCTCGGGTTCCAGGCCGAGGAATACATCCACGCCTATAAAGAGCTGGGCCTGACCTTGGGCTCGGGCGTGTACGGCGCGACGTTCTTCATGCTCACCGGTTTCCACGGCGCCCACGTGACCATCGGCACGATCATTCTGTTTGTGATGCTGATGCGCATCCTCAAGGGGCACTTCAATGCCGAGCATCAGTTCGGCTTCGAAGCGGCGAGCTGGTATTGGCACTTTGTGGATGTGGTGTGGATCGGCCTGTTTTTCTTCGTCTATGTGCTGTGAGGCGATTTACCACGGCGCGTGAGAAACCAGCTGGCCGCTGAAAAAGCCCCAGGTAATCAATGCCAGGGTGATCACGGCGAACACGACACGCACGGTCAAGGCAGTGACGAGGCGATTGGAGTTGCCCTCGTCCTTGACCAGGAAGAACAAGCCACTGAACAGGCTCACAACGGTCGCGATCAGCATCAGGGCAATAGCGGCTTTGAGCATGGTCGGGCTCCAATGGGATGGGCGGGCAATGAAAACAAGTATAGCCAGCGCCATAAAATGCTTTAGTCCCGGGATCGCGCCGACACTGGTGGTGTTGGTGCTGCTGCCCTTGATGGTAGGCCTGGGGTTTTGGCAACTGTCTCGCGGCCATGAAAAGCAGCTGCTGGTGGACAGTTACGCCGAGCGGCGCGCGGCGGAGCCGATCAGCAGCGCGCAACTCAACGACATGCCTGACCCGGCCTTTCGCCGCGTGCGCTTGCGCGGCCAATTTGACGCCGAACACAGCGTGTTGCTCGACAACCGCATGCGCGACGGCAAGGCCGGCGTAGAGCTGCTGCAACCCTTCCACGACCAGGCCAGCGGCCTCTGGCTGTTGCTCAATCGCGGCTGGCTGCCCTGGCCAGACCGACGCACCCCGCCCGCCTTCACCACACCGGCTACGCCGGTGAATCTCGACGCCTGGGTGTATGTCGCCCCCGGCGAAACCTTCCAGCTGCATGCCGACCCGACGACCGCGCAATGGCCGCGCCTGTTGACCGCCTTGCACCCTGGCGAGCTGTGGGCGGAACTGGGTCGCAGCGGCTTTGCCTACGAGCTGCGCGCCGAAGCCGGCCCCGGTACGTACGACACCACTTGGGCCGTGGTCGCCATGGGCCCGGAAAAACACCTCGCCTACGCCGTGCAATGGTTCGCCATGGCCCTGGCGTTGCTCGCGCTGTACCTCTACCTCGGCTGGCACAACACAAAGGAGAAGTCCCATGGGAGCGGCCATGAATCCACTCAACATGTCTGAGACGCCGGACCGGCGCAAAGGCCGCTGGCAGTTGATCCTGATCCTGATGATGGTGATCGGCCCGATGGTGCTTGCCACGTTCATGTACAAATTGCAGTTCTGGGTGCCGGACAGCCGCAGCTACCACGGCGAGATGATCGGCAACGGCCAGACCCGCGCCGACATCGGCGTGCAGGCCGATGAAGAGCGCTGGCAGCTATTGGTCACCGCACCCGCCGCCTGCGCTTCCGACTGCCAGCAACTGGTGTACCTGGCGCGCCAACTGCAAATCGGCCTGGGGCGTGATGCATCGCGCGCCAGCCATGCCTTGGCCAGTGCGCAGCCGGTGGGCGCCGAGTACGAGGCCAAGCTGAAGGCCGAATATCCGCAACTGCAACGTTACCCGCTGGACCTGCCGACGTTCCGCAAGGACGCCGCCGCGCCAGGCGATGCGCAGCTATGGATCGTCGATCCCCACGGCAACCTGGTGTTGCGCTACGACGCCACGGTCAAGGGCAAGGACTTGCTCAACGACCTGCGCCACCTGCTGAAACTGTCGAATATCGGATAAGGGCATCGTCATGGCCAAACCTGGATTTCGCCTCGCGTTGTTTGCCACCTTGCTGGCGTTGATCGTCGTATTGCTCGGCGCCTATACCCGCCTGACCCACGCCGGCCTCGGTTGCCCGGACTGGCCGGGTTGCTACGGCTTTATCAGCGTGCCGCAAAGCGAAACCCAGCTGGCCCATGCCGAATTGCACTTCCCCGATACACCGGTGGAGGCGGACAAGGGCTGGAGCGAGATGATTCATCGCTACTTCGCCGGCTCCTTGGGGTTGTTGATCGCGTTGCTGGCCGCGCGCTCGTGGAGCCATCGCCGTGACCCAGGCCAACCGGTGAAACTGCCGCTGTTCCTGTTGGCGGTGGTGATTGCCCAGGCCGCATTTGGCATGTGGACGGTGACGTTGAAGCTGTGGCCGCAGGTGGTGACCGGGCATCTGCTGGGCGGCTTTGCCACCTTGAGCCTGCTGTTTCTGCTGACGCTGCGCCTGTCAGGCGTGCTGCCCGCGCTGATCGTGCCCAAGCGTCTGCAGTACTGGGCGACGGCCGGGCTGGTGCTGGTAATCGGGCAGATTGCGCTGGGCGGCTGGGTCAGCTCCAACTATGCGGCGGTGGCCTGTATCGACCTGCCGACGTGTCATGGCGAGTGGTGGCCGGCGGCGGACTTTGCCAATGGCTTTCACCTGACCCAGCACATCGGGCCCAACTATTTGGGTGGGCAACTGGACAGCGAGGCGCGTACGGCGATTCACCTGACCCATCGCCTGGGCGCGGTGGTGCTTTCGCTGGTGTTGCTGGGCCTGGCCTGGCAACTGCGCGCCGTGGGCATGACCCGTTTGGCCGGCCTGCTGCTGATCGCCCTGGGCGCGCAAATCTGCCTGGGCTTGAGCAATGTGTATTTCCACCTGCCGCTGCCGGTGGCAGTCGGGCATAACGCCGGCGGCGCGGCGTTGCTGCTGACGCTGGTGCTGGTCAACTACCACGCCCGTACCAGCCTGGTGCGGGTGCGCAATCAGTTGCCGTTCGGCTGGCGTTTTATCCCGCGCAAACACGTCTCGGGCCTCATCACCCTTAAAGGAGAGATGCCATGGCGACCTTGACTGGTGCGCGGCAAAACCAGGCGATATGGCGTGACTATTTGGAGCTGACCAAGCCGAAAGTGGTGGTGCTGATGCTCGTCACCTCGCTGGTGGGCATGTTCCTCGCCACCCGCGCCGGCGTGCCGTGGGCGGTGTTGGTGTTTGGCAACCTGGGGATTGCCCTGTGTGCCGGCGGTGCGGCGGCGGTCAATCATGTGGTGGATCGGCGGATCGATGCGGTGATGGCGCGCACCCACAAGCGGCCGTTGGCCGAAGGACGTGTGTCGCCCGTGGCGGCGCTGGTCTTTGCATTGTTACTGGCGGTTGCAGGGCTGGCCCTGTTGCTGGCGTTCACCAACCCGTTGGCGGCGTGGCTGACGTTGGCTTCGCTGTTGGGTTATGCGGTGATCTACACCGGCTTTCTCAAGCGGGCGACGCCACAGAATATCGTGATCGGCGGCTTGGCCGGTGCGGCGCCTCCGCTGCTGGGTTGGGTCGCCGTCACCGGCCATATCAGCGCCGAACCTTTGCTGCTGGTGCTGATCATCTTCGCCTGGACCCCGCCGCACTTCTGGGCCCTGGCCATCCATCGCAAGGAGGAATACGCCAAGGCCGACATCCCGATGCTGCCGGTCACCCACGGCGAGCACTACACCAAGGTGCATATCCTGCTCTACACCTTCGCCCTGCTGGCGGTGAGCCTGATGCCCTTTGTCATTCATATGAGCGGCGTGCTCTATCTGGGGTGTGCCCTCTTATTGGGCGCGCGCTTTCTGCAATGGGCCTTGGTGTTGTACCGTGGCGCTCAGCCGCACGCGGCGATCAACACCTTCAAGTACTCTATCTGGTACTTGCTGCTGCTGTTTATCGCCCTGCTCGTCGACCACTACCTACTGTTGAGCCTATGACTCGTACTCAAAAAACCGTCTTTATCCTGGTGGCCATTGTCGCGTTGATCATGGGCCTGACCGTCAACAAAGTGCTCAGTGGCAAAGGTCAGGGCGACCCCACCGCGCTGATCGATGCCGGCATCATCTTGCTACCGCAAAGCCGCCAACTGCCGCCAGTGACCATGACAGACCAGGAAGGCCAGCCGGTGCTGGTCAATGAGTTGAAGGGCAAGTGGAGCCTGCTGTTCTTCGGCTACACCTTCTGCCCGGACATCTGCCCGACCACCCTCGCCCAGCTGCGCCAGATCAAGAGCGAGCTGCCCAAGGAGGCGGTGGACAAGTTGCAGGTGATCCTGGTCAGCGTTGACCCCAACCGCGACACGCCGACCCAGCTCAAGCAATACCTGGGCTACTTCGACCCGCAGTTTGTTGGCCTGACCGGCGCGAATGTGGAGGAGGTGCAGAAGGTCTCGAATGCGGTGAGCATCCCGTTCATTCCGGCGGATACCAGCAAGCCGAACTACACGGTGGACCACAGCGGCAACCTGGCGCTGATCGGGCCGGACGGGACGCAGCGTGGGTTTATTCGGGCGCCGTTGAATAACCAGAAGTTGGTGGTGCAGTTGCCGGTGTTGCTGCAGCGCCAATAACAAACAACACAAAACAAAAGTGGGAGCCGGGCTTGTGTGGGAGCTGGCTTGCCTGCGATTGCATCACCTTGGTGTGACTGACACACCTCGGTGCCTGCATCGCAGGCAAGCCAGCTCCCACACAAGCCAGCTCCCACATTTTTTTGATCTCCGGTGTAGGGGAGATCGAGTCAGATCAGAACGCCGGCTTGATCGCGCCTTTGTACTTCTCTTCGATGAATTTCTTCACTTCCGGTGTGTGCAGGGCTGCAACCAGCTTCTTCACCGCGTCCGAATCCTTGTTGTCTTCGCGGGTCACCAGGATGTTCACGTAAGGCGAGTCGCTGCCTTCGATGACCAGTGCGTCCTTGGAAGGGTCCAGCTTGGCTTCCAGGGCGTAGTTGGTGTTGATCAGCGCCAGATCAACCTGGGTCAGTACGCGCGGCAGGGTGGCGGCTTCCAGCTCGCGGAACTTCAGTTTCTTGCTGTTACCGGTGATGTCCTTGATGGTCGACAGGATGTTGGTCGGGTCCTTCAGGGTGATCAGGTTGTGCTTGGCCAGCAGCAGCAGCGCGCGGCCGCCGTTGGTGGCGTCGTTCGGGATCACCACGTTGGCGCCGTCCGGCAGCTCGGCGAGGGTCTTGTACTTGCTGGAGTAAGCGCCCAGGGGCTCCAGGTGCACGGCGCCAACGCTCACCAGGTGCGTGCCCTTGGCCTTGTTGAACTCATCCAGGTACGGCTGGTGCTGGAAGAAGTTGGCGTCCAGGCGCTTTTCCGCGACCTGTACGTTGGGCTGCACGTAGTCGGTGAAGACCTTGACCTGCAAGTCCACGCCTTCTTTGGCCAGGGCCGGTTTCACGAATTCGAGGATTTCCGCGTGCGGCACCGGCGAGGCCGCGACCGTGATGGTCTCGGCGTGGGCGGAAAACGCGGCAACGGCGGCGAAAGCAACCAGTAGTATTTTCATCCAGCAAGCTCCTTGTTCGGGCATTTGCCGACAAATCGTCGGCAATGGCCGTTATTTTCGAGAAAAGTGCACCACCAGCTTGTCGCCGACGGTTTGCAGAATTTGCACCAGGATCAACAGCATCACCACGGTGACCACCATCACATCGGTCTGGAAACGCTGGTAACCGAAACGGATCGCCAGGTCGCCCAGGCCACCGGCGCCGACCACACCGGCCATCGCCGTGTAGGAAACCAGTGTAATTGCCGTCACCGTAATCGCCGCAAAAATGCCGGGGCGTGCTTCGGGCAGCAAGGCGTTGGTAATAATCTGACGCGTAGTGGCGCCCATCGACTGGGTGGCTTCGATGATGCCGCGGTCCACTTCACGCAGGGCGGTTTCCACCAGGCGCGCGAAGAACGGCGTGGCACCGACCACCAGTGGCGGAATCGCACCGGCCACGCCCAGCGACGTGCCGGTGATCAGCACGGTGAACGGGATCATCACGATCAGCAGGATGATGAACGGCAGCGAACGCAGGATGTTCACGATCAGCGACAGCAGTGCGTACAGGCCTTTCTGTTCGAACAGTTGGCGCGGGCTGCACAGGAACAGCAGCACGCCCAGGGGCAGGCCGAGCAGCACGGTAAAGAACAGCGAACCGAACAGCATGATCATGGTGTCGCCGGTGGCGAGCCAGATTTCCGACCAGTCGATATTGGCGAAGAAGCTCAACAGGATTTCCATTAGCGCAGGACCTCCATGTGGACGTCTGCGGCGGTGAAGCGCGCAAACGCGGCGTCCATGTCG
Source organism: Pseudomonas sp. Marseille-Q1929 (assembly GCF_017316265.1). Taxonomy (NCBI): domain Bacteria; kingdom Pseudomonadati; phylum Pseudomonadota; class Gammaproteobacteria; order Pseudomonadales; family Pseudomonadaceae; genus Pseudomonas; species Pseudomonas sp. Marseille-Q1929. The sequence continues at coordinate 33,501 of NZ_JAFLWU010000027.1, forward strand.
CCGCCGGTGACGGCGAGGGTCAATTGCCCGTAGGGGATGTCTTTGATGCGGTCGATACGACCGGCGAGGATGCTGTAGTCCACACCCGTTTCACGGGCGACGGTGCCCAGCAGCGGCGCGTAGGTCGCGTCGCCCTGGAACGTCAGGCGCACGATGCGGCCGGGGACGTGGGCGAAGTCGTCGCGCTGCTCGTTTTCATCGACCTGTTCGGACTCTTGCACGAAACGCTTGGTGGTCGGGTGTTTTGGGTGCAGGAACACGTCGGCCACCGAGCCTTGCTCGACGATGACGCCGGCGTCCATCACGGCCACCTGGTCGCAGACGCGGCGGATCACGTCCATTTCATGGGTGATCAGCACGATGGTCAGTTTCAGCTCGCGGTTGATCTCGGCCAACAGTTGCAGGACCGACGCGGTGGTTTGCGGGTCGAGGGCGCTGGTGGCTTCGTCGCACAGCAGAATCTTCGGCTTGGTCGCCAGGGCGCGGGCGATGCCGACGCGCTGTTTCTGGCCGCCGGACAATTGCGCCGGGTACTTCTTGGCGTGATCCGACAGACCAACGCGGGCCAGCAGCTCGGCGACGCGCAGGTCGATTTGCTTGCGCGACAATTCGCCGGCCAGGGTCAGTGGCAGCGCCACGTTGTCGGCGACGGTCTTGGACGCGAGCAGGTTGAAGTGCTGGAAGATCATCCCGACCTGCTGGCGGAAACGGCGCAGGCCGTTGGCGTCCAGAGCGGTGACTTCTTCACCATCGACAGTGATCTGACCGCCGCTGGGTTGTTCCAGGCGGTTGATCAGACGCAAAAGGGTACTTTTTCCCGCACCGGAGTGGCCGATCAAGCCAAACACCTGGCCGTTCTCGACGCGCAGGCTGGTGGGGTGCAGCGCGGGGATTTCCTTACCGGCGACGCGGTAGGTTTTATGGACGTTATGAAACTCGATCACGTAGCGAACCTTGTGGGGCGCATGGAAAAGGGATCAGCGGTTAGCCGGGCGCGCATTTTAGCCTGTCCGTATAGTCTTTCTTAGCATTTCTTTTGCATTCATCCAGCGATTTGGCAATAACGCGATCAAAGGTCATAAAAAAGGAACGGCCCAAAACCCCATCAGTCACTACTTAAGCAACGTGCTTCCCGGGTGCCGTGCCTGGGTCTGAATAAGGAGTTTTGACTGATGAGTACGAAAAAGCCAAAGAGCGAACTCGCCGGAACCGACACCCTGGACCGTAAGAACACCAATGCCAAGCTAGAGGCCTTGGAAGCATTCCGCTCTGACGCTACCGGCCAGGCCCTGCGTACTAACCAGGGCGTAAAGATTTCCGACAACCAGAACAGCTTGAAGGTCGGTGCCCGCGGGCCTTCGCTGCTCGAAGATTTCATCATGCGTGAAAAGATCACGCATTTTGACCATGAGCGCATCCCGGAGCGCATCGTGCATGCGCGGGGCACCGGTGCCCATGGGTACTTCCAGGCCTATGAGAACCACGCGGCGCTGACCAAGGCCGGGTTTCTGCGTGATCCGGGGCATAAAACCCCGGTATTCCTGCGTTTTTCCACGGTGCAGGGCCCCCGTGGCTCCGGTGATACGGTGCGCGACGTACGGGGTTTTGCCGTGAAGTTCTTCACAGACGAAGGTAACTTCGACCTGGTCGGCAACAACATGCCGGTGTTTTTCATTCAGGACGCGATCAAGTTCCCTGATTTTGTCCACGCGGTAAAGCCTGAACCCCACAACGAGATTCCTACAGGCGGTTCGGCCCACGACACCTTCTGGGACTTCGTGTCGCTGCAGCCCGAATCGGCGCACATGGTGATTTGGGCAATGTCCGATCGGGCGATTCCTAAAAGCCTACGGGCCATGCAGGGTTTTGGGGTGCACACCTTTCGCTTCATTAACGCCGAAGGGACGTCCAACTTCGTTAAATTCCACTGGCGTCCTACGGCCGGCACCTGCTCGCTGGTGTGGGACGAAGCGCAAAAGCTCGCGGGTAAAGATACCGACTACCATCGCCGCGATCTCTGGGAAGCGATTGAGATGGGCGACTACCCCGAGTGGGAATTGGGCGTGCAGGTCATTCCCGAGGACAAGGAACATGCGTTCGACTTCGATATTCTCGACCCGACCAAGCTGATCCCAGAAGAACTGGTGCCGATCACGCCGCTGGGCAAGATGGTGCTGAATCGCAACCCGGACAACTTTTTCGCTGAAGTCGAGCAGGTCGCCTTCTGCCCAGGCCATATCGTGCCGGGTATCGACTTCTCCAATGACCCGTTGTTGCAGGGCCGTCTGTTTTCCTACACCGATACGCAGATCAGCCGACTCGGTGGCCCGAACTTTCATGAGTTGCCGATCAACCGTCCGGTGGCGCCGTTCCACAACGGCCAGCGCGATGCCATGCATCGCACCACTATCGACAAAGGGCGCGCGGCGTACGAACCCAACTCCATCGATGGCGGCTGGCCGAAGGAAACCCCGTCCGCTGCGCAGGACGGTGGCTTTGAGTCCTACCATGAGCGCATCGATGCCCATAAGGTGCGCGAGCGCAGTGAGTCATTTGGCGATCACTTCTCCCAGGCGCGCCTGTTTTTCCGCAGCATGAGCAAGCATGAGCAGGAGCACATCATTGCCGCCTACAGCTTTGAGCTGGGCAAGGTGGAGCGTGAGCACATCCGTGTGCGCCAGGTGAATGAGATCCTCGCCAACATCGACCTGGAGTTGGCCAAGCGTGTGGCGCAGAACCTGGGCTTGCCAGTGCCGAAAAAAGGCACGGTGCCGGAGCGCAAAGTATCGTTGTCGCGCTCACCGGCCCTGAGCCAGGCGAACTTGCTGTCGGGTGATATCAAGACGCGCAAGGTGGCGATCCTGGCCGCGAATGGCGTGGACGGTGCTGCAATCGACGCCTTGAAGAAAGTGCTGAAGGCCGAAGGCGCCCACGCCAAAGTGCTCGGGCCGACCTCGGCACCGGTCACTACGGCGGATGGCAAGAGTTTACCGGTGGATGCGTCCATGGAAGGCTTGCCGTCCGTGGCATTCGACGCGGTGTTTGTGCCCGGCGGCGCCAAGTCGGTGATGGCGTTGAGCGAAGATGGCGTGGCGCTGCATTACCTGCTGGAGGCTTACAAGCATTTGAAAGCGATTGCGGTGGTAGGCGAGGCCAAGCAGTTGCTGGAGCTGTTGAAGCTGGAGGCTGATGCGGGGTTGATCGTCGGCGGGGACGCTAAGGCATTGAAGGCGTTTGTGGCGGCGATTGCCCAGCATCGGGTCTGGGATCGGGAGCCGAAGGCTAAGGCGATTCCGGCTTAAGTCATTGGTTGTTTTTTAAATCGCTATCGCAGGCAAGCCAGCTCCCACAGTTTGATTTGTGAACACAGTCAAAATGTGGGAGCTGGCTTGCCTGCGATGGCTTTATTGCGCCTTGCGCGGAATCAACACAACCTGCGCCGGGATCTTCTTCAGGATCTGCCGGTGCAGCTTCAGGTCATACGCCGAATCAATGCGCTTGACCCGCTTGGTCAGCAGCGTGGCCAACCATGGATAGTCTTCGGTGCGCGGCACCTGGATGCTCACATCACACTGGTAATTCACCACATCGGTGGCGATCGCATCCAGTTGATGGCGAAGTTCTTCAATATCGCGCAGGTTCAACGCCACGGTGGTGCTTTCGGCCGTCGGGTCGATGACCTTGGCCACCGGCTTGGCTTCAGCGGCTTTCAGGGCGGCTTCGGCCTGGTCCAGTTCGGCCTTGCGGGCGTGGCTGATGGCGCTGTTCACGCCGCCGGTCAGCGCCGGGGCCTTGGGCATCAGGGCGCGGGCGCGGCTGAGGGCGGTGGCGGCGGCGTTGACGTCGCCTTTTTGCAGGACGATCTGGCTGCGCTGCAGGTAGGCTTCGGCCAATTGGCGCTGGTAAGGCTCCAGCGCCGGATCGTTGGGCGACTGGGCTTGCAGCGCGGCCAACTGGTCTTCGGCGGTGGCCAGCTCACTGCTGGCGAGGTTTTGCTCCAGCTGTGCGATGGCCGTAGCGCGTGCGTCCGGGGCCTGGACGGCGGCGGGCGGTGTGCTTTGACAGGCGCCCAGCAGCAGGGAAAATGCGGCAAGGAGCAGATAACGGGAGGTGAACGGCTTCATTCCTGCGACTCTCTATTTGCGCAAAAAGCGAGCAAGTCTACACCCCTCGACGGGGCAGGACAAAACTCAGCAGAAACAGCGCGGCGGCCGTGACCACAATCGACGGCCCGGCCGGCGTGTCCTTGAACCAGGACAGCGCCAGGCCCCCGCACACGGCGAGCATCCCCAGCAGGCTGGCGCCAATCGCCATCTGCTCCGGTGAGCGGGCATGGCGCTGGGCGGCGGCTGCGGGAATGATCAGCAGCGACGTGATCAACAATACGCCGACAATCTTCATCGCGACAGCAATCACCACGGCGATCAACAACATCAGGGCCATGCGCAGGGTCGGCACGGGCAGGCCTTCGACGGTGGCGAGTTCTTCATGCACGGTGATGGCCAGCAGTGGGCGCCACAGGGCTATCAGCAGCACCAGCACCACAGCGCTGCCGCCGAGGATCCAGCCGAGGTCGGTGCTGCTGATCGCCAGCAGGTCGCCAAACAGGTAGGCCATCAGGTCGATGCGCACTTCATGCATGAAACTCAGCACCACCAGGCCCAGGGACAAGGTGCTCGGCGCGAGGATGCCGAGCAGGGTGTCGGAGGCCAGCGGCTGGCGCTGTTGCAGGGTCACCAGCAGCACCGCCAGCAACAGGCAGCCGACGGTGACGGCGATGGTCGGGCTGACATCCAGCAAGAAGCCCATGGCCACGCCCAGGAGCGCAGCGTGGGACAAGGTGTCGCCAAAATAGGCCATGCGCCGCCAGACGACGAACGAGCCCAGAGGGCCCGCCACCAACGCCAAAGCCAAGCCTGCCAGCAGGGCGTAGAGCAGAAAATCAGCCATGCTTGCAGCTATCTCCGTGAACGTGGGTATGGGGTGCGGCGGGATCGTCGACCACTTCGCCGTGCAAATCATGGGCGTGGTCGTGGTGGTGATGGTAGATCGCCAGGCTCTGTGCGTTCTTGCCGAACAGCTCGACGAACGCCGGGTCGCCGCTGACCTGCTCCGGGTGGCCGGAGCAGCACACGTGACGGTTGAGGCACACCACCTGGTCGGTGGTGCTCATCACCAGGTGCAGGTCGTGGGACACCATCAGCACGCCGCAGCCATGGCGGTCACGCAGGCGGGTGATCAGGCTGTACAGCTCGGCCTGGCCGGCAACGTCGACGCCTTGCACGGGTTCATCCAGCACCAGCAGTTCCGGCTCGCGCAGCAAGGCGCGGGCCAGCAGCACGCGCTGCATTTCGCCGCCGGAGATGCTTTGCACCGGGCTGTCGATCACCTGTTCGGCGCCGACTTCCTTGAGTGCGGCCTGGGCGCGGGCGCGGTCTACACCGGGCACCAGGCGCAGGAAGCGCAGCACGGACAGCGGCAGGGTCGGGTCGACGTGCAGTTTTTGCGGCATGTAGCCCACACGGAGCTTGGGCTTGCGCCACACGCTGCCGGTGTCGGGCTTGAGCAGGCCAAGCACGGCGCGTACCAGGGTGGTCTTGCCGGCGCCGTTGGGGCCAATCAGGGTGACGATCTGCCCAGGTTCGACGCTCAGCGCGATGTTATCCAGCACGGCTTGCCCGGCGAACGTGACCCCGACCTGTTCCAGGCGGATTAACGCGTTGCTCATCAAGCCCCCTGGCAGCCCGAGCACAGGCCGACCACTTCGACCGTTTGCCCTTCGACCCGGAAACCGACGTCGGCGGAACTCTTGATGATGGCGTCGCTGATGCTTTTTTGTTCAAGCTCGATGGCGGCATGGCACTCGCGGCAGATCAGGAACTGGCCCTGGTGCGCGTGTTCCGGGTGGTTGCAGCCGACAAACGCGTTGAGCGAAGCGATGCGGTGCACCAGGCCGTTCTCCAGCAGGAAATCCAGCGCCCGGTACACGGTAGGCGGCGCGGCGCGGCGGCCGTCCTGCTCGCTGAGCACGCCGAGGATGTCGTAGGCACCCAGCGGCTTGTGGCTCTGCCACACCAGTTCCAGCACGCGGCGACGCAAGGCGGTCAGGCGCAGGCCCTTCTGTGCGCACAGGGTGTCGGCTTCCGACAGCGCGGTATGCACGCAGTGAGAGTGGTCGTGGGGACGGCTGGCAAGCGGTGTTTTAGGCATGAGCGGCGACAGATATTTGATAGAGACGTTATTATGTTACCCGTTCCTACGCCATTGAGTGGTCATCGTGTCCCGACTTTTTCCCGTTTTTGTCGTATTTGTCGCCAGTTTGTTCGTAACCGGCGCCGCTCAGGCCGAGGTCAAGGTGCTGACCAGCATCAAGCCGCTGCAGTTGATCGCCGCCGCTGTGCAGGACGGTGTGGCCGTTCCCGAGGTGTTGTTGCCACCGGGCGCGTCGCCGCATAACTACGCGTTGCGGCCATCCGACGTACGGCGTGTGCAGTCGGTCGACCTGCTGTATTGGATCGGCCCGGACATGGAGAGCTTCCTGCCGCGCGTGTTGAAAGGTCGTACAGCGGCGACGGTGGCCGTGCAGGACCTTCCAGGGATGAAACTGCGTCGTTTCGCCGAAGATAGCCACTCCCACGCCGACGAAGCCGACGAGCATGATCACGATCATCGCCCAGGCAGCCTGGATGCGCACTTGTGGTTGTCCACGGTGAATGCGCGGGTGATTGCGGCGCGCATGGCGGCTGACCTGGCCACTGCCGACCCGGCGAATGCCGCGCGTTACCAGAGCAACGTCAAGGCGTTCAATGAGCGTCTGGATGCGTTGGATGCGCGCTTGAAGGCGCGTCTGGCGACGATTGGCGACAAGCCCTACTTCGTCTTCCATGAAGCCTTCGATTACTTCGAAGATGCCTACGGGCTCAAGCACACCGGCGTGTTCAGCGTTGCCGCTGAAGTGCAGCCAGGTGCCCAGCATGTGGCCGCGATGCGTACGCGTTTGCAGGAAGTGGGCAAGACCTGCGTGTTCAGTGAGCCGCCGTTGCGTCCGCGCTTGGCTGAGACACTGGTGGCTGGCTTGCCGGTGAAGTTGGCGGAGTTGGATGCGTTGGGTGGCTATACGCCGGCCACGGCTCAGGGGTATGAGCAGGTGCTGGAGAAGTTGGGGAATGATCTGGCCGGGTGCCTGGAGTCGCTCTGACAGCCAACACAAAACCCATGTGGGAGCGGGCTTGCCCGCGATTGCGGTCTGTCAGTTCACATATCGGGTGACTGATGTATCGCTATCGCAGGCAAGCCAGCTCCCACATTGACCGAGTTGATGCTTTAGAGCGCGAACGGCAGTTGGATTGTCACTTGCTGGCGTTGCGCTAAGCGGTGTTCGAACTCTGCCGGGTCATGAATCAATACATCCTGCCCCGCAAACGACTCTGCCGCGATCAGGCGTGACAGCCAGAACCGCACACACGCCACCCGCAGCATCGTCGGCCACAATTCGGCCTCCTTGGCGGTGAACGGGCGCAGCCCTGCATAGGCGCCCAGTAGTGCGCGGGCACGTTGGCCGTCGATCACGCCGTTTTCGTCCGAGCACCAGTCATTCAGGGCGATCGCCACGTCGTACAGCATCGGGCCGGAGCAGGCGTTGTAGAAGTCGATCAGGCCTGTCAGATGGGTGCCTTCGAACATCGCGTTATCGCGGAACAGGTCTGCGTGAATGTTCGCGCGCGGCAGGGCGAGGATCTGCGTCTTGTGGGCTTCGATCTCGTCCAGCGCGTCTTGCAACAAGCGCTGCGGAGCTGCCTCCAGATGCGAAATCAGCTGCGCACCTTCACTGAGCATCCAATCCAGGCCGCGATCGGTCTTGCGTTCCAGTACCTTGTCGCCTTGTGTCGCCAGGTGCAGATGGCCGAGCAGTTCGCCGACCTGGGCGCAGTGCTGGGCGTTGGCGTGCTTGATGTGCTTGCCGGCCAGGCGCGGTTGCAGCAGGGCCGGTTTGCCTTTCAGCTCGCGCAGGGCCTCGCCGTCGGTGGTGCGCAAGGCGTAGGGCACGGGCAGGTCGGCGTCGTGGAGCACGTCGAGCAGTTCGATGAAGAACGGCATTTCGGCGACGGGGCCGCGCTCAACCAGGGTCAGGACGAATTCGCCCTGTTCCAGGCTGATAAAGAAATTGGTGTTTTCGCTACCGGCGGCAATTCCCTGGAAATCAAGCAGGCGGCCGAGCCCGTAAGGGGCGAGAAAGGTTTCCAGCTCGGGCCGAGCCAGGGGGGTGAACACAGACATGGTTAAAACTGCCAGTACGGGCGCCGCAGGGCGCGGCGCCAAGTTAAGTTAGGAGATCACTACCATTCGAAGATCTTCCATGATGGGATCAACATATCCGGCTGGTCAGAGCGGATAAAATTCGCATCGGTTCCGTCCGCGCGAACTAGAAAATACGGTTTAGCGCCTTTGACGGTGATCTTGATTGCATAGAGGAAGCCGTTCTGGCGGTACTCCTGAATCGTTCTGTCGCCTTCCGTGCGAATGGTAACGTCCGGATCCCCCCCGGGCGCGCTGTCTGCCGCCATGGCAGCCATCGGAGTGAGTGCAATCAAGCCAGTCAACAGCAGGCGATTGAATGTACGCATGATAACCTTGTCCCTTTGTCGTCATTGGTCCGGCTATTCTAGCGCCTGACCCGCCGAAAAGGTTGATCCTGCTCATGAGCCAAGCCCCCCTCGTCCTGGTGGACGGTTCTTCTTATCTGTACCGCGCCTTCCACGCGCTACCACCGCTGACCACCTCCAAAGGCCTGCCGACCGGTGCGGTAAAGGGCGTGTTGAACATGCTCAAAAGCCTGCGCAAGCAGTATCCGGGCAGCCCGTTCGCGGTGGTGTTCGACGCCAAGGGTGGGACCTTTCGCGACGACATGTACGCCGAATACAAGGCCAACCGCCCCAGCATGCCCGATGACATGCGTGTGCAAATCGAGCCGCTGCACCAGAGCGTGATCGCCCTGGGCTTCCCGTTGCTGTGCGTCGAAGGCGTCGAGGCCGATGACGTGATCGGCACCCTGGCCCGCAGCAGTGCGGCGGCCAACCGCCCGGTGGTGATCTCCACCGGTGACAAGGACATGGCGCAGTTGGTCGATGGGCACATTACCTTGGTCAACACCATGACCGGTAGTTCGATGGATATCGACGGCGTAAAAGAGAAATTCGGCGTCGCTCCCGAGCAGATCATCGATTACCTGGCGTTGATGGGCGATTCGTCCGACAACATCCCGGGCGTTCCGGGCATTGGGCCGAAGACCGCTTCCGGCTTGCTGGTTGGCGTGAATGGCGGGATCAAAGAGCTGTATGAGCAGTTGGACGTTGTGCCGACCTTGCCTATCCGTGGCGCCAAGACGTTGCCGGCCAAGCTGGAAGAACATAAGGAAATGGCGTTCCTGTCCTACCAGTTGGCGACGATCAAATGCGATGTGCCGCTGGATGTGGGCCTGGATGACCTGCACCTGATCGAGCCGGATCGTGAAAAACTGCTGGAGCTCTACACGCTTCTGGAGTTCAAAAGCTGGATTGATGAGATTCAACGCGATGCCAAGCGTGTCGAGCTCAAAGCCGCGCCTGTTGCTGAAGAAACCGTTGAAGTCGCAGCACCCGTGGAAGCGGCCTACACCACTATCCTCGACCAGGCCACGTTTGATGTATGGCTGAAAAAACTCAACGACGCGAAGTTGTTCGCCTTTGATACCGAAACCACCGGCATCGACGCACAACAGGCGCAGTTGGTTGGACTTTCTTTTGCCATTCAGCCCTATGAAGCGGCCTACATCCCGCTGACCCACTCCTACATCGGCGTGCCGGAGCAGTTGGACCGCGACACTGTTCTGCTGGCCCTGAAACCGCTGCTGGAAGACCCGACCAAGCTCAAGGTCGGCCAGCACGCCAAGTTCGACATGAATATCCTGGCCAACTGCGCCATCGGCGGCGACCCGGCCCACGGCATTACCGTGCGCGGCATTGCCTTCGACACCATGCTCGAATCCTACGTGCTCAACTCCACCGCGACCCGGCACGACATGGACAGCCTGGCCAAGAAGTACCTGGACTACGACACCGTCAGCTTCCAGGACATCGCCGGCAAAGGCGCCAAGCAGCTGACGTTCGACCAGATCGCGCTGGAGCAGGCGGGCCCGTATGCGGCTGAAGACGCAGATATCACCCTGCGCCTGCATCAGGAACTGCATGCGCAACTGGCCGCCATCCCGAGCCTGGCCAGCGTGCTGACAGACATCGAGATGCCGTTGGTGCCCGTGCTGGCGCGTATCGAGCGCCAGGGCGCGTTGGTGGACAAGGATTTGTTGGGCGTCCAGAGCGTCGAACTGGGCAAGAAAATGGTGGAACTTGAGCGCCAGGCCTTCGAGATTGCCGGCGAGGAGTTCAACCTCGGTTCGCCCAAGCAGCTCGGCGCGATCCTCTACGAGAAACTCGGCCTACCGGTGCTGAAGAAAACCGGCAAGGGCCAGGCGTCAACCGCTGAGGAAGTGTTGGCCAAGCTGGCCGAAGATGACTATCCGCTGCCCAAAGTGCTGATGCAGTACCGCAGCATGAGCAAGCTGAAAAGCACCTACACCGACCGCCTGCCGGAGCAGATCAACCCGCGCACCGGGCGCATCCACACGTCCTATCATCAGGCGGTGGCGGCGACCGGGCGTTTGTCGTCCAGTGATCCGAACCTGCAGAACATTCCGGTGCGTACCGCCGAAGGGCGTCGGATTCGTCAGGCGTTTGTCGCGCCAAAAGGCTACAAGCTGCTGGCGGCGGACTATTCGCAGATCGAACTGCGGATCATGGCGCACCTGTCCAAGGACGAAGGCTTGATGAACGCCTTCCGCGACAACCTCGACGTACACACGGCCACGGCGGCCGAGGTGTTCAAGGTTGAGCTGGATGAGGTCACCACGGATCAGCGTCGTAGCGCCAAGGCGATCAACTTCGGCCTGATCTACGGCATGGGCGCGCAGAAGCTGGGCAAGGATATTGGCGTCGATACCAAGACGGCCAAGGCCTATATCGATGTGTACTTCGCCCGCTACCCCGGGGTTCGCGAGTACATGGAGCGCACCCGTGCCCAGGCGGCGGATCAAGGTTATGTCGAGACCTTCTTCGGCCGTCGCCTGTACTTGCCGGATATCAACTCCAACAAGCCGCAGGAGCGCGCGGCGGCAGAACGTACCGCGATCAACGCGCCGATGCAGGGAACTGCCGCAGACATCATCAAGAAAGCCATGGTGCGGGTGGACAACTGGCTGGCCGATTCGGACCTGGATGCCAAGGTGATCCTGCAGGTGCACGATGAACTGGTGCTAGAGGTGCGTGAGGACCTGGTTGCTGAAGTCAGCGAGAAGATTCGCGAGCACATGAGTGCTGCGGCGCAGCTGGATGTACCGCTGCTAGTGGAAGTGGGCGTGGGTAACAACTGGGACGAAGCGCACTGATTCTAGGGCTTTGCCGCCACCGGAGGGTGGTGGCAGAGTGCTTTAGATCAGATAACGCCGTGAGTTATTTCCAATAGTTTTTTACGCCTGCCGGAACTTAACCCGTGAAGTGCTACTCAGAGTTACTGAATGGGTGGTGAAGCCCTTTAATGCTCCTATGTTGTGTTAAGTGTTGGCAGATATCTGGACCCCGCCCTAGCGGTCCAGAACTTGAACCCCGAACTTCCCCTCCCCATACGAAGTCCGGGGTTTTTTTTGCCCGCAGAAAAGTTACTCGGCGATTTCCGCGCCTTTGTCGGCCAGTTCCATCCAGTCGGCCAGCACGGTGTAGGCTTCTTCCAGGCCCAGGCGCTTGGGCGCCGAGAACAGCTGGATGGTGATCGCGTCACCCCAACCTTTACGGATTTCCGCCTGCACTTTGAGCAGGGTGTTCTTGGCTGCGCCGTAGGTCAGCTTGTCGGCCTTGGTCAGCAGGATGTGCATCGGCATGCCGCTGGCGACCGCCCAGTCGAGCATCAACAGGTCGAAGTCGGTCATTGGATGACGGATGTCCATCATCAGGATCAACCCCTTCAGGCTCTCGCGGCCACCCAGGTAAGCCTCCAGGTGACGCTGCCAGTGCAGCTTCAGCGGGATAGGTACTTTCGCGTAACCGTAGCCCGGCAGGTCGACCAGACGCCGATCTTCGTCTAGCTTGAAGAAATTGAGCAGCTGCGTGCGGCCCGGGGTTTTCGAGGTGCGCGCCAGGCTGGCGTGGGTCAGGGTGTTCAGTGCGCTGGATTTACCGGCGTTGGAACGGCCGGCAAAGGCGACTTCAAAGCCTTCGTCATCAGGGCATTGGTCAACTTTGGCGGCGCTGAGCATGAACGTGGACTGTTGGCACAGGCCGAGGATGGGGTTCTTGAGTTGCATGAGATTTCCGATGTGGGCGGTGCCGAGAAAGGGTGCGGCAAGCGGTGTCGTTTCCGTTTCAGTAGCGCCAGTATATAATGCCGCAGATTTTGTGTGTGCTTTGTCCCAGCGAAGGATGAGGTTCACGGGAGCGATAGACCTTTATTGCGCATTAGAACGCAAAACGCTCTCAAACCCTGAAAAGGTCGATGTATGACCCGATGGTTGCTCGCTTTTGGTGTCCTGATCCCGCTTTACGGCGCTCAGGCTACACAGGATCCGGAAGCGGTGTACAACCGAGTTTGCGTGGCTTGCCATGCTGGCCAGTTGCCCAATGCCCCCAGACGGGGAGATCAGGCAGCCTGGGCGCCAAGACTGGCGCAGGGCATGGACACGCTGGTGCAACACGTGACCCAGGGTTTCAAGGCAATGCCGCCGCGTGGTTTGTGCATGGACTGCAGTACTGAGGATTACCAGGCCGTCATTCAGTTGATGGTGAGTAAACCCGGTAGATAACTCTTAAACCCCTTAGCCGTAGTTGGATTAGCTGATGAACAAACTGATCGTGAGTCTGCTGTTGACCCTGGGCATCACCGGTGTTGCCCATGCTGCAGGCGACGCTACAGCGGGCCAGGCGAAAGCCGCCGTGTGTGGTGCTTGCCATGGACCGGATGGCAACAGCCCGGCGCCGAACTTCCCCAAACTGGCCGGCCAGGGTGAACGCTACCTGACCAAGCAGATGCACGACATCAAGGATGGCAAGCGCACGGTGCTGGAAATGACCGGCTTGCTGACCAACCTCAGCGATCAGGACCTGGCGGACATCTCGGCGTATTTTGCCAGCCAGAAGGGCAGCGTGGGAGCTGCCGATCCGAAACTGGTCGCCCGTGGCGAGAAGCTGTTCCGTGGCGGTGACCTGGAAAAAGGCCTGCCTTCCTGCATCGGCTGCCATTCGCCTAATGGCGCCGGTATCGCCGCGGCGGGCTTCCCGCACTTGAGCGGCCAACACGCCACCTATATCGCCAAGCAGTTGACCGATTTCCGCAAGGAAGAGGCCGGGCGAGCCAACGATGGCGACGCCGCAATCATGCGCACCATCGCCCGCAAACTCAGCGATGAAGACATTGCGGCGGTCTCCAGCTACATCCAGGGCCTGCACTAAGCTGCACGCAACGTTAACGCTCGATTAATCCGTCGATGCAAGCATAAAAAGGGTGGCCTAGGCCGCCCTTTTTTGTGGCCGGTGCCGTTACACTAACGAACTCATGCCCGCGTAGACCTGTCACAACAAAGGTCGCGTGAGGCGACTTTATTTGTCCAGGAGTAAAGCATGCGTAATCTGATCCTCAGCGCCGCTCTCGTCACTGCCAGCCTCTTCGGCATGACCGCACAAGCTGCCGACGTGCCGCTTGAAGCCGGTAAAACCTATGTTGAATTGACCAATCCGGTACCGGTTTCGGTGCCTGGCAAGATCGAAGTGGTGGAGCTGTTCTGGTACGGCTGCCCGCATTGCTACGCCTTTGAGCCGACCATCAATCCGTGGGCTGAAAAACTCCCGTCCGACGTTAACTTCAAGCGTATCCCGGCCATGTTCGGCGGCCCTTGGGATGCCCACGGCCAATTGTTCCTGACCCTGGAAGCCATGGGTGTGGAGCACAAGGTCCACAACGCGGTCTTCGACGCGATCCAGAAACAAGGCAAGCGCCTGACCAAGCCTGACGAAATGGCTGACTTCGTTGCCACCCAAGGCGTGGACAAGGACAAGTTCCTGGCCACCTTCAACTCCTTCGCCATCCAGGGCCAGATCAAACAGGCCAAGGAACTGGCGCAGAAGTATGGCGTGCAAGGCGTACCGACCCTGATCGTCAACGGCAAATACCGTTTTGACCTGGGTACTGCCGGTGGTCCGGAGGCTGTCCTTAACGTCGCCGACCAGCTGATCGCCAAAGAGCGCGCAGCCAAGTAAGGGGCCCGCCATGCGCCGTTGGGGGACTGAACGCGTCGTCGGCCTGCACGATCCGCAGGTCAACGAGCACCACCTGGAATCCACGGGCCTGCCGGCCGACAGCCGGTTGCGCCTGCTCAGTTTCAATATCCAGGTGGGCATCAGTACCGAGAAGTACCGGCACTACCTCACCCGTGGCTGGCAGCACCTGCTGCCCCACAATGGGCGCGCCGGTAACCTGCAGAAAATCGGCAACCTGCTGAGCGACTTCGACCTGGTCGCCTTGCAGGAAGCCGATGGCGGCAGCATCCGCTCCGGTTACGTCAATCAAGTCGAACACCTGGCCCAGCTTGGGGCGTTCCCCTACTGGTACCAGCAGCTCAACCGCAACCTCGGGCGCCTGGGCCAGCACAGCAATGGTGTGCTCAGTCGCTTGAAACCATGGGCGATCGAAGATCACCCGCTGCCCGGCCCCAAGGGGCGCGGTGCGATCCTCGTGCGATTTGGCGAGGGCCCTGAAGCCCTGGTGGTGGTGATGATGCATCTGGCGTTGGGTGCCCGCACCCGCACGATGCAGCTGGCCTACATCCGCGAGCTGATCGGCAACTACAAACACCAGGTGCTGATGGGTGACATGAACACCCACGCCAGCGACCTGCTGAACAATTCCCCGCTGCGGGACCTCGGGTTACTGGCGCCGCAAGTCGAAGCCACGTTTCCCAGCTGGCGTCCGCAGCGCTGCCTGGACCATATCCTGCTGAGCCCGACCCTCACGCTCGAAAGCGTGCAGGTATTGGCGCAGCCCATCTCCGACCACCTGCCGGTCGCGGTAGAGATTCGCCTGCCGGGTTCGCTCACGGCCGATGCATTGCCCGCGTTGAGCCCTGGCCCCCGCGGACCCCTTGCATGAGCGACGACGCCCAGCGCTGGAAAGAAAAATACCTGTTAAGCATCGAGCAACAAGAAAAGCTCGAACGCCGTTGGGCTGCCCGCCTCGACCTGCTGCGTCGAGGGCTGGTGCGTAGCACGCTGGCGGCGGAAGGCACCGACCGCGCGGTCGACCAATGTATGAAGGAAATGCGCGACGTAGTGCGCACCGACGACATGGACGCCGCCCTCGCCGCCCTGCTGCCACGCCTGGAAAAGGCTGTGCTGGATTCCGAGCAGCGCCGCGAAACCCGGGTCGAGCAGATCAGCACCGCGCTGACGGCGCTGGTCGCGCAGCTGCAAAAACTGCCGTTGCCCCGTGACGTCGCGCGCCCGCTGAAAACCTTCGCCAAGCAATTGGACAGCCGAGTGGGCCAGGCGCGCGAGATCCCGCTGCTGCTCAGTGAGTTGAGCAGCCTGCAAGGGCAGGCACTGGAGAACCTGGAGCCGGATGGCGAAAACCCGCGCCCAGGGCCCGGGCTGTTGCAACGCTTGTTTGGTGGCAAGGACGTCGCCAATGAGGCGCCGGTGAGCGAGCAGGCGGCGGTTGCCGCCGTGCCACCCGCCGCTCCGAAGCCTGCGTCCGAGCCTCTGCCCCAGGAGCCTGCGCAGTCTGAAGAGTTGTCCGAGGCGCTGCGCGCGTTTGCACCGCTGCCCCAAGTTGCACCCGTACCTGTGCCTTGCGCCCCGGTGGTCGAGGCCGTCAAGCCAGCGGTTGTAGCTGATGCGCCGGTCCACGCTGCGGCGCCTGTCGCTACACCCGAGCCCGAGCTGCCCGCGCCGCAGGCCGAAGCTCCCGCCGTCGAAAGCGCCCTCGCCACCTTTGTCGAAGCGCCGCAGGTGCCGGTCGAAGCACCGGAGCAAACCGTCATCGGCAGCCTGTCACTGCCGCCGGTGCTCGAGCGCGCTGATCCCGACGAGCTGCAATCAGAGGGCATCTACGCCCTGCCCGATTCGCCCGAGCCGTCCTACAGCTCCGTGGCCAAGCATATCGAAGACACTTTGCTCGGCCTGCTCGAAGACCTGTCGCTGCCCGAACGCCATCGGCCACAGGCCGAGGCGATGCGCGAGCGCCTGGCCCATGGCTTGAACTGGTACGAGCTGCTACCGATCCTCGACGATCTGGCGGTGTTGATGCTGGCGATCACCGACAGCGGCCAGCACGAGTTCGAGGCGTATCTCAAGCAGCTCAACGAGCGCCTCGAAGCGTTCCAGGGCCATCTGCAAGTGGCCAGTGATGGGCATGCCGACAGCCGTGACGCTGCCCGCGAGCTGGATACGCAGATCCGTGAGCAAGTCGACGGCCTGCAAAGCAGTGTGCAGGAAGCGGCTGACCTGGACAGCCTCAAGCACGTGCTGGAAAGCCATCTGGAAGGCCTGCTCGGCACCATGGACCAGCACCAGCAGCAACGCGACCAGCGTGAGCAGGAAGTCGCGGCGCGCTTGAAAGGCTTGGCCGAGCGGGTGGCCAACATGGAGCAGGAAGCCCAGGGCTATCGCGAGCACCTGGAAGTGCAGCGCCAGAAAGCCCTGCTCGACCCGCTCACCGGGCTGCCCAACCGCGCGGCCTGGAGCGAACGCCTGGACCACGAGGTCAATGCCTGGCACCAGCGCGGCAACAGCCTGTCGCTGGCGATGCTCGACCTGGACCACTTCAAGCGGATCAACGACGGTTACGGCCATCTGGCGGGCGACAAGGTGCTGAAAATCATCGCCAACGTCCTGCGCAAGCGCCTGCGCCCGACTGATTTCATCGCACGTTTTGGTGGCGAAGAGTTTGTCTTGCTGATGCCCGACTCATCCCTGGCGGATGCGCTGGCGGTGGGCGAGGTGCTGCGCGCGGCCATCGAGGCGTGCCCGTTCCACTTCAAAGGCGAGCCGGTGACGGTCACGGTGTCCATGGGCGTGGCGCAGTTCCTGCCGGGCGAGCGCAGTGACCTGGCGCTCAAGCGCGCCGATGCGGCGTTGTACCGGGCCAAGGCGGCGGGACGTAACCAAGTGCAGGCAGCGTAAAAGTTGTTCCATTTTGTGATTTGAGCGCCGCGTCACAAACGGTACGTTACACTGTTGCATTATCGTC
This sequence comes from Pseudomonas sp. Marseille-Q1929, assembly GCF_017316265.1. Taxonomy (NCBI): domain Bacteria; kingdom Pseudomonadati; phylum Pseudomonadota; class Gammaproteobacteria; order Pseudomonadales; family Pseudomonadaceae; genus Pseudomonas; species Pseudomonas sp. Marseille-Q1929. Next base: position 50,820 of record NZ_JAFLWU010000027.1, read on the forward strand.
TTCAGCGTACTGCCTTCTGCCATGAAATCCTTATCCATTGCCTTTGTGTTTCTTCTGCTTGCGGGTTGCGCCAGCGGCCCGCGCCTGGACACCAGCCATCCCTCGGCGAACCACGACAACCGCGTGCAGTTCGTGATCGTCCACTACACCTCCACCGACCTTGAGCGCTCGCTGGCGCTGCTGACCCACGGCCAGGTCAGCAGCCACTACCTGATCGGCGACGACGCCTCAGGCAAGATCTACAAATTGGTGGATGAGAGCCAGCGCGCCTGGCATGCCGGGGAAAGCGAGTGGATGGGCCGCACCTGGCTCAACTCCAGCTCCATCGGTATCGAAATCGTCAACCCAGGCTATCGCGACACGCCGACGGGACGCGTGTGGTATCCGTATTCCGAAGCGCAGGTGAAGTCGTTGGTGGTGTTGCTCAAGGACATCAGCAAGCGCAATGGCATCGACCCGAAGAACATCATTGGTCATAGCGATATTGCGCCGCTGCGCAAGTTGGACCCGGGCCCGTTGTTTCCGTGGAAGCGTTTGGCCGATGAAGGCCTGGGAGTGTGGCCGGACGCCCAGGCGGTGGCGCGGTTCCAGGTGCAATACGCCGCCGACCTGCCGAGCATTACCTGGTTCCAGGAAGAATTGGCCCGTCTGGGCTACCAGACACCGCAGACTGGCGAACTGGATGTGGCTACGCGCCATGTGATTGCAGCGTTCCAGATGCACTTCCGGCCGGCATTGTTTGATGGCACGCCTGATGCCGAGAGTGCTGCGATCCTGCGGGCGTTGAACCGCCGTTAAAGCGGTAGCGCCATATAGAACTGCGTCCCCTGCCCCGGCCGCGAATACACGCCCATGCGGCCGCCGTGCAGTTGCACGATCTCCTTGCACAGCGCCAGCCCCAGGCCGGCGCCGCCTTTCTTGCGGCCCACCTGGACGAACGGTTCGAAAATGCGCCCTTGCTGGCCATAGGCGATACCTTCGCCGTTGTCCTCGACGCTGACAATCACCCGTTCCCCATGACGCCGTGCCTGCAGGCGAATCTGCCCACCCTCGGCGGTATGGCGCAGGGCGTTGGCCAAGAGGTTGTCGAGCACGCGTTCCAGTTGCGCCTGGTCGGCGTACAGGCGTGGCAGGTCGGCTTGCGCTTCTACCAGCAGTTCGATGTTCTGCGCCTTGGCCGGCTCGGCGAAGCGCGCACGGGCGTGCTCAAGCAGATCGTTCACATCACACGGCCCCAGGGTGAGTTTTTGCAGGCCGTTCTGGTAGCGCGAGAAGTTGAGCAAGTCGTTGATCAACTGCATCAGGCGCTGCATTTCTTCATTGACCGTATCCAGCAGGTCCGCTTCGCGCGACTCCGCAGGAAACTTCGCACGCTCGCGGAACAGGCCGAACGCCATGTGCATGCCGGTCACCGGTGTGCGCAGCTCATGGGACGCACGCAGGACGAACTCGCTGCGTACCCGTTCAAAGGCGCGCTGTTCGGTGACGTCATGCAGCACCATCACCGCGCCAAGGATGTGCCCCTCGGTATGGCTCACGGGCGTGAGGCTGTAGGTCAGCAGGCGCAGTTCACCTTCGACTTCCACTTCCAGGTCTTCCGGTGCGCGCTCCAGGTTGCCGCCGCGCAGCACCAGTTGCAGTTGCTCATCCAGTTCGGGGCGCATCAAGGCTTCGCCCAAGCCCTGGCCGAGGCGTTCCTCATCCCAGCCCAATTGGCGCTGTGCTACCGGATTGAGGTGCTCCAGGCGGCCTTGGCGGTCGATCATCAGCAGGCCATCGTCGATGCTGTCGAGCACCGCTTGCAGGCGTTGCTGGCTAGCGAGCAGTTCGTCGATATTGGTTGCCTGATGCTGTCGCAGGGCTTCGGCCATGATGCCGAAGCGCCGTGTCAGTTGGTTCATCTCCGCCGCTGACGAGATCGGCAGCGTCACTTCGAAATCACCCTGACCGATCTTGTCCGCCGCTTTGGCCAAGGCTTCGATCGGTCCGCCAAAACGTCGGGCGATGCCATGGGCGGTGACAAAGCCGATGATCAGCACTGCCAGGCCCACAAGGCCGAGCAAACCGGCGATGAGCAAGGCGCGTTCGCGGGATTTGTGTTCGCTGGTGCTGATGTTTTCCAGGGCTTGCTTGTGTTCGGCGATCAGGCCGTTGCGCAGCACATTGAAGGCTTCGGTGAGTTTTTCCTTGCTGCCCGGCGCTGTTGCGGCTTGCTGGGATTGGTCAAATGCGTCCAGCAGGTTCTGGTAGTCGCCCCGGGCCTGGCTGAAACCGGTGCCGTGGCCGTCGCGCTGTTCATGGGCGATGCCTTGGTCCAGCAGGTCGAAGTAGTGCTGCTTCGACGCTTGCAGCGCTGCGGGGTCTGGGCGTTGCTCCAGCATCATGATCAATTGGTCGCCCAGGCTCTGGCGCAGCTTGAGGCCCAGGTCCAGGGTGATGAAGTTGCTGCGAATCAGCGACTCCTGGGTCTTGGCCATTTGCATGACGCTGACCAGGCCCAGGATCAGGCCCAGCAGGGCGACGGTGATCAGCGCTGAGATACTCAGGAACAAGCGAGTCCGCAGCTTCATCGCTAACTTCATAAGGTGCAGCTCACAGGTTGTACTGTTTGCGTTTGCGGTACAGGGTCGAGGCGTCGATACCGAGGGTGCGGGCCGCCTGGTCCAGGGTGTCGGCGGTGGCCAGCACGGCGCCGATGTGCGCTTTCTCCAGCTCGTCCAGGCTCAACGCCGCGCCGATTCGTGGGGCGTTATGGGTCGGTTGCTCGGCCATGCCGAGGCGGCTGATTTCCACCTTCTCCTGCGGGCAGATAATGCTCGCGCGCTCCACCACGTTGCGCAGCTCGCGGATATTGCCCGGCCAGCGATAGTTGAGCAGCGCCTCGCGGGCTTCATCGCTGAAGCCGCGTGCCGGCCGCGCGTATTCCTTGACGAAGCGTGCGAGGAAACGATCGGCCAGGGTCAGGATGTCTTCGCTACGTTCGCGCAGTGGCGGCAGGTGCAAGGTGATGACGTTGAGGCGGTACAGCAAGTCTTCACGGAAGCGGCCGTCACGCACCATGTCTTCCAGGTTCAGGTTGGTGGCGGCGAGGATGCGCACATCGGCGCGGCGGGTGACCGGGTCGCCCACGCGCTCGTATTCCTTGTCCTGGATAAATCGCAGTAACTTGGGCTGCAACGTGAGGGGAAAGTCGCCGATCTCGTCGAGAAATAGCGTGCCGCCGTCGGCCTGGTTGACCCGGCCCAAGGTGCTTTCGCTGGCGCCGGTAAACGCGCCGCGGCTGTGACCGAATAATTCGCTCTCCATCAGTTCTGCGGTCAGCGACGGGCAGTTGATGGTCACGCAGGATTTCTTCGCGCGTTTGCTCCAACCGTGGATGGCCCGGGCCAGTTCGCCTTTACCGGTGCCCGACTCGCCGAGGATCAAGATGTTGGCGTCGGTCCCGGCCACCTGGCGCGCGGTTTCCAGCACCACCATCATGGCCGGGCTGTGGGAGTCGAGGCCGTCTTTGGGCTGGCGCACTTCGCCTTCCAGCGCTTCCAGGCGGGCAGACAGTTGGCGTACTTCCAACTGCTTGGCGGTGGCCAGGCGCAATTGGTCCGGGCTGCACGGTTTGACCAGGTAGTCGGCGGCGCCGGCCTGGATCGCATCCACCGCGGTGTCCACGGCGGAATGCGCGGTGACGATCACCACGCGCATCCACGGCGCCTGGATGCGCATTTGCGCCAGTACATCGAGGCCGTTGTCTTCGCCCAGGCGCAGGTCCAGGAAGCACAGGTCGAACACCTGGCGTTGCATCAGTGCATCGGCCTGGGCGGCGCTGTTGGCGGTGGCCACGGTGTAGCCTTCGTCTTCCAGGCAATAACGGAAGGTGCGCAGGATAGCGGATTCGTCGTCCACTAAAAGAATGCGGCCTTGAAGTTCCTTGGCTGATTCCATCGGTGCCGCGCTCCTTAACTATGAATGATGGTGATTAGTCCCGGAATAATCGGGCAAGTTGCATGGTTTATTCTGATCGATAAAAGGAGACGTCGTGCAGGTATCTGCATGGACTCCTACAAAGCCCCGTCTGATGGCGTTTTCATGCCGTCTTGCCACTTCGGCAACCCGTCACCTGTTTTCTATCCCTTGATCCGACCGCTGGTGATCGTGCATTTCGCACGGCCCCCAGGGCGGCATCGTGCAGGATGCTGGGCTCTTCAGTTCTGTAGTTCTCTCAACTACCTGATTTTATTGAGTTTTATTATGTAAAAAAGCTGGCATGCACCCTGCAATATCCCTCTCAACGAATAATCAGAATGCGGGAGCACCACAGCATGACTCGCCAAATCCTCAGCCAATTGCACGTATCGCCACTGCGCTTGCAGCAAGGCCTGTTTGCCAGCCTGGCCCTGATGGTCACGTTGATTGGCGGCCAGCAGATGCAGCATTGGCAGCAGAGTCAGCAACAAGCCCCGCAATTCGAACATTCCGTGAAGACCCAGACCCATTTCCGTTCCGTCGGCAGCGTTGCCGCCGAGGTAACCGCCCCGCAATTGAGAGTCGCCGACCAGGATTCCACCCTGGGCGAGCTGCCCGTCCAAGAGCGTTGGGTGTTCTAGGCAAGAAAAGCGCTCGCTCACTTGAGCGGCCGTACGGCACCACCGTTGTTACCCCTTTAGAAAGCGTAAGGAGAATCACCATGTTGAGTTGGGCAATCACATTTCTGATCATCGCCATTGTGGCTGCAGTCCTGGGCTTCGGTGGTATCGCGGGCACCGCTACGGGGATCGCCAAGATTCTGTTTGTGGTCTTCCTGGTGATGTTTATCGCTTCGTTCTTCTTTGGTCGTCGTGGCCGAGGCTGAATATGACCTCCTTGTCCCTTAAAGCCCTGGTTGCCGCCGCCCTGCTGGGCGGCAGCGGCTTGGTGATGGCCGCCAACGACGGCCAATCGCGCGCCAACGAGTTGCTCAGTGCGGACCCGCAATACCGCCAGACCTGGCAAGGCGTGGTGAAGAAAGAAGAGCGCCTGCCGGAATGGGTGATGAACCTGTCGGGTACGGCTGAACAAATGAATGCCGTGGAAGAAGATGGCGACAAGTACTTGGTCGGGCCGCTCTGCGAAACCGCGGACACCTGCCTGAACAAGCGCCTGATCGTGGCCTTCAGCCTCGACAAGGACGATGCCTACGCGCTGTTGGTAGAAGTCCCGGCCGGCTTGCCGGCGGACAAGTCGCCCACGCGGCACGCTGATTACCGGTTTATCGGTAAACCGGATGCGGGCATGCAGAAGCTGCTGATGGAGCAGTTGAAGAAAGATCCGAATTGGTACTAAGGCCCTTCGGCGGGCCTGGTCACTCGTCGCACGTTCACAAACCCACGGTTTGCTGAACTTGTGGCGGGCTTGTGACTCTCATTCCCCGCTTCTCATACCGCGCATAGCCGCAAATTTCCTTTTTGCCCGATTCCAACCATTACTTGGTGTGTCGGGGCGACCACCTATCGATAAAATTTCGCCGGCACCATAGGACATTTCCGACACTGCGCCGCAGTATTCCCAGGCATTTCTGCCAACCCTTCGAAGACGTGCTGAATCTCTGAGCGAGCCGGCTTTGGCAGGTTCACGGCATATTCGCCGGACGATTTGTCGCATTTGAACTGACCGTTCGGACAGTTATTATGAAAAAAAGCCATGCCGATTCGGCATAGGGTAGGCGTTTACGGCATTAGACGTCGCTCCCTTGCATCGGAATAGTTGCGCCTTTTTTCGCCTGCCAGTAAGCCATTTCGGCCACGCTGCGGTGACCTTCCATGGAGGCAGATGCTCACACTTTTTCGCTTTCGAGCGTTGCGGCTGGCGCATTTGCCTTGAGTTCACTTGAAGTAAGGGTAATGACATGAAGAAGGCAAAGCTAAGCCTCGCCTGGCAGATCCTCATCGGTTTGGTGTTGGGGATCGCAATCGGCGCAGTGCTTAACCATTTCAGTGCTGAAAAAGCCTGGTGGATCAGCAATGTGTTGCAGCCAGCGGGCGATATCTTTATCCGCCTGATCAAGATGATCGTGATCCCGATTGTGATTTCCTCGCTGATCGTCGGCATTGCCGGTGTCGGTGACGCGAAGAAACTCGGGCGTATCGGCGTCAAGACCATCCTTTACTTCGAGATCGTCACCACCATCGCGATTGTGGTCGGCCTGCTGCTGGCCAACCTGTTCCATCCGGGTGCCGGCATCGACATGAGTACCCTGGGTACGGTCGATATCTCCAAATACCAGGCCACGGCTGCGGAAGTGCAGCACGAGCATGCGTTTATCCAGACCATTCTCAACCTGATCCCATCGAACATCTTCGCCGCCGTTGCCCGTGGTGAAATGCTGCCGATCATCTTCTTCTCGGTGCTGTTCGGCCTGGGCCTGTCGAGCCTCAAGCCGGACCTGCGCGAGCCGCTGGTGACCATGTTCCAGGGCGTGTCCGAGAGCATGTTCAAAGTCACCCACATGATCATGAAGTACGCCCCGATCGGCGTCTTCGCACTGATCGCGGTGACCGTGGCCAACTTCGGCTTCGCCTCCCTGCTGCCGCTGGCCAAGCTGGTGATCCTGGTTTACGTCGCCATCCTGTTCTTCGCCTTTGTGATCCTCGGCCTGATCGCCCGCCTGTTCGGCTTCTCGGTGATCAAGCTGATGCGCATCTTCAAGGATGAGCTGGTATTGGCCTACTCCACCGCCAGCTCCGAGACCGTGCTGCCGCGTGTGATCGAGAAGATGGAAGCCTACGGCGCGCCAAAAGCGATCTGCAGCTTCGTGGTACCGACCGGTTACTCGTTCAACCTCGACGGCTCGACCCTGTACCAGAGCATCGCGGCGATCTTTATCGCCCAGCTGTATGGCATCGACCTGTCGGTTGGCCAGCAACTGATGCTGGTCCTGACCCTGATGGTCACCTCCAAAGGCATCGCCGGTGTGCCGGGCGTTTCCTTCGTGGTGCTGCTGGCCACCCTGGGCAGCGTGGGTATCCCGCTGGAAGGCCTGGCGTTCATCGCCGGTGTCGACCGCATCATGGACATGGCGCGTACCGCCCTGAACGTGATCGGCAACGCCCTGGCCGTGTTGGTCATCGCACGTTGGGAAGGCATGTACGACGACGCCAAGGGCGAGCGCTACTGGAATTCCCTGCCGCACTGGCGCAGCAAGGACGCGGCTCCGGCCGCCCAGGCGACTCGCAGCTGATAGCGCGAGCGCTGTGAGACAAACCCCGGGAAATCCGGGGTTTGTCGTTTCTGCCAGCCCCGCTATCATTCGCCCCATCATTCGGGGGATTTAACTGATGCTCAATGGCCTGTGGCTTGGCTTCTTTGTCGTGGCAATGGTGTCAGCGCTGGTGCAGTGGCTGGTGGGCGGTAACGCCGGGATTTTTTCGGCGATGGTCGAAAGCATTTTCGCCATGGCCAAACTGTCGGTGGAAGTCATGGTGCTGCTGTTCGGCACCCTGACCTTGTGGCTGGGTTTTCTGCGCATCGCCGAAAAAGCCGGGATCGTCGATTGGCTGGCCAAGGCCCTCGGCCCGCTGTTCCGCCGCCTGATGCCGGAAGTGCCGGCTGGCCACCCCGCCATCGGCTTGATCACCCTCAACTTCGCCGCCAACGGCCTGGGCCTGGACAACGCCGCCACGCCTATCGGCTTGAAGGCGATGAAGGCCTTGCAGGAACTCAACCCGATCCCCAACACCGCCAGTAACGCGCAGATCCTGTTCCTGGTGCTCAACGCGTCCTCGCTGACGCTGTTGCCGGTGACCATCTTCATGTACCGCGCCCAACAAGGCGCCGCCGACCCGACGCTGGTGTTCCTGCCGATCCTGCTGGCCACCAGTGCCTCGACCCTGGTGGGCCTGCTGTCGGTGGCGATCATGCAGCGCCTGCGGCTGTGGGACCCGGTGGTGCTCGCGTACCTGATCCCGGGCGCGCTGGTGCTGGGTGGCTTCATGGCGCTGCTGGCGACCCTCTCCGCCACCGCGCTGGCCAGCCTCTCGTCGATTCTCGGCAATCTCACCCTGTTTGGCCTGATCATGCTGTTCCTGATCATCGGCGCGTTGCGCAAGGTCAAGGTCTACGAGGCGTTTGTCGAAGGCGCCAAGGAAGGCTTCGACGTGGCCAAGAACCTGCTGCCGTACCTGGTGGCGATGCTGTGTGCGGTCGGCGTGTTGCGTGCCTCGGGGGCGTTGGAATTCGGCTTGGAAGGGATTCGCCATCTGGTGGCCTGGACCGGCATGGACACACGCTTTGTCGATGCCTTGCCGACGGCGATGGTCAAGCCGTTCTCCGGCAGCGCCGCGCGGGCGATGCTGATCGAAACCATGCAGACCCAGGGCGTGGACAGCTTCCCGGCGCTGGTGGCGGCGACGATCCAGGGCAGTACCGAGACCACCTTCTATGTGTTGGCGGTGTACTTTGGTTCGGTGGGGATTCAGCGGGCCAGGCATGCCGTGGGCTGTGCGTTGCTGGCGGAGCTGGCGGGTGTCGTTGCGGCTATTGCGGTGTGCTACTGGTTCTTTGGCTGAGGCTGGAATCGCTATCGCAGGCAAGCCAGCTCCCACAGTTGACTGCGTTTCGTCAGGATAAACGCGATCCACTGTGGGAGCGGGCTTGCCCGCGAAGAGGCCCTCAGCGTTTCGGCGCTGTATTGCCCTGCTGCACCACCCACTCCACCACCTGCTTGTCCAACTGATCCCCCGCCAACCCAAACCCGGCCACCACCGCCGGCACCTTGGTATCACTCACCGGCTGCCTCACTTCAAACCGCCGACTGGCAATAATCCGCTGATCACTCCCACGCACCAGCCGTGCGTCGAGGCGAATCACCACCTCCACCGCGGTGCCGCGGTACTCACTCTGGAACGCCTGCAACTGCCCGCCCAGCTCATAGTCGGCTTGCAGGTTGGTGTCGTCGGTACTCAACAACGTCACCCGCCCATCGCGCTGGAACCCGTCCAGCAGGCGGTTGCGCAACAGCACCGGCGACGGATCGCTCCAGCGCGAGTTGGCATAGCTGCTGATCAGGTCACCGTTGGGGACCACGGCAATGCGCGGGCTGTCGAGAAATTCGCTGGTCTGGGGCTTGGTCACCCGCAGCGACCAGGCCACCGGCGTGCCTTGTACGGTCGCCGGTGCTGCCGCCAGGCGGTACACGTCCGAAGGGTCAGGCTTGGGCAGGATCGAGCACGCGCTCACCAGGGCCAGGGCTACAGGGACGATCAGTTGATAAGCACGCTTCATGGCGTGAACTCCTTGTTCTTGTCACTGCCCAGCAGGTAACCGCTGGGGTTGGCTTCCAGGCGGCGGGAGATGGCGCGCAGCGAGCCGAGGGTTTCGCGCAGTTCACGCACGGCCGGCGCCAGTTCGTTGAGGCCCTGCATGCCGCTGTTCACCGAGTCTTTGTTGTCGGTCAGCAAGGTGTTGATGGTGGCGGTGCTTTTTTCCAGGGACTTCATCGCCTGCTCGGCACTGCTGAACGCCTGCTTGCCTTGATCGTTGAGCAGGCCGTTGGCGTTGCGCATCAGCACGGTGGTTTGCTCCAGGGCGCCGCTGGCCTGTTTGCTCACCTGCATCAATTGCTGCATCACCACTTTGATGTCGCCGCGCTGGTCGGCGATGGCGCCGGTGGTTTGCTGCAAGTTGTCCAGGGTGTTGGTCAGGCGCTCGACGTTCTCCCGGGAGAACAGCGCGTTGGCGTTATGCAGCAGCAGGTTGATGCTGCTCATCAGGTCGTTGCTGTTGTTCAGCAGGCGCGCGATGGGTGACGGCGAGGCGATGATTTCCGGTAGGTTGCCGTCTTTGCCCTTGAGCACCGGGCTTTGTGGTGTGCCGCCGCTGAGTTGGATGATCGAGGTGCCGGTGATGCCGGTCAGCGCCAGCTTGGCCTGGGTGTCTTCCTTGATCGGCGTCTGCCCGGCCAGGCGGATGCGCGCGAGGACGCGGCGCGGGTCTTTGGGGTCCAGGCGCAGGCTGATCACGTCGCCCACCTTGATCCCGCTGTACTGCACCGAGCTGCCCTGGGACAGGCCGCTGACCGCCTCGTTGAACACCACTTCGTAATCCTGGAAGGCACTGTCGATGCTGGATTTGGCCAGCCACAGGCCAAACAGCATCGCGCCGACCACGACGATCACGCTGAACAGACCAATCATCACATGATGGGCGCGGGTTTCCATGTCATACCTCGTTGAGCGGTTGAGCGGCATCCAATGCCGCACGGCCCCGGGGGCCGTGGAAATATTCGTGAATCCAGGCGTCGTCGGTTTCCGAGACGACATCGATGGCATCCGCCACCAGTACTTTTTTCTGCGCCAGCACCGCCACGCGGTCGGTGATGGTGTACAGCGTGTCCAGGTCATGGGTGACCAGGAATACGCTCAGGCCCAGCGCGTCGCGTAGGGTCAGGATCAGTTGGTCGAATTGCGCCGCGCCAATCGGGTCGAGGCCGGCGGTGGGTTCGTCGAGGAACAGGATGTCCGGGTCCAGGGCCAAGGCGCGGGCCAGGGCGGCGCGCTTGATCATGCCGCCGGACAGCGATGCCGGGTATTTGTCCGCCGCCGACAACGGCAACCCAGCCAAGGCCAGCTTGACCGCTGCCAAGTGCTCGGCATCGCGGCGGCTGAGGCCGGCGTGTTCGATCAACGGCAGCGCAACGTTCTCGGTCACCGTCAGCGAGGAAAACAGCGCGCCCTTCTGGAACAGCACGCCAAAGCGTCGTTCTACGAGGGAACGCTCATGCTCCGAGAGGCTTGGCAGGTTCTTGCCAAACACCCGCACCTCGCCTTCGCTGGGCCGGCGCAGGCCGACAATGCTGCGCAGCAGCACCGACTTGCCGCTGCCGGAGCCGCCGACCACGGCGAGAATCTCGCCCTTGTACAAATCCAGGTCGAGGTTCTCGTGCACGCTCTGGCTGCCAAAGCGATTGCACAGCCCGCGCACTTCAATCACCGCCTCAGTGGGCGCACGGTGTAGACGACTCACCAGCCCATCTCCATGAAGAACAGCGCGGCGACCGCATCCAGCACGATCACCACAAAGATCGATTGCACCACGCTGGAGGTGGTGTGGGCGCCGACCGACTCGGCACTGCCGCTGACCTTGAAGCCTTCCAGGCAGCCGATGGCGGCGATCAGGAACGCGAAGATCGGCGCTTTCACCATCCCCACGAGGAAATGCTGCACGCCGATGTCGGATTTGAGCAGCGAGAGAAACATCGCCGGCGAAATATCCAGTGCCACGGCACACACCACGCCACCGCCGACAATGCCCGAGAGCATTGCCAAAAACGTCAGCATCGGCAGCGACACCAGCAGGGCCAATACGCGCGGCAGCACCAGCAGCTCCATCGGGTCGAGGCCGAGGGTGCGGATCGCGTCGATTTCTTCGTTGGCCTTCATCGAACCGATTTGTGCGGTAAAGGCACTGGCGGTGCGGCCGGCGATCAGGATCGCGGTGAGCAATACACCGAATTCCCGTAGGAAAGAGAACGCCACCAGGTCCACGGTGAAAATCGTCGCGCCAAAGCTCTTGAGCACCGTGGCGCCGAGAAACGCCACCACGGCGCCGACCAGGAAGGTCAGCAAGGCGACGATGGGCGCGGCGTCGAGGCCGGTCTGTTCGATATGCGCGACCATCGGCGTGATGCGCCAGCGCTTGGGGCGGAAAATTCCCCGGGCAAAGGTCTCGAGTATCAGGCCGATAAAGCCCAGCAGTTGCTTGCTGTCTTGCCAGACTTTATCCACCGCCCGGCCAATGCGCGCCAACACCTGGATGCCGGTGGCTTCTTCCGGGGCTTTATCGGGCACACAAAAATCATTGAGGGAGCGGTAGACGGTCTTGAGCAGCGCGCGGTCGGCGGCCGACAGGCTGCAATCGCTCTGCTCGGCGGATTGCTCGATGCGGGTGGGGCCCAGCAACTCCACCAGCAATGACGCGCCGGCGGTATCCAGGGCGCCGAGGCCGTTGAGGTCGATCCGGGCGCCGGCGTCGTATTGGCCGTCGAGCGTGTCCGACAGCTTTTTCAGGTCTGCGTAGTGGGCGAGCGTCCAGTCCCCCGTAATCCGCAGCAACGGAGGCGTGGAGGACGTATCGAGATGGGCTGCGCCGGCCGAGGTACTACTGGTCATAAGCTCCGAGCTTGTTTGGCTATCCACAATTCCTACGTAATAGCACGAACCTACCTACTTTGGGTTGTCCGTTTGTGCTGCGTCGATGACTTTGAAGCGCAGCACGCCGATTACTTGGCCGTCTTCGGTGAGCACCTGCACTTGCCAGCGGCCCACGGCATCACCGGGGAAATTCTGTTTATGGGTCCAGGCGCGATAGCCTTCCTTGCGCCCGCCATGGATGTCCAGGGCGATGCGGTCGACCTCTTTGCCATTGAATTTCCACACGTGGTAGATCCGCTCATCCAGGCCGCGTGGCGCGTTGATCGCGGTGTAGGCGTACAGCCCGTCAGTGCGCAGTTGGGCGACGGTGACTTCCTTGAGGTCATCCCCCGGTGTGCGGTCTTGCAACTGGGTGCTGATGGCCACTTCCGTCATCCACAGGGTGGCCGGTGGTACCCAACTGCGTAGGAACCAACCCGCGCAGCCGATGGCGGCCGTCACGCCCAGCAGCATCGCCCAGCCCTTGAGGCTGCGCAGCGGCAGGCTCACTGCCAGGCTGGGGATCGACAGCGCCATGGCCACGCCCAGGGCCAGCTTGTAACTCTCGGCGGTGGTCAGGTGCAGGATGATCGGCAGCGCGGTGAGCAGCGCGGCGAACAGGGTCAGGGTGTGCAGCGCGAGGAACAACGAGCGCTTGGGCGCGAGCCACTTGTAGTACAGCGGGTCGACGATCGACACCAGTGCAGCCGCGCCGAGCAGGCCGGTGAACAGCGATTGGCCGCTGTTCCAGGCGGTGGTGACGAAAAAGAATGGCAACACAAAAAACAGACTTTCCTGGTGGATCATCTGGGTGGCGTAGCGCAGCAGCGGCTCGGGAATTTCGCGCTTGAAGACTTTGGCAAACAGCTGGGTAAAGCTGTTTTCCAGCATCAACCACAGCCAGCTCACCAGCATGATCACCGCGATCCAACTGGCCATGCCCTGCTGGCGGTCCACCAGGATGAAGCTGCACACCCCCGAGATAAAGCCGCCGAGTGCAATCACCCCTGGGTAGCGCTTCATCAGTTCGAGGACGCGGGTGATTATGCGGGTCAGGTTTTGCATTCGGCGGTTCGCAGTCTTCGTAGGAAAAATCCCAGACAGAATAACGTCTTAGCCCTGTGCTCGGTGGCTGATTACGCGATCCGTTTGCGATAAACCCGCACGCCGATCAACACAATCGCAATCAACCCGAGTACACCGGCGCCGATCCAGCTCAGGCTGTCGTAGCTCAGCAGCGGTTTCTCGATGCGCCAGTAGCCCGGCTGCTTGAACACTTGGCGCATGGCCTGGTTGGTCTGGTCCAGGCTGACCGCCTTGATGCGTTTGGCCGGGTCGCTGAAGTGGCCGTTGTTGTAGTCGCCCGAGGCGGCCCAGTAGTAATCGGCCAGGGCGCTGTTGCCTTGCACGGCCCAGGCCTGGCGGGCGATGGCGGCTTGTTGCAGACGTGCGAAAACGACCGGGTCGAGGCCGTCCTTGAGCAGTTGCGCCTGTAGGTTTTTCAGCACTTGCTCGGCTTCGGGGAGATTTTCCCGCTCCAGGTCGGCATTGACGCTGAGGAAACCGACGCCGCCGAGTACTTCCCGTTCACTCCATGGGCCGTAGGACAGGCCGTGCTTGAGGCGCATTTCGCGGTAGAGCGCCCAGTCGAGGTAGTCCTTGAGCAGGTCGTAGGTTTCATCGTGCTGGTCGTCCAGCAGCGGTTCGGGGAACAGCCAGTGCAGCTTGGCGCTGTCACCAACCCAGCCGTGGATCAGTTCGCGCTGGCTGGCGGCGGCGTGCTGGATTTGCGGCAGTTCACGGTGTTCGCTGGGATCGACCGGGTCGAGCTGGCCGTAGGTGCGTTCCAGGTAGGCCGGCAGGAGTTTGTCGAGATCGCCGACGATGATCAGGGTCATGTTGTTGGGGGCGTACCAGTGTTTGCGCAGGTCCTCCAACTGGTCACGGGTCAACTGGCCGACTTCAGCACGTTCGGCGCATTTGAGCCCCAGTTCGACGGCGAGTTGATTGCTGGCGGTGTGGCCAAGGTCCTGGCGGTCGAGCAGGCGTTGCAGGTGGGAGTAATGGCCGCCGTCCTCACGCTCCACCACTTGCTTGGCCGCGTTGATATTGGCTTCGGTCAGTTCGGTGCGGGTGATGATCGCCAGCAGCAGGTCGAGCACCTTGCGCTGGTTTTGCGCCGGCGCCTCGATCACGAAGGTGGTGTCGGCATTGCTGGTGTAGGCGTTCCACTCGCCGCCCAGGGCTTGCATGCGGTCTTCCAGGTCGCCTTCGCCGCCGCCGTCGATGCCGCTGAACAGCAAGTGTTCGAGCAGGTGCGGCAGTTCCTTGTCTGCGCAGGCGAAGTCATCCAGGCCGACGCCGACCACCAGGCGGATCGCCACATGCCCGCGCTCGGTGCCCGGCTTGAGCAGCAATTGCAGGCCGTTGGGCAAGGTGTAGCCCTCGACTTGCAGGCGGTCAAAGGCAAAGGCGTGGGCAGAACCCATGAGCAGGCAGATGAATAACAGGCGACGCATAACTGGCTTCCTGGCGAGTGAGGTCAGTGTTAACTGACTTCACGGGCCATCGTACGTTCAGGGCGAATGTGTGATGTCGGCAATATCTTCGGCGGAGAGTGCGCCGGTGTCGGACGTTTCCAACACTACATAGGCACTGCTGCAAAACAACGAGTTGAGACGTTTCATGTCGGCAATCAGTTCTAGATGCAGGGAACTGGTCTCCAGGCTCTGTACGATCTTGCGCTGTAAACGGCTGACGTGGGCGTGGGCCAGGCGCCGTTCCTGGGCGCGAAAACGGCGCTTCTCGCGCAGCAGTTGGCGGGCGCTTTCCGGGTCGGCGCTGAGAAACACCGACAGGCCCAGGCGCAGGTTGGCAATCAACTGGCTGTGGAGGTCGGACAGTTCTTCCAGGCCGACCTCGGAGAACTGGCGGCGCTGGGAGGTTTTCTGTTGTTGGACTTTACGCAGCATGCGTTCGATCAGGTCACCGGCCAGCTTGAGGTTGATCGACAGCTCGATGATCTCGGCCCAGCGTCGGCTGTCTTGCTCGCTGAGGTCTTCGCGGGGCATTTGCGCCAGGTAGAGTTTGATCGCGCTGTACAGCGCTTCGACGTCATCGCTGAGGCTGCGCATGGCCTGGGTGATGGCGGTTTGCTTGCCGCGCAGCACTTCCTGCATCGAGGTCAGCATGTTGTCGATCAGGTCACCCAGGCGCAGGGTCTCGCGGGCGGCGTTGGCCAGTGCCAGGCTTGGCGTGGTCAGCGCTGTCAGGTCCAGGTGACGGGGTTTGGCCTTGCCGTTGAGTTCTTCGCGCTCGGGCAGCAACCAGGCACACAGGCGCGCCATCGGGCCGATGGTTGGCAACAGGATCAGGCAACGGCTGACGTTGTAGAGCAGGTGGAAGGTGATGACCATGCCCTGCATGCCGTAGTCCAAACCATCCATCCAGCGTACGAGCGGGTCGAGCACCGGGATGATCAGCAGCAGGCCGATCAACTTGTACAGCAGGCTGCCCAGCGCCACCTGGCGGCCGGCGGCGTTTTGCATGCTGGTGCTGAGGAAGGCCAGCACGCCGCTGCCAATGTTGGCGCCGATCACCAGGCCGATGGCCACATGCAAGCCGATCACACCGGCGCCGGCCAGGGTGGCGGTGAGTAGGACGGCAGCCAGGCTGGAGTAGGAAATCATCGCGAACAAGGCGCCGACCAAGGCATCCAGCAGGATGTCGCCGGTCAGCGAGGCGAAGATGACTTTGACGCCTTGGGCGTGGGTAATCGGCCCGGCGGCCTCTACGATCAATTGCAGGGCCAGCACGATCAGGCCCAGGCCGATGCCGACGCGGCCCATCTGCCCGGCCCGCGTCTGTTTGCGCGAGAGGAAGAAAATCACCCCGAGGAAGATCAGCAGCGGCGACAGCCAGGACAAGTCAAAGGTCAGCACCCGCGCCATCAGCGCGGTACCGACGTCGGCGCCGAGCATGGTCGCCAGGGCGGGCATCAGCCCCATCAGGCCTTGACCGACAAACGACGTCACCAGCATGGCCGTGGCGTTGCTGCTCTGCACCATGGCGGTCACCAGGATGCCGGCGACAAAGGCCAGCCAGCGCTTGGACATGTTCTGCCCGATGACGTGGCGCAGGTTGGAGCCGTAGACCCGCAAGATGCCGGTACGGACGATATGCGTGCCCCAGATCAGCAGGGTCACGGCGGAAAGCAGATTGAGCAAGGTCAGCATGCTCGGCCCCCCGTGTGGGTTCGCTTCAAGAGAAGCGTAGGAAAGTTGCCGCGTGCCGCTCTACGTCTTGTACTTAAGCTGTAGTTGGCGAATGGCGTGCGCGCCAGCATTGCATAGCTGAAAGGGTGATTGAAACAAAACTGTCATGAAATCAGCTTTCTGCAGACGTGAAAAAGGGGCTTGAAAAGCCCCTTTTTGACTGGCTCGGGTTTATTGACCCGGAATATCTTTGCGCAGTTTCACCGGATCCTGCTGTTTCTTCTTTTTCGCGATGGCGGTGCGCATCTTGATGTTCACCGCTTCTACCGCCAGCGAGAACGCCATGGCGAAGTAGACGTAGCCTTTTGGCACGTGCACATCGAACGACTCGGCGATCAGCACGGTACCCACGACCAGCAGGAACGACAGCGCGAGCATCTTCAGCGACGGGTGCTTGTCGATGAATTCGCTGATGGTGCCGGCGGCCAACATCATCACCAGTACCGCCACGACAATCGCAGCGACCATGACCGGTACATGGGAAACCATGCCGACGGCGGTGATCACGGAGTCCAGGGAGAACACGATGTCGATGATCGCGATCTGGATGATGGTGTAGATGAACTTGCCACCCTTGCCGCCCGGTTCTTCGTGGGTTTCGTCTTCGCCTTCCAGTGCGTGGTACATCTCCTGGGAGCTTTTCCACAGCAGGAACAGGCCACCGAAGAACAGGATCAGGTCACGCCCGGAAATGCCTTGGCCGAAGACCACGAACAGGTCGGCGGTCAGTTGCATGACCCAGGTGATCGACAGCAGCAACAGGATTCGCGTGACCATGGCCAGGGCCAGGCCGAAGATCCGGGTGCGTGCCTGCATATGCTTGGGCATGCGGCTGACCAGGATCGAAATCATGATGATGTTATCGATGCCCAGGACGATCTCGAGGGCCGTCAGGGTGAAGAAGGCAATCCAGATCTCTGGATTGGTCAGCCATTCCATGTGTATTCCTTTGAGCAAGTGTTAAACCGCGCAAGCTGCAGCGCCGCGCGGTTGAGTTGGTACGATTATAGAGTGCTGAACAGCGGAATAATCCCCATCAGCAAAGCGGCGACCATTATGCACAGGCATACCAGCACTGCCCACTTGAGGGTGAAGCGCTGGTGATCGCCAAATTCGATACCCGCCAACGCGACCAGCAGGTAAGTGGAAGGTACCAGCGGGCTCAACAGGTGCACAGGTTGCCCGACGATCGACGCACGGCCCATTTCTGCGGCAGTGATGCCGTAGTGGCTGGCGGCTTCGGCGAGGACGGGCAGTACGCCGTAGTAGAACGCGTCGTTGGACATGAAGAACGTGAACGGCATGCTCACCAGCGCGGTGATTACGGCCAGGTATGGGCCCAGCGCGTCAGGGATGACGGCCAGCAGGCTCTTGGACATCGCATCGACCATGCCGGTGCCCGACAGGATGCCGGTGAAGATACCCGCGGCGAAGATCAGCCCGACTACCGCCAATACGCTGCCGGAGTGGGCGGCGACGCGGTCTTTCTGCATTTGCAGGCACGGGTAGTTGACGATCATCGCGATACTGAACGCCACCATGAACAGCACTGGAAGTGGCAGCAGGCCGGCGATCAGCGTGCACATCAGGGCCAAGGTCAGGGCGCCGTTGAACCAGATCAGCTTCGGACGACGGGCGTCCGGGAATTGCGACACGCTGATTTCGCTGTGGTCGATTTCGTCGCCTTGCAGGTGCAATTCACCCAGGCGTGCACGTTCGCGCAGGCCGTACATGTAGGCAATCACCAGGATCGCGACGACGCCGGCGGCCATCGCCGGGATCATCGGCACGAAAATGTCCGAGGGGTCCACATGCAGCGCACTGGCGGCACGGGCGGTCGGGCCACCCCAAGGCGTCATGTTCATCACGCCACCGGCGAGGATGATCAGGCCGGCCATGATCCGCGGGCTCATGCCGATGCGCTGGTACAGCGGCAGCATGGCGGCCACGCAGATCATGTAGGTGGTGGCGCCGTCACCGTCGAGGGACACGACCAGAGCCAGCACGGCGGTGCCGACCGAAACCTTGAGCGGGTCGCCCTTGACCATCTTGAGGATCTTGCGCACGGCCGGGTCGAACAGGCCGGAGTCGATCATCAGGGCAAAGTAGAGAATGGCGAACATCAGCATCACGCCGGTTGGCGCCAGCTTGGTGATGCCCGCAAGCATCATCGGGCCGATGTCCGGCGCGAAACCGCCGAACAGCGCGAACAGGATCGGCACGATGATCAAGGCGATCAGCGCAGACAGGCGCTTGGTCATGATGAGGAACATGAACGTGATGACCATGGCAAAGCCAAGGAAAGTCAGCATAGGAATACTCCAGGCGTAGCGCGGCTAGGGAATGGCGAACCGGGTGGGGCTCAGCGCAGAACGAAAGGCACGAGGCGTACGGGGGGAGTTGGAGCGAACAGGCGGGTACGGACGGACATCGGGAATCACCATTGTTGTTGTGTACAGCCGGTCTGGTGCCGGCAGTTGGAGGCGATCCTAGACGGGAAAGCTTTCAGCTAGCTTTCGCTGGGAAAACAGGTGTAGGTGGGAAGACACCCGGTCGTCAGATTTGTGGAGATCCAATGTGGGAGCTGGCTTGCCTGCGATGGCGGTGTGTCAGCCAGCACATGTGGCATTGATCCACCGCTATCGCAGGCAAGCCAGCTCCCACACAAGCCAGCTTCCACATTCGAGGTGTGTTTGCAGAGAGTTCTTAGGGGAGTTCGAGGCCGCCGGCGGCTTTGTGCAAGGCCCTTAGATGCTCACCCACCTGCTTGAGGTTGGCCTCACACGCCGCAATCTCATCAGCCCGGGCCGGATCCAGCAGCGCCCTCACCTCTTTATCCAGGTCGCCGGTCAGCGATTGCAGCTGTTTCTGGCGTTCGGCGCTTTCCGATTCCAGGCGTTTGGCTTCCGACGGTTGCGGCAGGCCGTAGCCGCCGCTGCCGAGCAGTTCTGCCGGGCGGCTGAGGAAGCCGCTGTTGGCGAGGATTTGTTGCAAGGTGTTGTTGGCCTTCTCCATGCCGCCGTTTTTCAGCTCGCGGGCGCCCAGGTAGCGTTGTTTGACTTCGTCCTGGGCGAGCATCAGTTGTTTGCGGTAGCTCGCCTGTTCCAGCAGCAACAGCGCGGCGCTGGTGCGCAGGTCGGCCTTGTCGAACCAGGGGCGGCGCTCGGCGGCGCTGAGGGACAGCCAGTCTTCGACCTGGGTCTGCTTGATCGGCAGGTGTTTGCGCAAGACGTCGAACATCGCCTGGTAGCGCTCGCGGAACGAGTCGAAGTGGTAACCCAGGCGCAGGGCGTTGCGTTTGTCGTCAAGCACGCTGGTGTCGGCCAGGCCACGGGCGCTCAATACTTCGAGCAAGCCGTTGGGGGTGATGTTGTCCAGGCCGGTCAGTTGCGGGTTGGCGCTGCCGCTGCGCAACAGTTTCAGGCTTTCGACTGCGCAATTATTGGAGATGAAGAAGTAGTTGCCGTCGTAGCTCCAGTGCATCTCGGCGGCGTGCTCGACGGTGTCGTTGATTTCCTGGCGTGACAGTTTCAGCGGCACCGAGGCCAGGCCGCGCAGTTCGGTCTTGGTGTATTCGTCGATCACCTGGGCCAGCGGCAGCACGAACAGCCGTGACGGGTATTTGCCGACCAGGCCATCCCAGCTCGACAGTTGTACGTCACCGACAAAAGCGCGGTAGGACAACACCAGGTGCTGGTCCAGGTCCAGCCGGCAATCCGGCCCGCGTGGGCGGCCGGGCGCGCAGATCACCAGGCGCAACATGCTGTGGCCCCAGCGGCTGACCAGGTTCTGGTTGGCTTCGGCCAGCAAGTAGTCGATCTCGTAGACCCGTTCCGGGTCGATCTGGCCGAGGGGCGTCTTGGCGAAGTCGTTGCCGGCGTTCAGGAAGGCGTAGGTCTTGGCGCAGGCGTCTTGTTGCGGTGGTGCCCAGCCGAAGTGTTCCTGGTAATAGCGGAACAGCGCCGGGCGGCGGCAGGCGTAGCTGGGGTCGAGGAGGAAGTACTCCATGTTGACCGCGACGAATTCCAGCGGGCTGGTGGTTTCGTAGATGTCCGGGCTGCGGGCGACCTGGCGGTTGTGTTGTTCGCGCTCACCGCGACGGCCGACGTATTGCGGCCAGCCGGCGAGGTCCAGCAGGCGCGGGTCGTCGCTAAGGGTGAAGCGCCGGCCATTCTGGCCACGGCATTGGTCGGGCAGGCCGATCAGGCCGGTGAGGTTGTTCTGGCGGCTGCACCGGTTGATCAGCGCACGGTCGTTTTTGGACCACAGGCGTGCACGGTCATAGATGTGGGTCAGTTCATGCAGCACGGTGGCGAGCATTTCCCGGCGCACGGTGCCGTGGGGTCGGTTGGTTTTCTGGGTGGCGGCGCTGCCGTCGGTGAGGCTGGCGAGCAGGTTGCTGTTGAGGTCCAGCTCGGACACCAGGGAGGCTTGGCCGTAGGCATTCTCCGGCATCTTGTCGGTCCAGCCGACATCGATACGCCGGTCAAGCTGCTCGATAAAGCGTGGCGGCAGTGCTCGCATCGCCTCGTCGAGCAAGGCCTGGCTGGCTTGCTGCTGCGCCGGGCTCAAGCCGTCGGTCTTGAGCCGCAGTTGCAGGCTGGCCTGGGCTGCGCCTGCACTGAGCAGGACAGTCCACGCCAGGAGCCAGGCGGTGAGGCGCCTCACAGAGCGAGGATAGCTTCGGCGAGGGTCTGATCGCTGGCGTCGCGGGCTTCGGGCACGCGGGTACGCAGGGTGTCAAAGGCGGCTTCGAGTTGTGCGCCACGGATCTCGCCGTTGCTGGCGACGAAGCTGGCGGCGTCGTCGTGGGCTTCGCGGACGATTTTCGAGTCGCGGATGGAGGTGGTAGTGTCCGAGGTGAAATCAATGGTGCGGCCGGAGGCGCGAACAATGATGTTACTGGTGGCCACCAAGGTATGCGCCTGGGCAACGTCGGCCAACAACAGCAGGCCTAGGGTGGCGGCGATCAGCGGGCTACGCATGGAATAACTCCGATTACAAAGATGGAAATACAAAGATGATTATTGGACGAGAATTGCTTGCGCCAGTTCACGGTCGCTGGCGTTAAGTTTCGGGTGGCTGCGGCGCAAGTCATCCAGTGCGGATTCCAGGCGTGCTCCGCGCCATTGGCCGTCAGTGGCGATGAACGCAGCGGCGTCATCCCTGGCGGCCACGATTTTTCTATCGAATGGCGCGGAGGTCACCTTGCTGGTGGCGTACGCGCTAGCGACGGTACCCTGGGTGGTCACGTCAAAGGCCGAAGCCAGTGGCGACCAACAGGCGGAAAATACTAAAGGGGCGATGAACAGGCGGTATGAAAAAGCCATGGGACTCGACAACTGAAAACGAGCGCCAAGGCTAGCGCAATGCCCCGGCGAGAGCCAGCGCCGAGGCATGCGGCCGGTAGTTAGATGGCCAGGATGGCTTGGGCCAGTTGGGCGTCAGTCGCGGTGTTCAGTTGCGGCGCTTGTTGGCGAATCTGGGCCAGGGCGCTTTCCAGTTTCACACCACGGATCGCGCCTTCGCTGGCGACGAAGCTGGCGGCGTCGTCACGGGCGGCGCGCACGACCTTGTTGTCGCGCAGGGACGAAGTGGCATCGGAGGTGGCGTCGGAGGTGGCTTTGAGCGCGCCGACGATCGAGTCAGTGGTCACGATCAGGCTGGTTGCGTTGGCGTTGGCAGCGATTGCCAGCAGGGCGGCAGCACTCAGCAGACGAAGACGGGACATGGGGTAACTCCTGTAGATGAACGGATAAGGTGGCGCAAGGCAGCCAATGTGGATCAGACGCCCGTACGACAAGGTTCGCCACGTAGTGGCTGGATATTAAGCCGCCGCTTATCCGTTCGGAAAGCCTCTTGACCGTCTAGTCACGCCAGAACGGCTTGGCCAGCTCGGTCATCCGATCAGCGGGGCTGATACCGAGGTCAGACAGTTCACGATGATCAAGCTGCGCCAACTGGCGCCGTTCGTGGGCTTGGCGTGCCCATTTGGCAAGGGTGGAGAGCAAGCGTTTATAGACAGAAGTGTAGGTATCCATGGTTGGCGCCTTTCTTTCATGAGGTCCTGGAACACCATGTTGGGCGAGTCGCTGTGACCGATACAGATACACCAATGCTAAATTGTACTGCTTAACTGTTTGATTTTTTAAACTGTACCGCTCTGTGCGCAGGGCTACTGTTTTTACCGCCGAGCAGCCAAATCCCGGAAACAACAAAGCCCGCCTCCGGTCTCCCGGGGCGGGCTTTGTTTTGACAAATCAGGTTGCTGGCGGTGGACCCGGCAGGTCAGGGCCAGCGAGCGCTAAATTAGCGCCAGAACGGCTTGCTCAGCTCTTCGTAGCGTTGAGCTTCGCTGATACCAGCGTCAGCCAGCAGACGCGAATCCAGGCGAGCCAGTTGGTGGCGGCTGGAGATGCGGCGCTGCCACAACATCAGGTTGGCGATAACGCGCAGAGGCAGGGAAGCCTGGGTGTTTACAGCTTTTTCTTCGAAGAACAGTTCGGAACTGAGTGTACGTTCCATGATGACATCCTTCCGCTTGTGGCGGGATTAGGTAGTGGTTTAACTGATGCCAATGATCCTCCTCCTGCGCAAGACTCTCTAGATACAGTTCACCTGTATTGTGAGGGGCCAGTTAACTGTTTAAGGGGGCTGTACTGTACTGAAATGGGGCAACTGTACCTGTCCGCACTGAAATGGTGCTAAATAGGCATTTTCGGCAGGGTGTGTGGGATATTTCGGTAGGAAATGACCGGTACAGCAGTACAGTTTTTGACAGAAGTGACGGTGACAACGCCGGGCTGATGAAACTGTATTTGCATCAGCCCGGATCTGTATCAATTACGCCTTGAGCATATGCCCGGTTTCTTCCAGGTTGATGTGCCAGCTCAGGGCTTCCCGCAGGATGTGCGGGGTGTGCCCGCCGATGGCGCAGGCCCTGTCGAAATAGGTGTTCAACGCATCGCGGTATGCCGGGTGTACACAGTTATCGATGATCACCCGCGCGCGTTCGCGTGGCGCCAGGCCGCGCAAATCTGCCAGGCCGACTTCGGTCACGAGGATATCGACGTCATGCTCGGTGTGGTCCACATGGCTGACCATCGGCACCACGCTCGAAATCGCGCCGCCCTTGGCGATCGACTTGGTCACGAAGATCGCCAGGTGCGCATTGCGCGCGAAGTCGCCGGAGCCGCCGATGCCGTTCATCATCCGCGTGCCACACACGTGGGTGGAGTTGACGTTGCCGTAGATATCGAACTCCAGCGCCGTGTTGATCCCGATAATGCCCAGGCGCCGTACTACTTCCGGGTGGTTGGAGATCTCTTGCGGGCGCAGTACCAGCTTGTCCTTGTAGTGTTCCAGGTTGCCGAACACGTCAGCATTGCGGCGCTCCGACAAGGTGATCGAACTGCCCGAGGCGAAGCTCAGCTTGCCGGCGTCGATCAGGTCGAACGTCGAATCCTGTAGCACTTCCGAGTACATGGTCAGGTCTTCGAACGGTGAGTCGATCAAGCCGCACATCACCGCGTTGGCGATGTTGCCGATCCCGGCCTGCAGCGGGCCAAGCTTGTTGGTCATGCGCCCGGCGTCCACTTCCTGCTTGAGGAAGTTGATCAGGTGATTGGCGATGCCTTGGGTGTCGCTGTCAGGCGGCGTCACGGTAGAGGCAGAGTCGGCTTGGTTGGTGATGACGATGCCGACGATTTTCTCCGGCGGGATCGGGATCGCGGTGCTGCCGATGCGGTCATCCACCTTCACCAGCGGAATCGGCGTGCGGGTTGGCCGATAGGTCGGGATATAGATGTCGTGCAGCCCTTCCAGGTTCGGGTTGTGCGCCATGTTGATCTCGACGATCACTTGTTTGGCGAAAATCGCGAAGCTGGCCGAGTTGCCCACGGAGGTGGTCGGCACGATGTGGCCTTGCTCGGTGATCGCGACGGCTTCGATGACCGCAATGTCCGGCAGCTTGAGCTGGTTGTTGCGCAGTTGCTCGACGGTTTCCGACAAGTGCTGGTCGATAAACATCACTTCGCCCGCGTTGATCGCCTTGCGCAGGGTGCTGTCGACCTGGAACGGCATGCGACGGGACAGCACGCCGGCTTCGGTCAGTTGCTTGTCCAGGTCGTTGCCCAGGCTGGCGCCGGTCATCAGGGTGATTTTCAGCGGCGACGTCTTGGCGCGCTCGGCCAGGGCGTGGGGCACGGCCTTGGCTTCACCGGCGCGGGTGAAGCCGCTCATGCCGACGGTCATGCCGTCTTCGATCAGTGCGGCGGCGTCTGCCGCGCTCATGACCTTGTCTAACAACGAAGGCAAGCGGATGCGATCACGGTACATGGATTCTTATCTCAGGCTACGGAAGCAAGGTGCGCAGTTTAGTGATTTCAAAAAAATTCGGCCCGCTACCATGGTCGAATGCCGGGCAGCGATTTAGAGCCTTTGGTCGGGTTTCATGCAGTAATAAAAAACCCCAGCCTACAAGAGGCCGGGGTTTCGAGTATTGCGTTGTGGCAGTGTTACTCGACGGCTTTGACCATATCTTCGATGACCTTCTTGGCATCACCAAAGACCATCATGGTTTTGTCCAGGTAGAACAGCTCGTTATCCAGGCCGGCATAACCGCTGGCCATCGAGCGCTTGTTGACGATGATGGTCTTGGCTTTGAACGCTTCGAGGATCGGCATGCCGGCGATCGGCGAGTTGGGATCGTTCTTGGCGGCCGGGTTGACCACGTCGTTGGCGCCCAACACCAGCACCACGTCGGCCTGGCCGAACTCGGAGTTGATGTCTTCCATCTCGAACACCTGGTCGTAAGGCACTTCGGCCTCGGCCAGCAGGACGTTCATGTGGCCGGGCATGCGGCCAGCTACTGGGTGAATTGCGTATTTCACGGTGACGCCGCGGTGGGTCAGTTTCTCGGTCAGTTCCTTGAGCGCGTGTTGCGCTCGCGCCACCGCCAGGCCGTAGCCCGGCACGATGATTACGGTGTCGGCGTTGGTCAGCAGGAAGGTCGCGTCGTCGGCCGAGCCGGACTTCACCGGGCGTGCTTCTTTGGAACCGGCTGCGGCACCCGCATCCGGCGCATTGCCGAAACCGCCGAGCAGTACATTAAAGAAGGAGCGGTTCATCGCCTTGCACATGATGTACGACAGGATCGCGCCGCTGGAGCCCACCAGGGAGCCGGCGATGATCAGCATCGAGTTGTTCAGCGAGAAGCCGATACCCGCCGCTGCCCAGCCGGAGTAGCTGTTGAGCATCGACACCACCACCGGCATATCGGCGCCGCCGATCGGGATGATGATCAGCACACCGAGCACGAAGGCCAGGGCCAGCATCAGCGCGAAGGCGGTGAGGTTGCCGGTGAACATGAACGCCAGGCCCAGGCCCAGGGTCAGCAGGCCGAGCACCAGGTTGATCTTGTGCTGGCCGCCAAACTGTACCGGTGCGCCCTGGAACAGGCGGAACTTGTACTTGCCCGACAGCTTGCCGAACGCGATCACCGAACCGGAGAAGGTGATGGCACCAATGGCCGCGCCGAGGAACAGTTCCAGGCGGTTACCGGCTGGGATCGAGTCGCCGAGGTGTTTGACGATACCCAGGGATTGCGGCTCAACCACGGCGGCAATGGCGATAAACACCGCGGCCAGGCCGATCATGCTGTGCATGAACGCCACCAGCTCCGGCATCTTGGTCATTTCCACGCGCTTGGCCATGATCGAACCGGCGGTGCCGCCGACCAGCAGGCCGACGATCACGTAGCCGATACCGGCGGTTGCGAGTTCAGCACCGAGCTTATAGATGAGGCCCACGGTGGTGAGCACCGCCAGCGCCATGCCGAGCATGCCGAACAGGTTGCCGCGACGCGACGTGGTCGGGTGCGACAGGCCTTTAAGGGCCTGGATGAAGCAGATCGACGCGATCAGATACAGCGTCGTTACCAGATTCATGCTCATTACTTCTGCACCTCTTCTTTAGCTTTGGGCGCTTTCTTCTTGAACATCTCAAGCATCCTACGAGTAACCAGGAAGCCGCCGAACACGTTCACTGCCGCGAGCGCCACGGCCAGGGTGCCCATGGTCTTGCCCAGCGGGGTCACGGTGAGGGCGGCGGCCAGCATGGCGCCGACGATCACGATCGCGGAAATCGCGTTGGTCACCGCCATCAGCGGTGTGTGCAGCGCGGGCGTCACGTTCCAGACCACGTGGTAACCGACATAAATCGCCAGCACAAAGATGATCAGGTTGTAGATACCGGGGGAGATAAGCTCTTCCATCGTCTGAATCCCTGCTTAGGCGTTTTTGCGGATGACTTGGCCGTCGCGGCACATCAGGCACGCGGCGACGATGTCGTCTTCGAGGTTGATTTCAAACTGCCCTTCCTTGGTGAAGACCAGCTTCAGGAAGTCCAGCAGGTTGCGCGCGTACAAGGCCGAGGCATCGGCGGCGACAGCACCGGCGAGGTTGGTCGGGCCGCAGATGATCACGCCGTTTTCCACCACGACCTGGTCGGCGACGGTCAGCGGGCAGTTGCCACCTTGGGCGGCAGCGAGGTCGATGACCACCGAGCCGGGTTTCATCTGCGCGACGGTCTCGACGCTGAGCAGGGTCGGTGCCTTGCGGCCCGGGATCAGTGCCGTGGTGATGACGATATCGGCTTGCTTGGCGCGTTCATGCACGGCCAGAGCCTGGCGCTGCATCCAGCTGGTGGGCATGGGGCGCGCATAACCACCGACGCCGACGGCGCATTCGCGTTCTTCATCGGTCTCGTAGGGCACGTCGACGAACTTGGCGCCGAGGGACTCGATCTGCTCTTTCACCGCCGGACGCACGTCAGACGCTTCGATCACCGCACCCAGACGTTTCGCCGTCGCGATGGCCTGCAAGCCAGCAACACCCGCGCCGAGAATCAGCACGCGCGCGGCCTTAACGGTACCGGCGGCGGTCATCAGCATCGGCATGAAGCGCGGATAATGATGAGCGGCGAGCAACACGGCTTTATAGCCGGCGATGTTGGCCTGGGAGGACAGCACGTCGAGGCTTTGGGCCCGCGAGGTACGCGGCGCAGCTTCGAGGGCAAAGGCGGTGATACCGCGCTCGGCGAGCTTGGCGATGGTTTCGTTGCTGAACGGGTTGAGCATGCCCACCAACACGGTGCCGCTTTTGATCAGCGCAAGTTCGCTGTCGCTGGGGGCTACCACCTTGAGAATCAGCTCGGCGCCAAACGCATCGTTGGCACTGCCAATGGTTGCGCCTGCCGCTTCATAGGCACTGTCCGTGATGCTGGCTTTAATGCCGGCGCCGCTTTGAACAGTGACCTTATGGCCCTGGCCGATCAGCTTCTTGATGGTTTCCGGGGTGGCAGCCACCCGCGTTTCACCGGTCTGGGTTTCGAGAGGAACACCAATGTGCACGTCAAATCTCCTGCATGATCTTTTTGCTTTTGATCTTTTTGTAAAAAGGCCAGTGCGCCGTGAGTGGCGCATCTGGGGCGGCCGATCAGCACGATCCCGCTGAAATGACAGCGGGGCGCGGCATTTTGCAGGCGAACTTTACGGCCTTCAAGGGATTATGACGGGTGACGAAAAATTAACTACAAGTCACCCTGTGACTGATTGTCGCAACACTCTGAAATAACCTCTTCAAATACATGGGTTTAAAGGGCTGTAGGCATTTCTCGGGTGTTTTTCCATTGCTGGTGTGAATAGTCGCGCATTGACCTGTAAGCGTCGCTGAAGGCCGTGAGAATCATGGCTTTGCGCCGTATTTTGAGCCGATAAGTACAGTCTGCTTAAATGCGACATATACGTATATCTGTAGGATCGCAATTTGTCTGACTACAAAGTCAACAATGTCATTTCAGCCTTTAAATACTGGGGCTATAGCGCTGTGATTGATCGATCAGCCAGTCCCTGAACGCGTGCAGCGAGGCGGATTCGACTTTTCTGTCAGGAATCATCAGGTAATAGGCCTTCGCGCTGGTCAGTACCTCAGGGCTTGCGATCACCAGTCGCCGCTCATCCAGTTCGCGTTGAATAAGGAACGGTGGGATCAGCGCGATGCCCATGTCATGCATGGCGGCTTGGGACAGCATCGAGAATAGCTCGTAACGCGGGCCTGTCATGTCGCGGGGCACGTTCAATTGCTGGGCGTCGAACCATTGGCGCCATGCGTAGGGTCGGGTGGTCTGCTGCAGCAATGGCAGCTGCGCGATCTCCTGAGGGGAGAATTGCGTGCGGTTGCCCAAGAAGTGTGGGCTGCACACTGGGACAGGGTTTTCTCCCATCAGTCGGTGGGATTCTGTACCGGACCAATCGGCATCACCGAAGTAGATCGCGGCGTCGAAGTCGGTGTCGGCAAACAGGAACGGGCGTGTGCGGTTCGTGAGGTTGACCGTGACTTCCGGGTGCTGGTGTTGAAAGTCCTTGAGGCGGGGGATTAGCCATTGGGTGCCGAATGTCGGGACCACGGCCAACTCGATGACGTTGGCGCCCTGCTGCCCCATCACGGACAACGTGTCGCGTTCCACGGCATCGAGTTGGGTGGCTACGCGACGGCTGTAGGACAACCCTGCCTCTGTCAGCTTTACCCCGCGCCGTGAGCGCCGAAACAGCTCGACACTTAAAAACTCCTCAAGGCTGGCGATTTGTCGGCAGATGGCACCTTGGGTGATCGAAAGCTCGTGCGCCGCCTTGGTAAAGCTCTCGTGGCGGGCCGCCGCTTCAAAACTGACAAGGGCGGTGGTGCTGGGGATTTTTCTACGCATGTACCTTGTCCTCACATGTAAATCGTATGGGCGCAGCTCTTGAGCGTTTCGGAGTGAGAAATTAGCACAACCCTATGCGGAAACCTCGTTTGCCCTCCTCGTTCGCTCGGCCTAGGCTCCATGCACGACTTCTGATTTATCTTTGCGAGGACTTATTCATGGCTGGCAAGGCAAGCTTCAACTGGATCGATCCACTGTTGCTGGATCAACAGCTCACCGAAGAAGAGCGCATGGTGCGCGACAGTGCTGAGCAATTCGCCCAGGACAAGCTGGCGCCACGGGTGCTTGAAGCCTTCCGCCATGAAAAGACCGACCCGGCGATCTTTCGCGAGATGGGCGAGACCGGCTTGCTGGGGGCGATGATTCCCGAGCAGTACGGTGGCAGCGGCTTGAACTACGTCTGCTACGGGTTGATCGCACGTGAGGTGGAGCGTGTCGATTCTGGGTACCGCTCGATGATGAGTGTGCAGTCTTCGTTGGTTATGGTGCCGATCAATGAATTTGGCACTGAGGCTCAGAAGCAAAAATATCTGCCGAAGTTGGCCTCGGGTGAGTGGATCGGTTGTTTCGGTCTGACGGAGCCAGATCACGGTTCCGACCCGGGTGCGATGATTACTCGTGCGCGTAAGGTCGACGGCGGCTACAGCCTGACGGGCGCCAAGATGTGGATCACCAACAGTCCGATTGCCGATGTATTTGTCGTCTGGGGCAAGGACGATGCGGGGGATATCCGTGGGTTTGTTTTGGAGAAAGGCTGGAAAGGCCTGAGTGCACCGGCGATTCACGGCAAGGTAGGCCTGCGTGCGTCGATCACCGGCGAAATCGTCATGGATAACGTGTTTGTGCCAGACGAGAACATCTTCCCGGATGTCCGCGGCCTGAAGGGGCCTTTCACCTGCCTTAACTCTGCGCGCTATGGCATCTCCTGGGGGGCGTTGGGCGCAGCCGAGTTTTGCTGGCACACCGCTCGCCAATACACCCTTGATCGCCAGCAGTTTGGTCGGCCATTGGCGGCGACCCAATTGATTCAGAAGAAGCTGGCCGATATGCAGACCGAGATCACCTTGGCCTTGCAAGGCTGCCTGCGGTTGGGGCGGATGAAGGATGAAGGGACGGCGGCGGTTGAAATCACGTCGATCATGAAGCGCAACTCCTGTGGCAAGTCCTTGGATATCGCACGGATGGCGCGGGATATGTTGGGCGGCAACGGTATCTCCGACGAGTTTGGCGTGGCCCGTCACCTGGTCAACCTGGAAGTGGTCAACACCTATGAAGGCACTCACGACGTGCACGCGTTGATTCTGGGGCGTGCGCAAACCGGTCTTCAGGCGTTCTATTAATAGGAGCACGGCATGGGCGCGCTTTCGCATCTGCGGGTACTGGATTTATCGCGAGTGCTGGCGGGGCCTTGGTCCGGGCAGATTCTTGCGGACCTTGGGGCTGAGGTCATCAAGGTCGAACGACCGGGTAGTGGTGATGACACCCGGGCGTGGGGGCCACCCTTCCTCAAGGATGCCTATGGCGAGAACACCAGCGAGGCGGCGTACTACTTGTCGGCCAACCGCAATAAAGAGTCGGTGACCATCGACTTCACGCGACCCGAGGGGCAGAAGCTGGTGCGCGACCTGGCGGCCAAGTCCGACATTCTGATCGAGAACTTCAAGGTTGGTGGTCTGGCGGCGTATGGGCTGGACTATGAGTCGCTCAAGGAGATCAATCCAGAATTGATCTACTGCTCGATCACCGGCTTTGGCCAGACAGGGCCTTATGCCGGGCGTGCGGGCTACGATTTCATGATCCAGGGCTTGGGTGGGCTCATGAGCCTGACTGGACGCCCCGAGGGTGATGAAGGCGCTGGGCCGGTAAAGGTTGGCGTGGCGTTGACTGACATCCTCACGGGGCTCTATTCGACTGTGGCAATTCTGGCCGCGCTGGCGCATCGGGATCATGATGGTGGGGGGCAGCATATCGATATGGCGCTATTGGATGTGCAGGTGGCCTGTCTGGCTAACCAGGCGATGAATTACCTGACGACGGGCGTAGCGCCGAAGCGCTTGGGTAATGCGCATCCGAATATCGTGCCGTATCAAGACTTTCCTACGGCAGACGGCGATTTCATCCTGACCGTAGGTAATGACGGGCAATTCCGTAAGTTTGCCGAAGTGGCTGGGCAGCCACAGTGGGCGGATGATCCGCGCTTCTCTACTAATAGAGTGCGGGTGGCCAATCGTGCGGAGCTGATTCCATTGATTCGCCAGGCGACGGTCTTCAAGACGACGGCTGAATGGGTGGAGCAGCTGGAGCAGGTTGGTGTGCCTTGTGGGCCGATCAATGATCTGGCGCAGGTGTTTGCCGATCCCCAGGTCAAGGCGCGTGGCTTGGCGATGGCGTTGCCCCATGCGTTGGCGGGGATGGTGCCTCAAGTGGCCAGCCCTATACGGCTGTCCAAGACGCCGGTGGAGTATCGGAGTGCGCCTCCGCTGCTGGGTGAGCATACGGCTCTGGTGTTGCGTGAGGTGCTTGGTTTGGGGGAGGCGAATGTGGCTGCTTTGAGAGAGGCTGGGGTTATCTGATACCTCTCTTCTATATAGAAGGAACTGAATTGGTGGTTTTTTAATCAATTTTATCTAATTGATAGAAAAACCAAATTAACGGTTGACGGCAGATTTCAGATGTCTATAATTCGCCCCACTTCCGGCGCAGTCGAAGCGGAAAACTCCTTGGTAAACAATGAGTTATGTAGGTTTCGGCAGCAGGTGCTTCAGTTCATCGAAGCCAGAAAGAAGTTGAAAAAGAGGTGTTGACAGCAGCGTGTAACGCTGTAGAATTCGCCTCC